>NZ_CP045915.1:318006-636013 GCF_009650095.1 Gracilibacillus salitolerans | reverse complement strand
AATGCACAACCATTCTCACCATGGAAAAATAGACGAAAAGTAAGAGATGACGATATCGGATTTGACCCTAATCGTTGGAACAAAAAACGTTATCGTTACAAGCCCTATTTAAAGCCAATTATATTCGGTATACTGATCGTATTAGTTTTACTTGGGTTAATATCCGGGATGTTTTAATCGAAAGGAGAATGTATCTTGATGGCAGTTTGGTTGTTTACCGTATCATCCTTAATCGCTGGATTAGGTATTTTATTTGCCTTTAAGCGATTAATGAGAGGATTAACTTATCGAATTAAACGAAATGAATTTCACTTTAAAGGTCTTCAAAAAGATCAAATTCGCTTTTTTATCCAGGTTGGATTAATCGAAGCGATTCCGATATTCATGATTATTTTAGGGTTTATGTTTATGGGCGAAGAAAACTTATCTGTTGCTAGTTTAATTGTACCATTGCTTATTATTTTAGCTGTTATTGTGTTCAGTTTCCTACAGATTCAAAAAGCTAAAGCAGAAGTGATGGAAGTAGCATCCAACTTAAATCCAGAAGAACTTAGTTATGTTAAGTCCCTATCCTTTATCGGCTATATGACAGTACTAGGTATTCCGATTTTGGCGATTGTAGCGATATTTTTAGTGTAACGGTGGATTCATTCTATCACGCTTACGTTACAGACAGAAATAGAGGTTATACTAAAAAAGTGTCCATAAGAATCACTCTTATGGACACAAACGTTAACTATCCAATTATTCTGTCTATAAGATCAAGTAAAATCTAAAAAAAGTCCGTTGCAGTGTTTGCAACGGACCTTTTTTTACCTTTTATTAGTACGTTTGTTTTGGAATTTGCGGTTGCGGCCACCTTGTTTTCCTTTGCGACCAAACCCACGTTTATCGTTTCTGAATTTTTTGTTGTTACCTTTATTGTTCGATCCTTTTTTAACACTTACTGGTTGAACAGATGTTAAGGTAACTGGTGTTTGTCTTCTTTCTCTAGTTAGCATTTTTAATGCTGCTGCGACAACTGTTGCGGAATCGTATTCGTCTAGAATTTCGCTAGCTGTCTCTCGGTAATCCTGAAGTTCCTTTTTCTCAATCGTTCTGATTAATTTCTGTACAGTTAATTGTTGTTGTCCACGTTTTGCTTCATCATAACTAGGTGCTGTCATACGCTTCATTTTGCTTTTCGTAACTTTTTCAATTAAATGCAAGTGAGGAACTTCTCTTGGTGTAATAAAAGAAATAGCCTCGCCCATCTTTCCGGCACGACCTGTACGTCCAATACGGTGTACATAGCTTTCCGGGTCCTGTGGAATATCAAAATTGTATACATGAGTTACACCTGAAATATCTAATCCACGTGCAGCTACGTCTGTTGCTACCAAAATTTCAATACGACCAAACTTGAATTTTTTCAACACAGAAGTACGCTTACCTTGTGTTAAGTCACCATGGATTCCTTCCGCACGAAAACCGCGAGCTTGCAAGCCTTCTGTCAGCTCATCAACACGTTTTTTCGTACGTCCAAAAATTATCGCTAATTCAGGCACATGGATGTCTAGTAAGTTTGTCAGTGTATCGAATTTTTGTTTCTCATGTACTTCCACGAAGTATTGATCAATATTCGAAACCGTCATTTCTTTTGATTTTACTTTTACCTCTTCTGGTTGTTTCATCAATGTTGCCGCAATATCACGAATCTCTTTTGGCATGGTTGCAGAGAACAGTAAGGTTTGTCTCTCTTCTGGAATTGCTTTTAAGATATCACGGATATCATCGATAAAGCCCATATTCAACATTTCATCTGCTTCATCCAATACAGCAGTGTGTACTTGATCGACACGAATGGTACGACGACGTAAATGATCTAACAACCGTCCTGGGGTTGCTACTACAATATGCGGGCGATCCTTTAACGCTTTAATTTGGCGTTCCATATGCTGCCCACCATAGACAGGCAATGTACGAACACCTTTGAATTTCGCTAATTTATGCATTTCTTCTGACACCTGTATTGCTAATTCTCTTGTAGGTGCAACAATCAACCCTTGAATTTTACGTTCGTTAGGGTCAATTTTTTCGATCATCGGAATACCAAAAGCTGCCGTTTTACCAGTACCTGTTTGTGCCTGGCCGATGACATCTTTGCCTCCCATGCCTAACGGAATCGTTTGAGCTTGAATTGGCGTTGCTTCTTCAAATCCCATTTTCTCTAATGCTTTCATAATTGACGCTGAAATACCTAATTCATTAAAATTTGTCACTATTAATTTCTACTCCTTTTTCACTATATAAATCTCATCTTTATTATCATTTTTTCGTCGTTATTATCAGTGTATCCAAGTTGTACTATCTACATTAAAAAAATATGCAAAAAGTAGGATAAGCTACTTTCTATAAATGTCGTTATCGTAAGAAATCTTGACGCTGACTAAGATACATACGAATAACAATGAAAAAAGCCTTCCTCCACATTTGGAAGAGGCTTATAAATGACCACTCAATGGATTATTTCATCATAACACACTCTTCACGTTAATTCTATATAATATTTCGGTTCGTTTCAAACAATTGAGCTTTTTCTGGATAGATATCATTAGGATTTCCTAAAATAATTGTTATACTTAAGAAATAGATTGATTTATTAAATATTGTAGGTGATGTTGTGAACAAGCATTTCATTCCATATTTAGCGATTTTTATTGGTGTGATCTCTGTTTCTACTGCTGCGGTACTCGTAAAGTTAGCTGCAGAAGTTCCTTCGGCTGTAACAGCCAATTACCGTTTGTTATTTGCAGCAATTTTACTGTTACCATATATTCTTTTGAAAAGAAGAGATGAATTAAGAAAATTAGCCAAAAGAGAATGGCTATTAACGATAGTAGCCGGTATCAGTTTGGCGATACATTATATCGTCTGGTTTGAATCATTTCAATATACATCTGTAGCGAGTTCTACTGTGATCGTGACATTACAACCTATTTTCGCCTTTATTGGCACTTACCTGTTCTTTCATGAACGTTTTACTGCTGGCACAGTGATTAGCATGCTTATCGCCATTTTTGGCAGTGTTATTATTGCATGGGGAGATTTCCAGATTGCCGGTGAGGCTCTTTATGGTGATTTTCTGGCTTTATTAGGTGCTATGTTTATTACGATTTACTTTTTACTTGGGCAAGGTGTCCGAACAAAGCTTTCGGTCATGAGCTATACATTCATTGCTTACAGTATCGGTGCACTAACGATTATTATCTATAATATCTCTGTTTCGAATCCCTTAACAGGTTACGAGTCTGATGAATGGTTGATCTTCCTCGGTCTTGCTATCGTCCCAACAATTTTGGGGCTTAATTTACTGAACTGGGCATTAAAGTGGGTGAGTACTTCCGTCATTTCAATGGGGATCCTTTTTGAACCAATCGGGGCATCATTACTCGCCTATGTCATCCTGAATGAACTCATTACCTGGTCGCAATGGCTGGGAGGAACCATTGTCATCTTCGGCTTGCTCCTGTTCATCGCTAGCACCAGGAGAAAACGCAAAATGAAAATAACCATCGATCATAGTTAAGCCGGAAAGGCGAGTCCACTCCGAAAGAATGAGAGCTAGCCAATTTAAGAAAAGACGCGATTTACTGATCAACAGTAAATCACGTCTTTTCTTCTTTTATTAGAAATTGAAACACCGCATCAATAACGACATCTTTATCCTCACCAAGACAGATGAGATGTTTTGAGTCATGAAAATAAATAATCTCCACATCTACTGGTATTTCTTTGTCCAAATAATGTACCGCTTTATACGGCACCATCCCATCCTGCATTCCTTGTACTATAAAAACAGGACAATGAATTTCCTTTAAGTATGGTTTGGTGAATTTCATGCATTTTAGAAATTCACGGATTGCTTTCACAGGAACAGAACCATATTTTTTTCGATAATGATGAAACAAAGCATCATCTTTTAACTTTCTTCGCATTGCTTTTTGCGTAAAGTTCAATATATCTACACCTATTCGCGGAATACTAATATACTTTCTCGATGTTGACAGCAGGACTAACTTCTTACAAGTGTACTTTGCTGCCAGGTAAGCAGCAATCATCCCCCCCATAGAAAAGCCGACCAAATAAATCTCATCGTGATCTTCTTTCAATTCCAAATAGGCTTGTTCTGCTTCCTTAACCCAATCTTTATAAGATCTATCTAAAAGGTCTAGATCCCTTCCCTCACCTAATCCATGTCCAGGTAAACTGGGTGTCACTACATGCCAATCTGTATGTTCTTCTATATATGATGCGAGCGGCTCCACTTCATATGGACCACCAGTAAAACCATGTATAACAAGACATGCAGTCATCAGTTGTCTGCCTCCTTAAAATATATATCATACAGAGATCCTTGCCACATTGACAAGGATCATTTTAGATTATTTCTGAAAAGTTTTTAAGATACTACCGACGTTCTTAAATAAGGGGGATACCTGTTGATAAGTGTTCGCTAATTGATTAACCGTGTGAAACACTTTATCCAAATCCATTTCACCATTTTTATTCTGAAAATAGTGCAACATCGAGTTATTTTGTTTCCCGAAAAAGGAAGGCGTAGGTGTCTCGAACCCATCGTATGGATTTGGTACCATCGGCTTTTGATAATATTGAAATGGTGTCATCGGCATCGGTGATGTATATGTTGGCGGTTGATAGGGATACATCCCCTGTTGATAAGGATTTTGATAATTAGAAAAGCCATTATATCTGTAATCCATTGTCTCCCCTCCATCTGCTATTCTTGTATTAGCCTATGCAGATAAAGAGGGATTGGTTCACCTATTACCTAATTAATTGCCTTAACTTACCTTCCTGAAAGCCTATGATACGGTAATAATTATCGATAATGATGGTCGGTGTTAAATAAATGTTCGCTTCTTGTAATTGACGTAAATTTTCTTTGTTTACGGTCGTATTTTTCGTATTAAACGGAATATTAAGTTGGGTTAAATAATTAACCAATTGATCACATTCTCTGCAATTATCACTAATGTATACGTCTATCTGTTGGTTTTTCATGTGGGTAACCCCTCTTTCAACTTTCTTTTTTATAGTTATATTTACCCACTTCAAACTACAAATAAACATGCAATTCTCTATTGTTTTTCAGAAAAACTATCAGCGTACATTCCCAGTTTTTTTAATAACAGTATAGCTTCCACCTTCTCTTCTTCATTTAATCCAGCTGTTATCGCCTCTATTTGTTTCCAGTGTTCTGGAAATATATCATTTAGTAATTGTTGCCCACTTTCTGTAATTGATGCATAGGTAATTCGCCGGTCGTTTGGACACGGTGTTCGTTTCACTAACTCTTTCTTCTCTAATTTATCTACTACATATGTAATACTTCCACTTGCTAATAAAATTTTATCCCCTATTTTTTGCAAAGGTTGTTCTCCCTGATGATATAGTAATTCCAACACGCCAAAATCTGTTGTATTTAAGCCGTGACTTCTAATATCTTTCGCCACCTGATCAGCAACTGATCGATAAGCCTTCGACAGTACAACAAACAATTTCAGGGAAGGGTCTTGCTTTTTCTTTAAATATTCGTTTCTCTTTTGATCCATCCCTTTCATCCTCTCTCCATATCTATATATGAATGGTATTATATGCAAACAAATAGAACTAGTCAATTTTTTATTGGAAAATAATGTTTCTTCACTATCCAGTAAAACAATATAATACCTAAATAACTAATAACAACAGGATATAATAAACTTAAAGCCATAGCCGCATAAGTTAATATACCTATCAGCTGATCGAAATAAGAGGTTGTATACCATTTTCTATTTAATGCTTTTACTTTCCTCTCAATCTCACAATCTAGTAAAAAGAAAAGTGCTATAAAAGTGAATAAAAGCTGAGCTATTAACCACCCACTCCATGTATTAGTAAGCAAGACCACCACTGAAATAATCATAATCACTACTATGCTCAATATCGATAATATCTGCCAAAAAGCATTGGTTATTACTTCTACGTTCCAAGGAATACTGTGAATTAATTTATCTTTGAAAATTACACTAAAAAAACTTATCGTAAGCTTAACAAAGATAAAAACAGACAACATCATAGCAATTCCCTGTAGCAGTGGACCTCCTCTTAATGATAGCACAATCATAATTGCTAAAATCGAAAACATCATCATATAGATAATACGGACTTCCTGATTGATACTTCGCCTCCATAATTTCCGCATTAGTTTAGCAGGTTGCTGATAAGGAAAAGGCAACTTTGCTTTTTTTGATGTGAAAAGTGTTTGTAAGAAGTAGTTTCTCCGATGTTGTTTTACTTGATCCATTCTACTCATGTGATTGATAAAAAACATATTCCACTCTTTTTCATCACTTTTCTCAATCACTTGCATCCAATTGATTTTTTTCAATCTTCGAGGCCATATCCATACATTTAAACCAAATAAGAGGATGATTAACATCCATACAGATTCAGCATGTAATTCTAATAATACAAAAGAGAGCCGGGTTATACCAATGATCAACACACCCAACAAATAAATACCTATTTTCTTAAAGCCATCTATTTGAAAGAAGAACCATTGTGGTATGACCGTTAATAATACTACAGATAGGATTACTGGATACCATTTAACTAAAAATAATGTGGAAAAAGGAGTAATTACAACTAGTAACAGGAACAACAAAGTTAAAACGACAAACCGGTTTCTAATCACGATCCATAAAGAATAAAACCATATATTTTTAATCGAAAAAGGAAGCGATGTTAATTTCCATTCTGCACTTGTAATTTTTATCCATGGATAGTTAAAGGAAAGTATAATCATCCCGAATATCAAACCGATTACTATTAGCGGAAAAAATGATTCGATATTTGCTTGATAGTCTAGAAAGACAGCTTCCATACTTTTTAAGCTGTCATATGTAATAAATAAAAACATGACAGCAAAAAAACCGGTATAGATGGTTATTGTCCAATCAAATGCCACACCAAAGGCTAATTTATATAATCTTTGTTTTTTGCGCCATCGATTCTTTTTTAGAAACCGCATCATTTGAATGGTGTCCTTCATTCTGTTCCTCTCCTTGATAATGAGTCGAAATCTTCTATCACCCCATGTTCTGCAACACGCCCATGATGAAGCATAATATATGTATCTGCTAACTCTTCCATTCTCTCTAATTGGTGGGATGTAAGTAAAATGCTTGTACCATTTTGCGCCTTTTCTATCAACATTTCTTGTAAGTCATGAGCTGCATGTACATCTAGACCCATAAAAGGCTCATCAATTAATAACAATGGGACTTCTGGTAATAACGCACAAATTGTTTGTACTTTTTGGCGCATACCTTTGGACAATGACTCTGGATATTCATTCAATTTATCCGCTATTTCAAATTGCTCCGAAAGTTCCTGTGCACGTTTCGTAAATGTTTTTTCATCGAGTTGATAGCTTTGACCATATAACTGAAAATGTTGCATTGTTGTTAATTCTGGTAATAAAAATGGTTCTTCCGGTATATAAGCAAGTTGTTTTTTAAAGGCGATAAATGATTGGTCTTGATCTACTTGATTCAAGGTAATAGTGCCCTCTTTTTTATCTTGCCAGCCCATAATGGTTTTCATAACGGTTGATTTCCCTGCACCATTATGACCTATTAATCCTACGACACTCCCTTTTTCTACAGAAAATGCTACATTATCAAGGATGGATTCTTTCCCAATTTCGACTTTTAGCTGCTTAACTTCTAACACATGAACGCCCCCTTTCCTCCTTATATACGAAAAATGTTGTCAAAAGGTTTCTAAACTTGATTTTTAATACAAATCAGTCCATACAAAAATAATACCGCTCTACATATTTGATGTGAATAGAAAAAACTGCGAACTAGTGTTTATTTTTAGGATGAAACTTTCTTCCATTCTTTTGAATTTAAGTATAAGTTCGTCGCTGCGGGATCTTCAGCTCGCGCTGTTTCGAAGAGCGGGACGATCAAGTGTCGTAGTTTTCTGATAAAGTAACAGAAAATCCAAAGAATATAGTTCCATGAGTTCTTAAAATAATCAGGACCTCATTACCAGCGGAGGCAGAATACGGAGACTCCTATGGGAACAGCACGAGGCGAAGACCCCTTGATGCACCTGCGTCTTCTAGTAACGCTTCGTAGTATGCTTCCTCGGTGCAAGGGAGCACAGAAGTTCATTCAAGTAGTTCCCTGGCTGAGGCCGTGCCCATGGAAAGCGGAGTATTCTGCCGAAGCGTATTACAGCACTTATCAAAATTCAGAACGAATAAACACAAATCTTTAGAAGAGTTATTTCGCAGTTTATGGATTTTATGAACCATTTCATGCTTGTTTTCAGATATAAAAAAAAGACAGTGCTCACACTGTCTCTTATCCTAGCTCTTCTTGAAGGAACTCTAATACATCGTCTGGTGTTTTGGTATATGCACTGTGACGGTGTGCAAGTTTTTCTCCGTTTTGGAAAATAAGGAGGCTTGGTATGCCCATTACTTCATATTTTTCTGCCAACCCTTGTACTTCATCACTATTTAATTCATACCAATCAAATGTATTATATTGCTCTAAAATATCTCCAATAAACATATCCATACGCTTACAGTCAGGACACCAGTCCGCATAAAATTTAATAATGACCGGGTCTTCTGAAGCGATAATTTTATTAAACTGTTCTTCTGTTTTAATTGCTTCCATTATGCATTCTCCTTTTTCAATTGGTTCTTTACTTTAGTAAAAACTAGCATGAACATGGTTTGAAAGCAACTATTCTGTTTAACGATACTCCACCCTGCCTAATAAATAAGCAAAAAGAAGACCTCCAGCAAAGGTAACAACACACATCACCGTTCCCATCATACTAGCAGGCCACCCTGGAAAAATGACGAAAACTGATCCAATCACCATGCCAATTACAAAAGCATACGTAGCAACTGGAAAAGAAGCTAGAAAATAATGAATCACTTTACTCATCAGTATAATTCCTAATAGAATTCCGAGTCCGACTGTTACAATAACAACGACATCTAGATTTTTTATTGCACTAATAATCGTCGTATAGGAGCCGATTACATATAAAAGAAAGGAACCACTAATCCCTGGTAATATCATGGCAGCACTCGCTACAAATCCCGAACCAAACAGCCATAGGTATGTAGATGGTTCGAACTGCGTCATCACCTCTGGCTCACCTGTTTGAAAGAAGGCCATGGAGCCGACGATGCAAGCACCAATCAATACCAGCAGGATATGATTTCCTTTAAACTTTTTTTTAGCATTCGACTTTTGAAACAGAAAAGGTAACACACCTATGATCAACCCTAAAAAGGCAAATTGCGTTTGTTTTGGATAGTGTTCAAACAACCACTCAATTAATCCAGCCAATAAAAAAACAGCTGCTAAAATGCCTACACCGAGTGGGATTAAAAACATAAGATGTTTCTTGAAATCTTTACTGAAAAAGCCATTCACCGCTGCTATTAAGCGGTCGTAAATACCTAATACAACAGCAATCGTACCACCACTAACACCTGGCACAACATCACTTGCTCCCATTAACATCCCACGATAAATATTTCTCCATTCCATTCTCGATTCTCCCTTATTCTATAAACTGTAGTTCTTCTACATTTTGTGATAGATGTTCTTTTATTTCTGCTAAATGATTAGATGCATCAGGCAACTGTTGATCTGAGACATCCTTTAACGGTAATACTTGCAAATCTGTGATGGTGTCATCGATAAGATCAAACTGAACAAAAGTCGGTAAAAAAGACGGAGAATGCACCTTTACATTTGATCCATCCTTTGTAATCGAAAATTGTAAAATCCCACCGATTCTCCTATATAGCTCGTATTGTCCAGATAGAAAATTTCCTAACGAATAGGCAACCAACGTTTGATTGCCATCTTTCCCTTCCAACCAATCGATTGGCTGCAGGACATGTGGGTGATGACCAATCACTACCTCCGCACCGAGATCTGCAGCAAATTGTGCTAAATCTTTTTGTTGCTGATTTGGTAATCGTTGATATTCCTCACCAAAATGATAACTAACGATCGTAACATCCGCTAACTCCTTTGCTTCCGTTACTTCCCGTTCAATTTGGTCACGATTAATTAAGTTGACTAAATAATCTTTCCCGCTCGGAACTGGAATCCCATTTGTACCATATGTATAGCTTAGAAAGGCTACCGAAATACCTACGTCCGTTTCTAAAACTCTTACAGTACGCTGATCTTCCTTACTTTTGAAACTTCCGGTATAGTGCATGCCAATCTTATCATAATAATCAATCGCATTATAAATCGCTTCTTCGCCTCTATCTAACGTATGATTATTTGCCATTGTAACTATATCAACACCGACTTCCTGTAGATCATCTCCTAATTCAAATGGACTGTTGAATTGTGGATAGGTAGATAATCCGATCTCTTCCCCACCCATAATTGTTTCCTGGTTCGCCATGGTGATATCTGGTTGTTTTAAATATTCCTGTACAGGTTCTATCATGGATAAAAAGTCATACCTTTCACCGTTCCATCCGTCATCATACACACGATCGTGAATCAAAAGATCCCCAATAGCGGCGATAGAAATTTCATATTTGAATAAATTTACCTCTGTATTTTTTGATGACCTGTCTATTTCATCCATATGGTGGAAGTGTCCTTGATATTCCTGTTGTCCCTCACACCCTGCTACTATCAAAAACAGTATTATAAAAATAGCGACACATACATTTTTCATAGGAAAACTCCTCTAAGAAGACTCATTTTATTTTAACATAAAAAAATTATATTTATTGACAAAAAAATGAAGTACTTAAAGATTTTCATTCGTCAGTTAATAGTGAAGAGAAAAAAAGGAGGATGAAAAATGATAGATGTAAAAGACATCAACCATACATTTTTATTAGGAAAGAAACAGAACGAAACCGCTCTTACAGTATTAAAAAATATATCGTTTTCTGTAGATAAAGGGGATATTCTAGCAATAACAGGAAAAAGCGGTTCTGGTAAATCGACCTTACTCAACATTATCGGCGGATTTATGAAGCCTACTAGTGGATCGGTATTTATTAAGGAGAGGAATGTAACCAATTTAAACGAAGGAGAATATGCAGATTTTCGTTTAGATAATATCGGTTTTATCTTTCAAAATTTTCAATTGATTCCAAGTATGACAGCTTATGAAAATGTTGAACTACCCTTAGTATTAAAAGGACTATCGGAAAAAGAGAGAGTAGAATTAACGGAACAAACATTAGAAAAAGTCGGTCTCTCCAATTACCATCATCATTATCCAAGCGAATTGTCTGGCGGCCAACAGCAACGGGTAAGTATCGCAAGAACACTCGTAATAGAACCACCTATAATTCTTGCTGATGAACCAACAGGTAGTTTAGACAGTGAAACCGAACAAGAAATCTTAGATTTGATTACCGGATTAAATCAAGACTTAGGCATTACATTTTTAATGATTACTCACGATGAAGAGGTTGCTCGAATTGCTTCGAAACAGATCCATATTCATGATGGGGAAATTGTAAAGGAGGAAGTTAGTGCATGACTTTTAAAGATCAATGGCGATTCGTTCGCAATAATATGAAACGAAGTAAGTCAAGAATATTTATGACGGTATTGGCCACTGCGATGGGCGTAGCATTTTTAATTGTTTTAGCTTCTGTTGGGTTTGGTTTACATACAACCTTTATCGACGATATCATTCGAGATCGCTCGGTCACTCAAATGCAAATAGGTGGAATCGAAAAAGAAGATGGCTATGCGCCGATTACGGATGAAGAAATAGAGGAGCTTGAAAAGGTCGAGGGCATGAAAGCTGTCACTAGACAACAAACATTAAGACAAACACCTCTATTTAACATAGACGATTACAGCGGAAATACGGAAACAGTCGTATCTCACTTCCCATCAGAATTAAAGGCAGGAATGGAACTTACGGAAGGTGACTTACCGGAAGAGCCTTACGAAGCTGTAGTCGGCCCACATTTTTTAGAGAATCTTTATCCGGAAGATCTCCCAGCAGATGCAGAGATTTATGATGAAGAAGGTATGTTGAAAGAGGAATTTAAATATGATGAATCACTTATTGGTCAGGAAATTGAAATGGTAGTCGAGCAAAATGTAGATGGGGAAACCGAAGAACATCCGATCACGTTAACGATTACAGGTATCGTTGAACCACCTTCAAGAGGTTGGATGCAAGATAGACAAGTATATATATCGGAAGAAGTCCTAGCTGAAGTGGAAACATTCACGGAAACTACAAGAGGAGCCATTCATCCAGAAGTCGAGGAAGAAATCACAGGTTATGATAACGTATATGGATATGCTGATACGTTGGAAGAAGTACAAGAAATTTCGAATTATTTATCAGAACAGAATTACTTAGTATATTCCGCAGCGAATGAATTAGAATACTTAAATACCTTTTTCACTATCGCAAAAGCCGGACTTATTTTTATTGGAACAATCGCTATCATTATTGCATCTATCGGTATTTTTAATACGATGACGATGGCCGTTACCGAAAGAACTTCTGATATTGGTATTATGAAAGCAATCGGTGCACACCCGAAAAAAATTAAGCAGATCTTTTTGCTAGAAAGCAGTTATATCGGGCTACTCGGTGCAACGATAGGTACCATAGTTGCTTATGTCATTAGTATTCTCCTCAACATTGGGTTACCATGGATCATCGAATCTGCCTTTGAACAGGAGTTACCTGAAGGATTCCAATTTTCCAGTATCCCTGCTTCGTTGATTCTTATTGCAGCAGTAATCTGTTTAATTGTAACCATTATCTCTGGTTTAAAGCCAGCCAAACGAGCTACACAAATTGATGTTTTAAAAGCGATGAGAAGAGAGATATAGAGAGTTATTTACTCTCTATATCGTATCTTTCACGTAAACTTTTAGGCGCCATCTTGACCATTTGCTGAAGAATCAATGTGGCAACCACTACATCATCAAATAGACCGAGCACTAACAAATAATCAGGTATTAAATCAAATGGGAAAACGATATATCCTATGATGAGAATAAGTGATGCTAATTTTGCAGTAACTTTTACTTCATTGGATAAGTAGAATTCCTTAAAGAAAGGAAACGATTTACGGAATTTAAATAGAAATTTGAATCGCCTAAAAAAGCGCATAACATCCCCTCTTTTCTTCTGTTTCATTATCTAAAATATACCCTGCAATCTAAGTAAAAAAACCTTCCCCATTGACATCGGACATACAAAATTCAGAGAATGCCTTGATCGATAACGATAATATAAACGTCATTCTCCAGGTTTTGTCCTTCATAAGAAAAAAACCCGTTTTGATAATCTTCCACTATCAAAACGGGTTTATAAATTTATTAGACATTACTTTTTTTCTTTGATGCTTTTTCACGTTCGTTTTTATTTAGTATCTTCTTACGTAAACGAACTGATTCTGGTGTAACTTCGCAATATTCATCGTCGTTCAAATATTGAATAGCTTCTTCTAATGACATGTTACGTGTTTTGCGAATAGTTGATGTCTGATCTTTATTTGCGGATCGTACGTTGGTTAAGTGTTTTTCTTTAGTAATATTAACCGTCAGGTCATTCTCGCGGTTATGTTGACCAACAATCATTCCTGAATACACTTCTGTACCTGGGTCTACAAAAATGACACCACGGTCTTCTAGGTTCATGATACCGTACGTAGATGCTTTTCCGTGTTCCAACGCAACAAGTACGCCTTCACGACGGCCACCTACTTGCCCTTTGAGAAGTGGTGCATACTCTTCAAATGTGTGGTTGATGATACCATAACCACGTGTCTGAGTCATGAATTCTGTGGCATAACCGATTAAACCACGAGATGGCACTTTAAATTCCATACGAACTTGACCAGTTCCGTGATTCACCATATCCAGCATTTCACCTTTACGGGCACCAAGAGACTCCATAACCGGACCTGTGTAATCTTCCGGTACATCAATTTGGACACGTTCGATTGGTTCACATTTGACACCATCTATTTCTTTAATAATAACTTCTGGTTTAGAAAGCTGTAGTTCATAGCCTTCACGACGCATGTTCTCTACTAGAATAGACAAATGTAATTCCCCACGACCGGATACTGTCCAAGCATCTGGTGAATCTGTCGGGTCAACACGTAAACTTACATCTGTCTCTAATTGCGACATTAAACGTTCATCAATTTGGCGAGAAGTAATATATTTACCTTCTCTTCCGGCAAAAGGACTGTTATTGACAACAAACGTCATTTGTAATGTTGGTTCATCAATACGCAAAATTGGCAATGCCTCTTGATGTTCAGTCGGACAAACTGTTTCACCTACGTTAATATCTTCCATACCTGCAACCGCAATGATATCCCCTGCTGTTGCCTGTTCGATTTCAATTCGTTTCAAACCGATAAAACCAAATAATTTGGTAACACGGAAATTTTTCACTGAACCATCGGTTTTCATTAGAGATACTTGCTGTCCTACTTTAATCGATCCACGGAACACACGACCGACACCGATACGTCCTAAGTAGTCATTATAATCAAGCATAGTTATCTGGAATTGTAATGGTTCGTCTGCATTATTAACAGGGGCCGGAATTTTCTCTAAAATCGTTTCAAAAACTGGCTCCATCGTTTCCTGTTGTTCTTCATCTGGAAAGCTGGATGTCCCATTTAATGCCGAAGCATAGACAACTGGAAACTCTAATTGATCATCGTCAGCACCAAGTTCAATGAATAAATCCAATACTTCATCGACTACTTCATCGGGGCGTGCATTGGGTCTGTCGATTTTGTTCAGTACAACAACCGGCTGCAATTTTTGCTCCAGTGCTTTTTTCAATACAAAACGGGTCTGCGGCATACAACCTTCATAAGCATCAACCACAAGTAATACCCCATCCACCATTTTCATAATACGCTCTACTTCTCCACCAAAGTCAGCGTGTCCTGGTGTATCCAATATATTAATTCGAGTATCATTATAATTAATCGCTGTATTTTTCGCTAAAATCGTGATCCCACGTTCTTTTTCGATATCGTTGGAATCCATTGCACGTTCTTCCACTTGCTCATTTTCACGAAAAGTTCCTGAATAACGGAGTAACTGGTCAACTAACGTCGTTTTGCCATGGTCAACATGGGCAATAATCGCAATATTGCGAAGTTCTTCTCTCAATTGCGTCATTTTATTCTCTCCTCTTAAAGATGCGTTCATCATATTACAACTTACCTAGTATATCATACTAGTCAGTAATTGTTATCATTAATCGTTATTTTTTTCAAAATCCGTAAATGTAATCATAAATCTCGCTCCACCATACGGTGCATTTTCTGCTTTAATTGATCCGCCCGAGCGCTCTACAATTGCCCGTGCAATCGCTAAGCCAAGACCTGTCTCTCCGCTCTCACCTTTTACAAAACGATGGAATAATTTTTTAATTAATTCATCGTCAATTCCTTCACCATCGTCCGTTATTTGTATATGAAATTGCTTATTGTTTGTAAATGTGGTCACTTCCACTTGTGTATCCGCATGTCTAATCGCATTCGTTATAATATTCATAACTGCTTGTAACATTTTTTCTGCATCAAACCATACTTGTACTTCTTCCGCTTGATCTTGTTTCACTTGAATATGTTTTTCATTAGCGATCGGGATTGCTCTTTCCATTACTTGTTCCATAAATATTTTACTGTTCACCTTTTCCGGTCGATATATATCTGCTTCACTATCTAGTTTGGCCAGCAAAATAATTTCATTGATAATTTTTTTCAGCCTATTAATTTCTGCCACCATCACTTGCAGGCCTCTTCTTGCTTCTTCTCCTTCAAATATTCCATCACGAATGCCTTCTGCATAACCTTGAATGGTCATGAGTGGCGTTTTGAGTTCATGGCTTGCATTTTGAAAAAAGTGATGCTGCGATTGAATAAAGCTGTCTAACTCATTAGCCATCTCAACAATACTTTGCTCTACCTCTTTTATTTCACCAGTTGCTTTTACTTCTTCCATCTCATCAAATTTACGTTTTTCAATTTTCTTTAATTGATGTCTTAATTTCGTTAAAGGTGTGACAAGCTTAGTAGTCAAATAATGACTAAGCAAAACAGCTACTGCAATTCCAAGCAGGAAAATCAGAAACAATCGATTCATTAAGCTTCTTTGTACTTCCTGCAGGTCATCTAACGGTGTAAGTAACACTAATTGTTGAGTGGACAACGGTGACAAAACGGGAATAATCGATACCACATAATTATCATCTTTTCCCTGCCATAAAGGTTGCGTCCTACTATCCAGGTTATATTCCTGAACCCACGATTCAATCGTATTAATATTAGGAATCGAGGAAAAAACGATCCTTTCACTGGCCTCATCATACGCAAAAACTTGCAAATTATATTGCTCTAGTAATTGCAAAAATCGTTGTACGTTTGTCGTATTGTTGAGATCTTCCGACAATATAAAGTTAACGATCAATTCCCCTTTGTCTTCTAACTGACGCTGCTCATCCTTAATTAACATCTGCAGCATTTGAGAGTAAATCATAATACCAGTAACCGTCATGATAACCACTAGTAGTGTTGTAAAAGCAATCGTTAATTGATATTGCAGCTTCATTGTTGGTCCTCATCATATTCTAGGCGGTACCCATATCCCCAAACCGTTTCAATCGGTAAACTATCTAATTTTTTTCGTAATCTTTTAACTAAGTCATCCACCGCACGATCACTCCCAAAATAATCATCGCCCCAAACTAGAGTGAGCAATTCCTCCCTCGAAAATGCTCGGTTTGGTTTTTGAGCAAAGATCTCTAACATCGTAAATTCTTTGGATGTCACATCAATCTCTTGTTGTTTCCAATGTACAACCCGTGCTGTTTTATCGATCTCCAATTCTCCCAATTCAATAACAGGCGTTGAATTAATTTGATTGATCGGTTGAGCTTCTGCTCTTTTAAACAAGCGTTTGACTCTTGCTACTAATTCGCGCGGACTAAACGGCTTCGTTAAATAATCATCACTGCCAAGTTCTAAACCGAGAATCTTATCGACTTCCTCATCCTTTGCAGATATGATAATTATCGGTACTTCACTGACTTGCCGTATTTTTTTACATAATTCATAACCGTCCATGCCAGGTAACATAATATCCAGTATCCACATATCCGGCTGTCCGCTCTGAGCTCGTTGCCACGCATCTTCTGCATTTTCCAAAAGTGTGACTTGAAATCCTTGCTTCATTAAATAGGCTTTCACTATATCTCTAATATTTGCATCATCTTCTACAATATAGATGTGTTGATTCATATTGCTCACCTCTCCCAATTATACCCCAATTTGCTTGCTCTTATTTTCGCACATTTACCCAAAAAAATTAAGCAGCGAGCAATGAATTCTTACTTTTACACATTTTTTATACAATTATCCCATTAATATGCCGTATATAACAGGTATGATAATAATAGAAGTTACGTTAATATTCCTACGAAAGGGTGAATAGATAAATGAGTGAAGAATTTAATCAAGAACAAACAACAGAGCAAAGTAAAAAAGTCAAAAAAGAGAAAAGCACATTAGCTATGTTAATGAGTGGAGTTGCGGGTGGAGTTATCGCAGCACTGTTTACTGGTGGAATATTTCTTAATATGATCAATGATGAAAAGGCTGTCTCTTCTGAAGATAGCAATCAAAATGAGCAGACAGAACAAACATCATCAGAGGAAGCTGTGCCGACAACTAACCTTGCCAATCAATCCTCTAACTCGATTGGCAGTGCCGTAGAGAAAGTATCGGACGCAGTAGTTGGTGTCTCCAACATTCAACAAATCAGCCTTTGGGAAGAATCTGATGCAGCTGGTACAGGATCAGGTGTGATTTATAAAAAGGATGACGAATATGCTTACATCGTTACGAATAATCACGTAGTGGAAGCTGCCCAAGAAGTAGAAGTGATTCTAACAAATGGCGAACATGTTGAAGCTAACGTAATGGGTACAGATGAGTTAACCGATTTAGCTGTACTTCGCATCCCTAGTGATCAAGTTTCAACAGTTGCAGAATTAGGATCTTCCGACGATTTGGCAGTAGGTGATACTGCGATTGCAATAGGTAACCCACTCGGACAAGAATTTGCTGGGTCTGTAACACAAGGGATCATCAGCGGTTTGGATCGTGCCGTTGATATCGACTTAAACAATGACAGTCAACCTGATTGGACAACAAATGTAATTCAAACCGATGCAGCGATTAATCCTGGCAACAGTGGTGGTGCCTTAATCAACACCAATGGGCAAGTGATTGGCATTAATTCGATGAAAATCGCCCAATCTCAAGTAGAAGGAATTGGATTTGCGATTCCAATCGATGATGCCAAACCAGTCGTTGAACAACTGGAAACAGGTAATGAAGTCGTTCGTCCGTTTATCGGTATCAGTGCTATCGACTTGTCTACCGTACCACAACGTCATATTCAAGAAACATTGCAGTTAGATGAAAGTGTGGAGAATGGGGTTGTCATCGCACAGGTTGAGCCTAATTCACCAGCAGAAGAGTCCGGATTACAACAATATGATGTCGTGACTAAACTTAACGATAAAAATATTGAATCCATGTTAGACCTTAAGAAATACCTTTACAATGAAACAGAAGTTGGCGAAGAAGTTAACGTCACTTTCTATCGTGAAGGTAACCTGCAAACTGCAACGTTAGTTTTAAATGAGCAAAATAATATGGAGTAAATGATGAAAACCCCAAGTAATGTCTTGGGGTTTTCTCTATTTTCCATGATCGATACAATATCTAGTTGTAGGAACAGCTAGTAATCGTTCCTCTTTAATTGGTTTCCCGCACGTATTACAACGATGATAGGTACCTCGACTGATTTCTTCTAAAGCATCCTCAATATCCGCTAACTCTTCCTGCAATTGTTGTTTTATAGTAATGTCTTTTTGCCTTTCAAAGAGTTCTGTTCCCATGTCTGCCGGATGGTTATCAAATGTTGACAACTCACCTACCTCTTCATCTAATGCATTATTTTGATGTACATGCTGACTACGTATTTCTTCTTTTCTTTCTTCTAAGAGGGCTTTGCATTGATTCAATACTTGTTGATCCATATTTTAGCCTCCTTTTAGTGCCACTATTCCCATTATGTAATCGTTAAAAACAACTATTGGGATAGTCAACTGATTTTTGGTAAAGTAAAAGAAAAGGAGGAGAAAAATGACAACAACAATTGGTTTTATTGGCACTGGCGTTATGGGCAAAAGTATGGCAAAACATTTAATGGAAGCTGGACATAAGGTTCACCTTTTTACAAGAACGAAAACAAAGGCACAGGAACTTCTAGATGACGGAGCTATTTGGGAAGAATCAATTGCTTCTCTGGCAAAAAAAGTAGATGTAGTCATTTCTATTGTCGGGTATCCACACGATGTTGAAGCAATTTACCTCGGTGAAAATGGTCTTATTGCAAATGCTCAATCTGAAACAACCTTAATAGATATGACTACTTCTGACCCTGTACTTGCTGAAAAGATTTTTAAAGAAGCAGAGAAAAAGAGTTTGCATAGTCTTGATGCACCTGTATCGGGCGGTGATGTAGGTGCTAAAAATGGAAAACTTACCATCATGGTTGGTGGTAAGGAAGAGGATTTCGAATCGATGCGACCAATCTTTGAAAAAATGGGTGAAAATATTGTCTTGCAAGGACCTGCAGGGGCAGGACAGCATACGAAAATGGCGAATCAAATGACGATTGCCTCTAATATGATCGGGGTATCAGAAGCAATAATGTATGCCAAGAAAGCTGGCCTTGATCCGGTCCGTGTCTTAAAAAGCATCTCAACTGGCGCAGCAGGTAGTTGGTCCCTATCCAATCTAGCACCACGAATGATCAAAGGGGACAGTGATCCTGGTTTTTATATCAAACATTTTATTAAAGATATGAAAATTGCATTAGCAAATGCTCAACAAATGGGGCTACAAACACCCGGATTGGCATTATCATTAGAATTATACGAAGAGCTAGCCGAAAAAGGATTGGAAGATCGCGGAACACAAGCATTGATCAAATGGTTTGAGGGTAATTTGTAATACTTACTATTGCTTTTTGGTAAAAACAATTATGACTAGAAATTCAACAAAGGCTTTCATTGTTGATAGGTGCTCTTTTGGCTAAGTCAATTTCTGGAATGAGAGAAACATCCGTGGCATTAACGACGTACGTATAAAAAACTAGTTTCGTTCATGACTTTTAAGTTGCGACCGAAGTTAACTGCGATCTATGATAGAGAAGCTGAGTAATGGTTTTATCTCCTACTCAGCTTTTCCTGTTTTTAATACTGGGTTTAAACTCTTTTCTATCACTTCTAAATATTCTATTGCTGACTTGACTTGTTCATCACTAAACCGTCCATAATCATTATCTACGATTATTACTAACCTCTCGATCAAATCCATTAAGCAAACAAATGATCGTTTTTCGATATCCGATCTATCATTGTTTTTATAATCAAATTCAATACTCATTTCCTAATCCCCCTTTGTATATGTAAAGCCATGTATTCCAATTTTGAAAGAATGTTAATAATATGCTTAAGTATTTTAGCTTTGAAAAAGTTACCAAGTTCAAATACTTTTAATCATCTGAAGTGTTTAATAGTGCAAGTGATGTGAATTTTCTTTGATTTATTTTGTTTTCGCTTTGAAATAACTCATACAATGCAACCTTTTCTTAAGGTCTTTGGTTATTTCAGATACAACAACATATAGAAGATCTTACATTCTTTTATGACATCTGGATTAACTTTCATATTAATTTCAATTATTCTGAACCTCCTTTGTTTTTCCATTCTTTTCTTGTAAACTAATACTAGAATGGATACTTTATATAATTACACCAATACTAAAGGTGTTGATTAATACCAATTCAGCTACTCCAATCACTGTAGCTAATTCCAATTGCTAGGAATTCTATTTAGCTTATTTCATATCCTGAACTTTTTAAACTCCTTACTATTTAGCATTATTGCATTCCCTTAGCAAACTTTTTAAAAGATATAGATTTAAGATCAGTCGGTCCGTTTTTTGTTAGTTTTTAAGTAGATTACCTACTTAAAATAATTATGTTCTTTATTTGTATGATTTTCTTGGACTTTATAATTAAATAAAAAAGATATTTCTTTATCTAGTATTTTTGCAATCAACAACGCTTTTTCTAGTGGCGGTGATGAATAACCACTTTCCCAATTAGCCACTGCTTGCTTTCCTTTATAACCTAACTTTTTTGCTAGTTGTTCTTGAGTCAAGTTTTTCTGTTTTCTAGCATTGATTAAATTGAAATTTTTCATTTAATCCCCCTCTCAATGTCCAAGATTTTTGTATCTCGTGTTAATTATAAGTCCAACTTGATTGGATGTCAATATAATAATATGATTTTCTTGGACTTTTCGGTTTTAATATTACGCTTATTGCTTTTATGTAGTACAATAATCTTGAACTTTTTTAGAAGGGACGTGCTCCAATGTTGGCACAAAGATTAAGGAGTGCAAGAAGGAATAAAAAATTAACACAAGAAGAACTTGCTTCCAAACTACATACTAAAAAACAAACAATTTCAAATTATGAGACCGGCTATAGTTCGCCTTCTAATGAAGTGTTAAAAGAAATAGCAAATATACTAGAAGTCAGTACGGATTATCTTTTAGGTAGAACGGATTACCAAAAGGAAATTTCAAATAACAAAATTGAAATAAATGAGCCAATAGACGACTTATTCGGCTATGATCTAGACTCCCTAAGCGAAGAAGAAAAGAAGGAATTGAAAAAGCAGCTAAAAAAAGAAGTGGAATTTTTCTTATGGCAAAAGAAACAAAAGGATGACTGAATAGATTATCCTTTTGTTTTATTCATTTTCTAGGTATTTTGTATTAAAAACAATAATACTATTGTTTTTATATTGCTCTTTTATTTTAGGGCTTTATTTTTTTAAGTCCATAACCCCAAAAAATTCAAAAACGACTTGAAAATATAGTAGAAGCGCATTACGATAAGCGTACAATCAATCGAAGGAGATTTTGTCGAAGAAACAGGAGAAAACGATGTCAAAACACAGTTAAAAGATGGTACGAATTGATGACTTTGTGATAGAGGTACAAAGGGTAACATGAATTGAAATATGAACAACTAAAATACGTCTGAAGCTTCCTTTTTTAATAAATTATTTACAAATTTTCTATTGACTAACAACATTTAGAGGAGTAATGTATACTTATTAATTTTATAAAAATACCTTTTAAGCTTAATCATGAAATATGAGCGGGGGAACCATTTTTGATAAACCATGTTTATCTTGGGGTGAATCTTAGCAAACTATGCTAAGAAGGGAGACTCTCATTCCCTAATCCGACAGCTAACCTCGTCAGCATTTGTGAGAAAAGGGTTAATGAAACCATTGACCATTCTTATTAAGAGTGGTCTTTTTCTGTTTAGAAAGGAAGAAATGATAATGAAGAAACAGTATGCAGTATTTGGATTAGGTCAATTTGGTGGAAGCTTAGTTAAATCATTTGTCGAATTAGGAGAAGATGTATTGGCAATTGATACAAATCCAAACAAAGTAAAAGAGTATTCAAAAATTGCAACACATGCTGTTCAAGCAAACGGAGTGGATGAAAATTCTTTGAAAGAAATAGGCATAAGAAATTTTGATCACGCCTTTGTCTCTTTCGGAGAAAATATCGAAGCTAGCATCTTAACATCATTATTGTTAAAAGACCTTGGAGTTCCAAGGGTATGGTCGAAGGCACAAAATGAATACCACCATAAAGTATTAAGTAAGATTGGAGTCGACAGGGTTATTCATCCAGAAAGGGAAATGGCAAGACGTATTGCTCATCATACCGTATCTGACAATATTATTGATTATGTAGAGCTATCTGAAGATTACAGTATGGTCGAAATTATCGCCACCAACAAATTACATGAGAAGTCTTTAGCTGAAATAAATGTTAGGGAAAGATACGGATGTTCAATTGTTGGTATCCAAAGGGATAGAAAGATGATCGTAAGTCCAGTAGCTGACGAAAAAGTATTAAAAAATGATATTTTAATTGTGATGGGACTTAATTCCGATATTCATCGCTTTGAAAAAGAAGGAGTATAAGTGTATGCGTAAGAAATATATAAATCTTAACCCATCTCAACTACTTCTTTTAGTATTTATGATATCCATAACAATGGGAACATTTCTGCTCAAATTGCCCTTAGCCACCACCGAATCAATACGCTGGGGAGATGCATTATTCACTGCCACTTCTGCCATGACTGTAACAGGATTAGTCACAGTAGATACAGGATCTGCCTTTACACTGTTTGGACAACTGGTTATTGTTTCGCTTATACAATTAGGTGGTTTGGGCATCATGTCTTTTGCAGTGCTGATTTACATAATGCTAGGTAAAAGAATAGGTATTAAAGAAAGATTATTAGTTCAACAAGCCTTAAATCAAACGTCAATTGGTGGCGTAATCAAATTAGTACGAAACCTATTCTTTTTCTCCTTAACTATTGAACTTATCGCAATGATATTTATTGCAATAAGATGGGTTCCTGAAATGGGTTGGATGAAAGGTTTATATTTCAGTTTTTTTCACTCTATATCAGCTTTTAATAATGCAGGATTTTCATTATGGTCGGATAGTTTAACAGGTTACGTTGGAGATCCAATCATTAATATTGTTATTTCATTTTTATTTATTATTGGTGGTATTGGATTCACCGTTTTATCTGACTTGTGGTATAAAAAACAATTTAAAACACTTTCTTTGCATTCTAAAATGATGATTGTCGGAACATTTTTCATCAATATTATTGCGATAATCACTATCTTCAGATTAGAGTATAGCAACCCAAATACGCTTGGAAGTTTAAATTCAACTTTGGGCATCTTACTTTCAAGGTATTACACCGAGAACCGCCGGATTTAACACTTTAGATATTGGAAGTTTAGAAGAAGCAAGTCTATTTTTTATTCTTATATTAATGTTTATTGGTGCTGGTAGTGCTTCAACTGGGGGAGGAATCAAATTAACCACTTTTCTGATCATTATCATGGCTGTAAATAGCTTTTTAAGGAGAAAAAGGGATATTACCATTGCTAGAAGGTCAATTAACCAATCGATTATTTTAAGATCTTTAGCCATATCAAGCATGGCCATCTTTTTTACCTTTTTAGGTATCTTTATATTAAACATAACGGAAGAACAGCCATTCATTACCATATTGTTTGAGGTTGTTTCCGCATTTGGAACTGTGGGGTTATCGATGGGTATTACAGGTTCTTTAACTGTGATAGGAAAACTTGCAATCGTGATCATCATGTTTGTCGGAAAACTCGGACCACTTACGCTTGCATTTTCATTAGCACAACCAAAAGAAGAAAAAATCAGATATCCTTCAGAAGATATTCTTACGGGATAGTTTGAACAATACCGAACAGAAGTATCTCACGGTTATACTGAATGCACTATCCAATGGTATGCATGGCAGAGTTTGGCTTGAAGAACTCTGCTTTTTTATATTGAGGATACTGTTAAAAGATTTGGTCACAATAAATATGAAAGAATGTAGTGATTGGGCTATCAGAGCCCCTTTTAAACATATTGTGTAGTTTTGAAAAACGTGATAAAATATGACCTTGCAAGATTATAAAAGTACAAACCAACCTAAAAACATTTATATCTTGCAAATATGAATTGATAGGTGGTAGTAAAATGGAAAACAAAGAAAAGTATCAAGTATTGTTGTATTATAAGTTTGTCACAATTGAAGACCCAGAAACATTTGCGCAGGAACACTTGGAATTCTGTAAAGACTTAGGATTAAAAGGACGAATTCTTGTTGCAGAAGAAGGTATTAATGGTACCGTTTCTGGAACAGTGGAACAAACAAATAAGTATATGGAAGCAATGCATAATGATCCGAAATTTAGTGACATGACGTTCAAAATCGACGAGGCTGATGGACATGCATTTAAGAAAATGCACTGCCGCTATCGTCCAGAGCTAGTAACACTTCGCTTAGGTGAGGAAGATGTTGATCCACGCGAAAAGAATGCCGAATTCTTGAATCCTAAAGAGTTTTATGAAGCAATGCAAGATGAAAACACGGTAATTCTAGATACTAGAAATGATTATGAGTATGAACTAGGTCATTTCCGTGGTGCGATTAATCCTGATATCGATAATTTCCGTGACCTACCTGAGTGGATTGAAAATAATCGTGAAAAATTAGAAGGTAAAAAAGTACTAATGTATTGTACTGGCGGAATTCGTTGTGAAAAATTTGGTGGTTGGATGAAAGAAAAAGGATTCGATGATGTCGGACAGCTCCACGGTGGGATTGTCACTTATGGGAAAGATCCAGAAGTACAAGGTGAACTATGGGATGGACAACTTTACGTATTTGATGAACGGATCTCTGTTCCAGTGAACCGCAAAGACCATGTTGTAGTAGGACGTGATTACTTTGACGGCGAGCCTTGTGAACGTTATGCAAATTGTGCAAATCCTGAATGTAATAAACAAATTTTATGCTCAGAAGAGAATGAACATAAATATATGCGTGGATGTACACACGAGTGCCGTGTTCACCCTCGCAACCTATATATTAAAGAACAAAATCTTTCTGAAGAAGAAATCCAGACCAGATTGGATCGCATCGCTGAAGAAGACGGTGTAATGCAAGAATCTTAATGAAATCACGAGGTGTACACCTCGTGATTTTTTGTTCAGCTTTTTCGACTTTGTTGTAGCTGTTCCTCGTAGTCACGGGATGATTATGCTATCCTTTTTATTAAGGAGGCGATTGGATTGTCATTGTATGATCTTTCGATTGAAACAGTTAAAGGTGAAGAAAAAACGGTTAACGATTATAAAGCAAAAGCGATGATTATTGTAAATACCGCAAGTAAATGTGGCTTTACTCCTCAGTTTGACGGGTTACAAAAATTGTATGAAAAGTATAAAGATGACGGTTTAGAAATTCTAGGGTTCCCCAGCAATCAGTTTATGAATCAAGAGCCTGGATCCAGTGAAGAAGCAGAAGAATATTGCCGACTGAATTACGGAGTTAGTTTCCCAATGTTTGCCAAAACAGAAGTCCGTGGCAAAAATGCCCATCCGCTTTTTCAGTATCTGACTAAAGAAGCGCCAGGTATCATTTCCGATCAAATAAAGTGGAATTTTACGAAATTTCTAATTGATGAGAATGGGAATGTTGTGAAACGATATGCACCAAAAACAGAGCCAAAAGAAATGGAAGAAAATATTAGAGAATTACTTCAAATATAATGAAAATGGCGGGTTAAGAGTAACCCGCCACTACATATCAGCCAATCTCTTTTAATAAATTCGCCATCTCGATTGCTGAAATTGCTGCTTCTGCTCCTTTGTTACCTGCTTTGGTACCAGCACGCTCGATTGCTTGCTCAATCGTGTCTGTTGTTAACACACCGAAAATCACTGGCATACCAGCATCCATAGAAACACTTGAAACTCCTTTTGAAACTTCATTGCTGACATAATCAAAGTGTGGTGTAGATCCACGGATAACGGTGCCTAACGTTACCACCGCATCATATTTTCCTGATTCGGCCATTTTTTTCGCTACTAAAGGAATTTCAAATGCTCCTGGTACCCAGGCTACATCGACATCGTCTTCTGCAACACCGTGGCGACGGAAAGCATCTTCTGCACCACTTAATAATTTACCTGTTATAAATTCATTAAATCTCCCTACGACAATCCCTACTTTTAAACCTGTACCTACCAGATTACCTTCGAATGTTTTTGCCATGTTAAATTCCTCCTCCATCTTGATTCCCTTTTACGTGTAATAAATGGTCTAATTTTTCTACTTTTGTTTGTAAATACTTTTCGTTATTTTTATTTGCCGGAATTTCTATTGCTTTTCTTCCTACTAGTTCCAGTCCATACTCTTCCATACTTGAAAGCTTACGTGGATTATTAGTGAGCAAATGAAGTTTTCCAACTCCTAAATCTCTTAATATCTGGACACTAATCGCATAGTCTCGCAAGTCATCCGGAAAGCCTAACTGGTGATTAGCTTCAACTGTATCATAGCCTTCCTCCTGCAGTTTATATGCTTTCATTTTGTTAATTAAGCCAATCCCACGGCCTTCTTGACGCATATAGACAAGAACGCCTCGCCCAGCTTTTTGGATTTCCTCCAAGGCTTTTTCTAATTGCGGTCCACAATCACAACGCTCTGAACCAAACACATCCCCTGTTAAACATTCGGAATGAACTCGAACCAATGTCGCTTCATCCGAATGTAATTCACCTTTGTATAATGCGATATGCTCCTGACCAGTGTATTTCTCTGTATAAGCGACAAGTTTAAATTCGCCATATGCAGTCGGCAAGTTGATTTCAGTTTCTTTCACAATTAATTGGTCATAACGTTTGCGGTATTGGATTAATTCCTGAATCGTGATCATCGGCATGTTATGTTTGTCTGCCATTTTTTCTAAATCTGGCTGGCGCGCCATCGATCCGTCTTCATTCATAATTTCGCAAATAACAGCTACTGGCTTCGAATCCGCTAAACGTGCTAAATCAATCGCTGCTTCGGTGTGACCTGTTCGTTCGAGTACCCCTGCTGTTCTTCCGATTAATGGAAAAACATGCCCAGGACGATTAAAATCCTGTGGTGTCGTCGTATCATCGACTAATTTCTGAATTGTTAGTGCACGCTCCTTCGCACTAATTCCCGTATGTGTAGTATGATAATCGATACTTACGGTGAAATTGGTACCGTGATCATCGGTATTTCTTGTCACCATTTCCCCTAATTGAAAACGATCAGCGTAACTTTTAGTCATTGGTGCGCAGATCAATCCACGACCTTCCTTGGCCATAAAATTAATCACTTCTGAAGTCGTGTATTCTGCTAAGGCAATAAAATCACCTTCATTTTCACGTTCTTCATCATCCACAACGATGACGATTTCTCCTTTTTTTAGTGCTTCTATAGCTGCTTCTACTGAGTGCTTCATTTTTGCACCTCCTTAAAATCCGTATTTCTCTAATTTATCTTCTGTAATACCTGTCGTTTGATTGGATGTTTGCAGGAGACGCTCCATATATTTTGCTAACATATCAAATTCAACGTTTACGATGTCTCCTTGATTTTTTGCACCAAGGACAGTTGCAGTTTGAGTTTCCGGTATTAATGAAATGGTAAATCCTTTTTCGTCGAGCCCAAATACTGTAAGCGATGTACCATCTACTGAGATAGAACCTTTCATCGTAATATACCGCGTTTCAGGTACGGAAATATAATAATACTTAGCGTTATCTTCTTGCCATGTGCGTTCAATCGTTCCCAAAGCATCGACATGACCGGAGACAAAATGGCCGCCAAATCTACCGTTTGCATGCATCGCACGTTCTAAGTTAACTGCAGACTGTGCAGATAGTTTGGATAGCGATGAACCTCGGAATGTTTCAGGAATCACATCGACGGTAAACCAGTCAGAAGCAAAATTAGTTACAGTTAGACAAACACCATTGACAGAAATACTATCCCCTACCGAGACATCTTCTGTTACCTTTTTCCCCTGTATTTTTAATTGTAATGCTTGATTTTGCTGGGTGATCGACCCTATTTTCCCTTTTTCCTCTACAATGCCAGTAAACATCAGGACTCCTCCTTTGGGTTTGCAATGAGCTTAAGATCCGGACCAATTTGTTGGATTTCTATAAATTCTAGTTGTTGCGCTTCTTTCATCGCTAAAGGTGATGCACCACCGATTACGGACTGTGCATCCTGACCTCCTAATAGTTTTGGTGCAATATACCAATGGCATTCATCATAAAGCCCGCTTTTTAAAAAAGCTTGATGTATGGTTGCGCCACCTTCTACATAAAGGGATTGCACCTTCTCCTCTGCTAAGATTTCCATTAAATCAGTTAGTTCAATTTTTTCGGAAGGCAGTTGAATCACTTTGATATGTGGGTATTTTTTTGTAAATTCCGCTTTATCTACCTGATTACTACATACCATCCAAGTTGGTGCATTGGATTCAAATATATGAAGATTCCCTTTAAGTGATAAATGGCTATCTAAAATAATGCGAATTGGGCTTTTTCCGCCTTGGGGCAGACGCGTTGTTAAACTAGGATTATCTTTTTCCACTGTTTGACGTCCCACTAAAATGGCGTCATGTTTATGCCGTTCTTTGTGGACATCTTCTCTTGCTTCTTCAGACGTGATCCACTTGCTATCACCTGAGACAGTTGCTGTTTTCCCATCTAAAGTAGTCGCTGCTTTCAAAGTGATAAAGGGGCGCTTTTTTTCCAAGTAATGAAAAAAATGTTGATTAATACGTAAAGCTCGCTGCTCTTGAATACCAATTTCCACTCCAATACCAGCATTTTTTAAGATGGCAACACCTTTTCCCGCTACTTTGGGATTCGGATCGAGACAAGCAATGTAGACTTTTTTCACTTCACTTTTTACAAGCAATTCTGCACATGGTGGTGTTTTACCGTAATGAGCACAAGGCTCGAGCGTAACATAGACGTCCGCTCCTTTTGCCTTTTCACCTGCCTGAGCGATTGCGTGTACCTCGGCATGTGCTTCACCTGCTTTTAAGTGAGTACCGACACCGAGCAATTCACCATTTTTTACAACTACCGCTCCAACAGAAGGATTCGGACTTGTTTGACCTATTGTCGCTTCTGCGAGGTTGAGTGCAAGATCCATCCATTCTTCATTTGTTCTCACTTGATCATCACCTTTTGTCGATAAAATCTAAAAAAGCCCTAGGCTATATACCTAGGGCTTGTGTATTTTAATTCATAGTAAAGAACTTGGTTTTGTGGTTGCAAAACTATGAGGACACCAAAAGAACTACTTTTCCCCATAGAAAAGTCACTACGTCACCAATTCCTTTTCCCATCCAGACTTTCACTGTCGGCTTCGGATTCTCACCAAATCCACCTTCACATGTTATACATGATCCGGGTCACGGACTAAAAAAGCGTCTATGCTTTTATCACCGTCGGTCGGGAATTACACCCTGCCCCAAAGGAATCTTTATCGCTTATTTAATTATGTAAATAGTATATAGAATTTTTCCACTGTTTGCAATATATCTGTTTGTGGGTTGGTGGAAAAATGTGTTAATATGGGGAGTGAAAGGAGTTTATCGAATGTGACGAAAAATACGAAAATCAGCTACAGACAGATCCCTTCATGGAGTATGCGGCGGTATTGCCGAACACTTCGGAATTTCTCCTTTTCTTGTCCGCCTACCTTTTATACTTTGTATTCCAACAGGACTTATTATTTATATCATCTTAGACAATCTGCTTCTAGACACCCCGAAATCCTTATAGGAAGGAAAAATTCTATGATTGAGAAAACTTTGAAAAAACCGCATGAATTATTAATATATGAAGCACTGTTATCCAGAATCCCTTTTTCAAAAAAGGAGGAAAGTTATTTCCACAATTTAAAGCTGGGATATGAAGGAGAGGAGAAGTTTGAGCAATTATTGAAAGAAAAAATAGACGATCAGTTTATCGTGATTAGTGATCTATGGTTGGAAGTTCACACTACTACTTTTCAAATTGATTCCATACTACTTACAGGTGACACACTTTGCTTTTTTGATGTAAAAAATTATCCCGGTAATTATATACATGCCGAAAAACGATGGTACAAGCTACCACAAAAAGAGATCAATAATCCACTCTTACAACTAAAGCGTAATGAAACATTAATGCGGCAGATTTTGTTGGAACTCAATGTTGATCTAGCAGTCGATAGTTATGATGTTTTTATCAATCCAGAGTTTACCCTCTACCAAGCCCCGGTGAATAAGCAACTCATTTTCCCGACACAAATACCCAAATTTATAAAAGAGTTAGTTGCAAAACCTCCAATAACATCCTTACAACATTCATTGGCAAAACAATTGATAGCACGAGACCTCGGAAAATATCCGCATCCTAGGATCCCTACATATGAATATCACCAATTAACGAAAGGCTTCCGCTGCGGTAAATGTTGTAGATTAACTGTTTATATCGAAGGACGAAATTGTGTCTGTTCCAAATGTCAGCAGGTGGAACCTGTCCATGGTGCTCTCTTGCAAAATATTGAAGAACTTCGCTTGCTTTTTCCGGATAAGAAATTGACTACAAATCTGGTTTATGATTGGTGTGGGGGAGGGTATTCTAAGAAGAGTATCAAAAGATTTTTAGAAAAGAATTTTAGAAGTGTTGGAACTCATAAATGGGTTTATTATCTATGATTTGGAAGAAAAGTAAGTTATCACAGACAGTTGAACGGATAGTTTGATTATTATGTCCATAAGATTAATTCTTACGGACACTTTTCGAGGATTATAGATTATTTTGTCCGTAAGATTAGTTCTTACGGACACTTCCTAGGGAGTTTTTTTATTTTTTGTCCATAAGATTGATTCTTATGGACACTTTTATTGATTCTAAATTAATTTTGTCCATAAGATTGATTCTTACGGACACTTTTATTGGTTTTTAATTTATTTTGTCCATAAGACCAAGGGTGAAGATATTTATCCTATTCTTTGTTCACACTCATTAGTATACGGATCTTCAGTCTTCCCCCAATATCCGCACTTCCCTCTCTAATTCCACACCAAATTTTGCTTTCACTTCTCGTTGTACCATTTCAATGACAGAGATATATTCTGTTGCGGTAGCATTGTTTTTGTTTACGATGAAGCCTGCGTGTTTAGTGGATACTTCCGCTCCGCCGACACCTTTTCCTTGTAACTCACTGTCTTGGATCAGTTTTCCAGCAAAATATCCGGGCGGTCGTTTGAATACACTACCACAAGATGGATACTCTAATGGTTGCTTCGATTCTCGTTTATAAGTTAAATCGTCCATGACTGCTTTGATTTCATTATAGTTGCCTGTTTCTAAGCTGAAGGTTGCTTCTAATACAATATAACCTTTTTCGGCGATGTTACTTGTGCGGTATGCTAAGTCAAAGGAATCAGCTGGCAATTGATGTACTTCCCCAGCAGAATCGACGACTAGTGCGCTTTCTAGGCAATCTTTCACCTCTCCACCATAGGCACCTGCGTTCATATACAACGCACCACCAACTGTTCCAGGGATACCGCATGCAAATTCTAATCCGGTTAAATATTCACTCAAGGCAAAACGAGATGCATCAATAATACGTGCGCCACTCTCTGCAATCACTTTGTTCCCTTCTCTTCTAATACCTAAAAATTTTTTCAAACTTAAAACAATCCCGCGAATGCCTCCATCTCTCACGATTACATTTGAACCATTTCCTAATAAAGTAAAAGGGACATCTGTTTTATTAGCATAGCGGATAACTTCTTGAACTTCTTCGACAGTGGATGGAGTTACAAAATAATCAGCTACTCCTCCTAATTTTGTATACGTATGATTTTTTAATGCTTCATCTATCAAAATATGTTCTGGATTTATAATTTGTTGTAATTCTTTAAAGATACTCATGTTAGACCAATCCTTTAATTTACTATTGTGTAAAGCCACACAATTAATCTTTATTATAGCAATAACAAAATATGAACTGCAAACATGAAAAAAACTAGATCTCTAAAAAAGAGACCTAGCCCATCAATGCAACCATTAACGCTTTTTGTGCATGTAATCTATTTTCTGCTTCCTGAAAGACAACTGATTGTGGTCCATCAATAATTTCTGCTGTGACTTCTTCCTCTCTGTGGGCTGGCAAGCAATGCATAAAAATGGCATCTTGCTTAGCATGTGAGAACAATTCCTTATTCACTTGATAATGAGCAAATGCTTTTTCCCGTTCTTTTTGTTCTTCCTCTTGACCCATACTTGCCCAAACATCGGAATAAATGACATCCGCATCTTTCACAGCTTCTACGGCATCTTCGGTCACTAATACCTCACTGCCATCTGCAAAAGAGGTTGCTAATGCTGTAATTTCATTTTTAGGTTGATAGTCTTTCGGTGCTGCAATAGCAACATCTAACCCCATTTTGGCACAGCCAATCATTAACGAGTGAGCCATGTTGTTACCATCACCAATATAAGCAAGCTTTAAATCTTCGAGTTTCCCCTTTGTTTCTTTAATGGTTTGCAGGTCTGCTAACACTTGGCAAGGGTGGTAATCATCGGTTAAGCCATTGATTACCGGAACCGAAGCATTCTCTGCTAATTCTTCGACATCTTGTTGGGAAAAAGTACGAATCATCATCCCGTCTAAATATCCCGACAATACTTTTGCCATATCAGAGATGGGCTCACCTCTGCCTAATTGAATATCATTAGAACTTAAGAACAGACCCATTCCACCTAGTTGATAAATCCCGGTTTCAAAAGAGACGCGAGTACGAGTGGATGATTTCTCGAAAATCATCCCCAATGTTTTTCCTTTTAGTGGCTGATACAACTCACCATTCTTTTGTTTTTGTTTGATTTGTACTGCCAGTTCTAAAATATAAGCTATTTCAGCTTTTGAGTAATCAGCAAGTGTCAGGAGACTTCTCCCTTTTAATTGTTCTTTCATACTCAAGGCATCGCACGCTCCTTTTTGTTTAAGTCGGGTTTATTATTACGATAATTCTGAATGGATACAGGTAATTCTAAATCTGTAGTTGTTACTTTGATATAAGCACTTAACGTGTCATTTGCTGTAAAATGCAATGTATCGGAACGTAAAGCTGCCTCACGTAATGAAACATGCTCATCCTTTTCACCAGTGCGGTGTGTATCTGCAATAAAGGCGTACTTCTCGTCTACGCATTTTTGTTCTGCTTCTTCAAGCTTGGTAGTAGTGTCAACGTGAAGACCGTGATCCGTTAATAATGCTGCTGTTTCTGGATCAGCTTCAATCGATGCGTTCACAGACTTCAATTGTTCACTAAGCTTTTCATCTATTTTGGTTAAGGATAAGAAAATAGTATCCTGCTGGCTTAATGCTTTAAGACTATCTTCTTTCCAGCCAAATGCTTTTGCCATCGCCTGTTCTACCGTTGTACCGAATCCTATCGCTTCGCCTGTTGATTTCATTTCAGGACCTAGAATCGGGTCCACTCCTGGTAACTTGTTAGTTGAGAATACTGGCATTTTCACGGCATAATATGGTACCTCATCATGTAGTCCTAGCTTCCATTCCTGATCGCTCAGTGATTCTCCCATTTGTACACGTGTCGCCAGATCAACCATTGGAACACCAGTTACCTTACTCGCGATTGGCACGGTACGAGATGCGCGCGGATTCACTTCCAGTACATACACAGTATTTCGATCTTCACTTAGGACAAACTGAATATTCATGATCCCTTTAACATCCAATGCCTTGGAGATTTTTTGCGCGTATGATTCAATCAACTGTTTATGCTCTCTACTCAGACTCGGCGCTGGAAAAATAGCCACACTATCACCGGAGTGGACCCCGGCTTTTTCGACATGTTCAAAAATGCCTGGAATTAACACATCTGATCCATCACAAATCACGTCAATTTCCACTTCATACCCTTCAATATAGCGATCAATTAATAATGGAAAAATTCGATTGTCATGTGCTTTTCCCTGTAAATCTGCTAAATATTCTACCAGTTGGTTTTCATTATGCAAAATCACCATTCCTTGACCACCAATAACATAGGACGGGCGCATTAAAATTGGATAGCCGATTGCCTTTGCAACTGCTTTTGCATCCTCCACCGCCATTACGGTGTCACCAGGAATATGTGGTATATTTAATCGTTGTAACAGTTGATAAAATAATTCACGATCTTCAACCGCTTCAATTGCTTCCAATGCTGTACCAGTAATCTTAACGCCAGCTTTTTGCAAACCATCAGCTAGATTAATCGCGGTTTGACCACCAAATTGAACTAAGACACCCTGTGCATTTTCTTTCTCAATCACATGCAAGACATCTTCAACTGTTAACGGTTCGAAATACAAATGATCCGCCGTGTTAAAATCGGTACTTACTGTTTCAGGATTGTTGTTAATAACAACGGCATCAATACCTTGCCCTTGCAGGGACTTGGCTGCATGAACCGAACAGTAGTCGAACTCCACTCCTTGGCCAATGCGGATTGGACCGGAGCCTAACACAACCATACGTTTATCCCCATTTAGCGATTCTACTTCATCCCATTCATTCCAGGAGCTGTAAAAGTAGGGTGTTTCTGCTGAAAATTCGGCAGCACACGTATCAACCATTTTATATGAAGGGACTAGTTTTTCATCTTTTATTTTCTGTTGAATGTCCGCTATGTCTACGTTTAGCAACTTAGCTAAAGTAAGGTCAGAAATACCAAAGGCTTTTGCATCTCTTAAGTCTCCTGCTTCGATCGCTTTCCATTGTTTCGCAGCAATCTCTGCTTCTTTTGCAATCATCGCTTCTAACTCATACAAAAAGTATTTATTGATCGCTGTAATGTTGTGGATCTCTTCCACGGTCATTCCTCTACGTAAACATTCCGCAACTATAAACAACCGCTCATCTGTCGCTTGATCCAGTGCGGTATGTATCTCTTGTTCAGATAACTTTTCCACACCAGGTAAATGTAACGAATCCAGACCAATTTCCAATGAACGAATCGCCTTATTGAGCGCCATTGGGAAGTTACGTGCAAGTGCCATCACTTCACCTGTGGCTTTCATCTGTGTACCTAAAAGACGGTCGGCTTGCGTAAATTTATCGAACGGCCAACGCGGAATTTTTGCTGCAATGTAATCAATCGCTGGCTCAAAGCTTGCATACGTATCCCCAGTAATCGGGTTAATCACCTCATCCAAGTGATAACCTAGCGCTACTTTTGCCGCAATACGCGCAATCGGATACCCCGTTGCTTTAGATGCTAACGCACTGGAACGGCTAACCCTCGGGTTTACTTCAATAATGATATAGTCATCATTGTCCGGGTTCAGCGCAAATTGAATATTACATCCACCAATAACCCCTAACTCACGGATAACCTTTACTGAGGATGTACGAAGCATTTGATATTGACGGTCCGTTAACGTTTGAGACGGTGCGACAACAATACTGTCTCCCGTATGAACACCGACGGGATCGAAGTTTTCCATGTTACATACGATAATGCATGTATCGTTAGAGTCGCGCATCACCTCATATTCAATTTCTTTCCAGCCTTTCACACTTTGTTCAATTAAAACTTGATTGATTGGGCTATAGTGTAGGCCGTTTTTTACAATTTTGCGTAATTCATCTTCATTATTTGCAATTCCACCACCAGCACCACCTAGTGTGTATGCAGGCCGTACAATCATCGGGTAACCGACTTTACCGGCAAAGTGAGCAGCTTCGTCAACAGAAGAAGTGGATAGACTCTCTGCAACTGGTTCGTCGATATCTTTCATCATCGATTTAAAGATTTCACGATCTTCCCCTTTTTGAATCGTTTCAAGGGGTGTACCTAATAAAGTGACATCGTATTTTTCCAAGACACCAGCTTCATCTAGTAAAACCGCCATGTTCAGGCCTGTTTGACCACCTAATGTCGGCAAAATACCATCAGGTCGTTCTTTTTCAATAATTTTTGTAATCGAGTCACAAGTTAACGGTTCGAGATAAACTTTGTCTGCTATATTTTCGTCCGTCATGATCGTTGCAGGATTATTATTTACCAGAATTACTTCTACGCCATCTTCTTTTAAAGCAAGACACGCTTGGGTCCCGGCGTAATCAAATTCGGCTGCCTGCCCAATCACGATTGGACCGGAGCCGATTACGAGTACTTTCTTTATATTGTCTTTCCTAGGCATGCTGTTTCTCTCCCTTAGTAATAAACTGCTGGATAAAATCTACGAATAAATGATGGGTATCGATTGGGCCAGGATGCGCCTCAGGGTGAAATTGTACCGTCATTAAAGGTTTCGTTTTATGTTTTAAACCTTCCACTGATTTATCATTGACATTAACGTGCGAAACGTACCAATTATTCATACTAACAGAGTCATAGTCGACTACATAGCCATGGTTTTGTGATGTAATCATAACTTTACCGGTTTGTAAGTCTTTAACCGGGTGGTTACTGCCTCTGTGACCGTATGGTAGTCGTTTGGTTGTTGCACCATGCGAGAGTGCGATTAACTGGTGCCCTAAACAAATCCCCATCGTCGGAAAGCTTTCTGAGATTTGTTTAATGTTTTCCGATAGATGCGCCAATGCTTTAGGATCACCGGGGCCATTGGATAATAATACACCATCTGGATCCAATGATTGAACTTCGATAAAAGTAGTATTATATGGAACAACAGTCACATCACAACCCAATTCTACTAGTGATTTTGCGATGGAATGCTTATAGCCAAAATCCATTACAACCACATGTGGTGCTGGATGATTTGCTAGCGTATTTGTTTTGTAGGATGTTTTTTCTTTAACGGATACCGTTGAAACAATATTCGGATTAACGGAAGTATCTACAGGTTTTTCATTTGGATCCTCTGTGATATTTCCGTATACCTCTCCATGCTCACGAATAATACGTGTCAGCGCTCTTGTATCGATATGGGATAATGCTGGAATATCGTGCTCCTCTAACATATCCATTAGTGTATTTGTAGATTCATAGTGTTCTGGGTTATGACTCGGTGTCGAGACGATGAACCCTTTTAGAGATGGTTTGATGCTTTCATAATCAATCTCATTCCAGCCGTAGTTTCCAATTAACGGATAGGTCATGGTAACGATTTGCCCTGCATATGATGGGTCTGTCATCACTTCTTGGTAGCCCGTCATCGCTGTATTAAATACGAGTTCCCCTTCTGCTTGCTTCGGTTTCCCTAGCCATCTACCTTCTAATACATCACCCGTATTTAAAACAAGATAACCTGTTGTTTCTGACATTGCGCTCCTCCTCCAATATCTAACAATATATAATCTCATTCACATTAGTTTTTCATGTTTAATTGTTTATAATTATACTATAAAATTTATATTTATGCATTAACTTTTTAAAATTTTTAAAAAGGAATTAGGTTAGTGCTTCCATTACGCATGACTTCATTATTAGAAAAACGCAACTGAAGTTGGTCAGTTGCGTTTCAAGTTATTTTTTAAGAACATTTACTTTTTCCTCATGGGTTTCGATCCATGTTTTACTTTCTGTTAGACGACTTTCTGCCTGTAGGATTTGATCTTCAACACGGTTCTTTGCTGTTCCTCCGACAACATCACGAGCGTTCACAACCGCTTTTGGTGATAGTACATCGTAAATATCTTCATCTATCAACTCAGAAAAGCTTTGGAAATCCGCTAAGCTCAAATCCAGTAAATATTTATTTTCCTGTATACAATGCAATACAACTTGCCCAACAACCGCATGTGCTTCACGGAATGGCAAATCTTTATTAACTAAATAATCTGCTAAATCTGTGGCATTAGAGAAATCCTCTGCGACTGCTGCATACATATTATCTTTCTTCACTTCCATTGTCTCGATCATCGGTGCAAAAAGAGCAAGTGCTCCTTTTAATGTCTCCATTGTATCAAACATACCTTCTTTATCCTCTTGCATATCTTTGTTATATGCAATTGGTAAACCCTTCAACGTTGTCAGCATCCCCATTAAATTTCCATAGACACGCCCTGTTTTTCCTCTTACTAATTCGGCCACGTCAGGATTTTTCTTCTGAGGCATCATACTACTACCCGTACAGAAGGCATCATCTAATTCGACAAAATTGAACTCGGCACTGGACCATTGCACTAATTCTTCACTCAAACGGGATAAGTGCATAATCGTTAAAGATGCATTAGATAAAAATTCGACGACAAAGTCACGATCACTGACAGCGTCTAAGCTGTTTTCCACCACACCATCAAAGTTCAGTTTCTCTGCAACATACTGTCGATCTATTGGAAAAGTTGTACCCGCTAACGCTCCCGCACCAAGCGGTGAGCGGTTTACCCTTTTGAAGCTGTCACATAACCTTTCCGCATCACGTTCAAACATGGATACATAAGCCATCATATGATGGGCGAACAACACTGGTTGTGCTCGTTGCAAATGAGTATATCCTGGCAAAATGGTGTCTAAATTCGCTTTTGCCTGTGTCAGAAGCGCCTCTTGTAAATTCGTTAGCAATTCGACTAATGTTACAAGCGAATCGCGTAAATACAAACGCATATCCAGCGCCACCTGATCATTTCTACTTCTTCCAGTGTGTAATTTACCACCAACAGCACCGACTTCATCAATAAGCAATTTCTCGACATTCATATGAATATCTTCGTTTGCTTCTGTTAATTCTGCTTCTCCAGCTTCAATTTTTCCAGCTACAATCTTCAAGCCTTTTTTAATTGCTTCAGCATCTTCTACTGGGATGATCTCGCATTCCGCAAGCATTTCCACATGTGCTAGACTGCCTTGAATATCGTATTGTGCTAATTTTTTATCAAAACTGATCGATGCTGTATATTCATCGACTAATTCATTTGTTGGTTTTGTAAATCGTCCGCCCCATAATTTCATAATTTCACTGATTCCTTTATATCAATTTTTGTTTTTTCCATTATTTTCGCTTTATCCGCATGTACATCATTTACTGTTGAATGTACTTTTGTCGGTAATCCCCACAATTTAATAAAGCCAAGAGCTGCGTCATGATCAAATTGATCACCTTTGTTATAAGTAGCAAGATCAAGATCATATAATGAATTTTCTGATTTACGTCCTACTACAAATGCTTGACCTTTATACAATTGAACTTTTGCAACGCCATTTACATATTTTTGTGTTTCCGTAATAAAAGCTTTGAGTGCATCTGTTAATTGTGTAAACCAAAGCCCATCATAAATTGCCTGTTCTAATTGTTGTTCTACTACTGGCTTGAATTTGGTAACTTCTCTCGGAAGTGTAATAGACTCAATTTCATGATGTGCCTTAATAAGGGTAATAGCTGCTGGTGCTTCATAAATTTCACGTGATTTAATACCAACAAGACGGTTCTCTACGTGATCGATTCTTCCAATACCGTGCTTACCTGCAATATCATTCAGTTTTAGAATTAATTCATGTAATGGGTATTCCTGACCATTAATCGCAACAGGCTTTCCTTGCTTGAACTCAATTTCAATAATTTCTGGCTCATCAGGAGCATCTACTGGGTTAACTGTTAATTCAAATGCATCTTCAGGAGCCACTGCCCACGGGTCCTCTAAAATACCACATTCATTTGCACGTCCCCAAAGGTTTTGGTCAACACTATACGGACTGTCTAAATCAATTGGAATTGGAATACCATTTTCTTCTGCATATTTAATTTCTTCATCTCTGGTCATTCTCCACTCACGAACCGGAGCAACAATTTTAAGGTCTGGATTCAAAGATGTAAAGGCAACATCGAAACGCACTTGGTCATTACCTTTACCCGTACAACCGTGTGCAACCGCCACTGCTCCTTCTTTTTCCGCTATATCTACAAGTACTTTTGCAATTAACGGACGAGATAATGCTGACACTAATGGATATTTGTCTTCATACATAACGTTCGCCTGTAATGCAGGTAAAACAAAATCTTCCGCAAAAAGCTGTTTAGCATCAACAGAGTAGGATTTAATTGCACCTACATCAATAGCTTTCTTTTTCACAAATTCTAAATCTTTTCCTTCACCGACATCCAAACCAACCGCAATAACATCATAATTGTATTTATCTTGTAACCATTTAATTGCAACAGAGGTATCAAGTCCCCCAGAATAAGCTAAAACAATTTTTTCTTTACCCATGAAATAACCTCTCCTTAAGTGTATTATCTATTTCTAGATGTGTTCGTTTGATTAATTATGTATTATTATGCACTATTTAGTATATTAATTCAACAGTTATCCTGAAATTTTTTTATTTTTTTATGGGAAAGCGCAAGAACCTGTTAAGCGACGTTTGTACTGGGCACGTGCAACAGGGGGAATCGATATTGCTACGCAAAGTGGCATTCCTAATCGATCATGCCTTCCGCAGAGGATAAAGCAAAAGTTTAGATGTTTTTTCATTGTTGGCACCACACCAGCAGAAAATATACAAGTCAATGAATAAATATAAATTATTGCCTTTTCTGTAACCTCTCTGCTTTTGCCACGTCTAATCCAACAAAAGGAGTGGTCAATTTGAAAAAAATAGTATATGTATTGATGTTGATTGTTTTCCTATCTGCTTGCTCCAACAACGCTGAGGATAACAGCTACGAATCAGCTGACGAAGATGTAGCCACTAGTGAAGAGTCAAGCGGTCAAGCGGGCATGAGTACTAATAATAGCCAATTAGAAAATAAAGTTGAAATGGATGAAGCAGAGGAAGTAGCGGTAAGTGAAGATAATGAGGAAAGCTTGGAAAATGTAGAGGATAGAAAAATCATCCATAATGCTCATTTACATTTAGAAACAGAAACATTTGATGAAACAGTTGATTTTTTAGAAAAAGAAACAATTAATTATGATGGATATGTTGTCAATTCCAATGATATAAACCACGGAGAAGATGCAGAACGATATGGCAGAATGACCGTCCGGATCCCGGCTGACAATTTTCGAGATTTTATCGCAATAGTTGAAAACGGTAATTTAAAAATTCTGGAAAAATCAGTTAGTGGAGAAGATGTCACGGAGCAATATGTTGACTTAACTTCCAGATTGAAATCGAAAGAAGTGGTCGAGGAACGATTACTTGCTTTTATGGAAGAAGCGGAGAAAACAGAGGATCTATTAAAGATATCCGACGACTTAGCAGCTGTACAAGAAGACATTGAACAATTAACGGGGAAAATAAATTATTTAGAAAACCAGTCTGACTATGCAACCATTGAGATGGAACTGACAGAACGTAGAGTTGATATGCCTTCCGTTCAAGATGAATCATTAAGTACGTGGGAAAAAACAAAAGATCAATTCCTGAAAAGCATACAGGTACTCCTGTCGATTGCATCTGGGCTTTTTGTATTTCTTATCGGCAATGCGCCTATTATTATTCTATTCCTGATGACCGGCCTCGTTGTATTTTTTGTTATTAAAAAGAACGTCAAAAAACAGAAAGAATAGCCTCACTCGCAGGAGACTCACCTATCCAGTCGCAGCCTAAAACCGGGCATAACCCGCCCGGTCCTACTTTGTTCACCTGATACGTAATAGATAAAAACTGCGACATAGTGAAAATTCTTTTTAGCGATACTTTCTCCCATTCTTTCATGTATGAGTGGTAAACCGTCGCTGCGGAAAAATACTCCCTTTCCAGGGGCACGGCTTCAGCTTCCTCGCGAGCAAAGACCACTCACTGCGGGATCTTCAGCTCGCACTGGTTCCCTAGGAGTGTCGCATTTTTCCGCAGCTTGGTGTAATTCTTTAGTTAAGTAAGAGGAAGTCCATTGATTATATTTCCAAAGGATTGCTTCTTGCCACAATAGAACGTCACTATTAGCGGAGGCAGAATACGGAGACTCCTGTGGGACAGCGAGAGCTGAAGATCCACTTTGTGAAGTGGTTTCCTTCACAAAGTTAGCTGAAGCCGAGCCCACGGAAAGCGCAGTATTCTGCCGAAGCGTATGCCAAATCTCATCAAAATTTAAAACGGAAGAAGGCAAATCCTCGCAAAAGTTACTTCGCAGTTTATGTATTTTGGGCAAAGTTCTTTGCTTTGTTAATTAAAAAAACTTAAATCCGTTTCATTTATGATTGAAACGGATTTAAGCTTGTTAGTTTATTTTATCAGAGCGTATTATTTTAATATTGCTCCATATTGATTTCTTGCTTAGGTTTACGGACAAGTCCCATGATACCGGCTATTATATAGAAGATTCCTGCAAATATCGCAAGACCAAATGTAATGATTGTTGTTACAACGCCAACTACGAGTAAAATGATACTTGCAGCTTTTGGTTTACTGTTTCCTTTAAAGAAAATCATCGCAACAATACCAGCTACAATAGCAATGATCGAACCTACAATCAACATTGTACCAACCGAACCGACTCCATCCAGTAGCATTTGAACATCTGCTATGTCACTTTCAGTAAGTTGTGGATCTTCTCTAAGTAGGTCTTGCATCATTTCATTTTCTCCATCCAACATGCGGAACAAGCCACCAAATAAAGCTCCCAGTGAATATACAAATGCTCCGATAATCGATAAAACTACCTCTACTGTTCTTTTCATAGTTCTCTACTCCCCTTATTTATTAATTACCTGCAATATCACGCTTTGTAAATGATAGCCATGAAACGAGCAAAAACAATACAAAGTAAATGACTAAGATTGTAATCGAAAACCCTAGTGTCATGCTATCAATAATTGGACTTCCATTTCCAATATATTGGTTCAAATTGGTGTTAGCAAACAAAATATATTTCGCCCAATCGTACTCTGCCACGAAACCAATAATGGTATTTCCAGTAAACATTAGGAATATGGCTAATCCTATCGCCATCGCACTACTTCTAAACAATGTCGAAATCATAAAAGCAAATGTTGCCATCATCACTAAATTTACCATATTTAAGCCGTATTGTGTAAATATTTCTGCAAAAATAGAGATTTCTTCAATTCCATCTGCTCCCATTTGAACCAAATCAGGATTCCAACCATTGATTCCAAAGAAAATAGCACCTATAACTAAACTGATTATAAATAGAAAAACAAGCATAGTCACAGAAAATAGTAAAACCGATACAAATTTTGAAAATAAAATTTTAGTTCTGGAAATCGGTCGAATTAATAATAATTTGATCGTGCCCCATCGATATTCATTTGAAATAATGCCTGCTGCTACAATAATAGTAAATAAACTAATGATCATGGACAGCCCAGCGTTCTCAAGCGTAAATTGCCACGCATCATATGGAAGAGGCTTGACATCATTCTCTATATGATATTCATTTATTGCTATTTCAGAATCAAAACCTAAAAATTCCATTTCCTCATTTACTTCAAGTAATTCTTCATTTTCTTGAGTGAGCTGTTCCTTCCAGTTATCTCCATATGTTTGTTCGTCTTCTTCTCCAAAAACAAATACAATGAGAGCTCCCACAAGCAGAATGCCAGCCAAAATGATAAACATGGACCAAGTAGCGAAACGCGAATAAAGCTTCAGTTGTTCATTTTTCAATAATGATATAAAGTTAAGCAATGGTATTCTCTCCAATCAACTCAAAAAATTTATCTTCCAATCTGCTACGTTCTACTGCTACTTCATAGATTGCTATATCTTCCTCCACTAATTTTCTCACCAATTGCGGTACTGTACTTTTTGGAAGATTTGCCACCACACGCTCTTGGACTATTTTGGTTTCAAGTTCAAGTTGATCTTGGAGAATAGACTTCGCTTTTTCATTATCATCCACGTCTAGCTTCACAGTAACAAGGTCATTCTCTGTATTAGTATCCTGGACTTCTTCTACCGTAATTAATTCGCCATTCTTAATAATACCAATTCGATCGCACATTAATTCTATTTCAGATAATAAGTGACTGGATACAATAACCGATACCTGCTCTTTTTCTGCCATATTTCTTATGTAACTTCTTATTTCGCGTATACCAGATGGATCCAAACCATTAGTTGGCTCATCTAAGATTAAAATGGAAGGTTTGTGTAGTAATGCTTGGGCGATCCCCATTCTCTGCCTCATACCTAATGAATATTTACCAACCTTCTCATTAACAGCTTTTTCTAAACCTACTAATTTAATCACTTCATTTATTCTTTCATCAGTAATCCCTGGTATCATGCGAGCATAGTGTTTAAGATTTTTCCATCCAGACATAAACGGGTACATTTCCGGATTTTCCACAATTGCTCCTACATGCCGAATCGCTTCTTTAAAGTTACTTTTTATACTTATTCCATTTATCTTGATATCACCTGATGTAATTTTCATTAAACCTACCATCATGCGAATAGTAGTTGTTTTACCGGCTCCATTAGGCCCTAAAAAACCGAACACTTCCCCTTTTTTAATCGTAAAATTCAATCCTTTGATTATTTGTTTATTTCCTATTGATTTATGTACATCTTGCAATTCCATTGATGTAGTCATATCGAACCTCCTCTTTATTCCATATTCTATACGTTATAACACCGTATTTCGTTTCATATTTACTTGATTTTTCGCTAACTTTCGATTATGATACAATATATAACAACTAATGTTAGGTAATATAACATTAACAAAAAAGAAGCAGTTCGCATAAACTACTTCTTTTCGTAAGTTGTTATCTATCTTATTTGTTCTATCTTTTTTTGGGCAGTTGCATTCAAGCAACTGCTCTTTTTTTAGCCTTATTTCCATGCTTATTGCCAGTAGTTACGAAAGGTGGTTTATTTTTGTCTAGACGCACCATGTCTAACCGAACCTATACCTTTTCCAAAGGACAACGCGTGTTCAATAGCGGCATGTACAAACTGTTTACTTGTCTCAATAGCATCTGTCATCGGTACATTTTTCGCCAATTCAGCAGTTAGACAAGCAGCAAATGTACATCCAGCTCCACTGGTATGTATCGTATCAATCAAAGGCATTTCGAATACTTCAAATGCCTTACCATCATAATAAATATCAACTGCTCGATCCTCTACTTTTCCTGCCTTTAATAAAACTGATTGAGGTTTGAGGCCATATAACTCCCTTGTCGCTTCTTTTAGAGCATTCAACTCAGACGGAATTTCTCGACCTAATAATTTTTCTGCTTCTAATCGATTTGGTGTAATCACTGTCGCTTGTGGAATTAACTGTTCCTTTAATACTTCTATCGCGTCATCTGCTAGCAGTTGTGATCCCATTTTACCGATCATCACTGGATCTATTACTTTATATGGTACAAGGAGATCTTCAAGCAAATGACTTATTTTTTCAATAATTTGAGCAGAAAAAAGCATACCCGTTTTAATAGCATCCACACCAACCATCTCTGTTGCAGCATAAAACTGTGCTTCAATCTCTTCTATCTCCCGAATAAAAATCCCTTGATCTGTTTTGGTATTATTGGCCACTGTTGCTGTAATTACTGACATACCGTATACATCCCGTTCTTGGAATGTCTTTAAGTCCGCTTGAATACCAGCACTTCCTTGTGCAGCAGCTCCAGCAATTGTTAATACTCGCTTCATTTGTAACACCTCGATGTCTGATTTCCATTAAATAACGATAAAAAACCAGATGATCATGATCAACTGAATTATAATTTTCGCGAAGGTTCCGCTTAGAAATCCAATCAAGGATCCTAGCGCTGCCTTAAATGCTTCTTGTGATGTTTTTTTCTGAATCATTTCCGTTACGATCACTAATAAAAACGGAACAATAATAATACCGAATGGTGGGATAATAAATGAACCAACAATCACCCCAACAGCTGCCATCCGCTCTCCTGTTTTACTGCCACCAAATTTCTTCACAAAATAGCTATTTGCAATAATATCAGAAGATATCAACAGCAAGGTCAAAACAGCCATTGCCACCCAGAAGATCCAGCCAATATTCTCAGCCGCGAGGGCAAATTGATAAATAAAAAAACCAATCCAAATCACCAATACTGACGGAATGATCGGGAAAATAATTCCCGCAAACGCCAATACAAAACATACGATTATCAATATCCACCATAAAATATCCATGTATCAAAGCTCCAATTCTACATTTAAAAAAATGTGTCTAGTGTATTATTATACTTGCTTGTCATCACACGCTGTTCCCGTTATTTCTCCATTATAAACAATGATTGATAACTCAATTTTAATAAAAAACCTATGGTCACCCCTAGAAGATTTGTTGTTTATCTCCATTTATTCAACAAATATTTGATCAAACTTAAGGGATTTGTCCCTTACATCATTTATATAAGAACAGATAAAGTTACTGCGAAGTTTATCGATGTTGTATAGTATAAAAAGATCTTACAAGGAAATCCCTGTAAGATCAAGTTTGTTTACTGATTCGCTAAAAAGTCCGCATATGCTTTCACATATGGAGGTAAATCTGGTGGGCGACGGCTGGAAATGAGATGTCCATCTGTTACGACTGGTTCATCACTCCATAAACTACCTGCATTTGTCATGTCATCTTTTATTCCTGGAGTACTGGTTACTTTTTTGCCACGTAAAATACCAGCAGATATCAGTACCCATCCTGCATGGCAAATTTGGCCGATAGGCTTTTTCGCTTGATCCATATAACGGACCATTTCTAATACTTCTGGGAACCTTCTTAGTTTATCCGGCGCCCATCCACCAGGCACTAAGATACCATCATAATCTTCTGCGGTAATATCGGAAAAACTATATTCAGATTCTGCTGGAACACCATACTTCCCGATATATTTTTGATTGGCTTCTTTCCCCACCAGATGTACCGTTGCACCCTCTTCACGCAAACGTAAAACAGGGTACCATAGTTCCAGATCTTCAAAATCTTCGTCCACTAAAGCTATTACTTTTTTATTTTCAAGACGCACAATATTACCTCCTTCACTTTGATAGTATTAGTGTATCAAAAGTAAGACCCTATTATCGAATCATTGCTCCCGTGAATAATAATTTGCATGTTTTAAAAAAGCTCCTGCTGTTGTCCGCGGGTTTACCGATTGGCTAATGGCTGATATGACAGAGACTCCATCAGCACCAGATTGCACCAGTCGAATCACGTGTCCTAACCGGATACCGCCAATCGCCACAATCGGCAGGTCACCCACTCTTTCTCTTATTTCTTGTAAACCTTCAGCTCCAATCGGTTGTTTCGCATCCGTTTTTGTATTGGTGCTATTAATAGGACCAACCCCTATATAGTCTGCACCGTCTTTCTTTGCCTGAATGGCTTCCTCTGCATTAGTCGATGACACACCAACTAACCAATTGCTGGGGACCATTTTTCTTACTTCGTGTATCGACATATCGTCTTGCCCTACATGCACACCATCAGCCTCTACCCCTAGCGCTAATGGAACATCATCATTCACCAAAAAGGGGACGCGATATTGATGACATAGCTCTTTCATCTGAATGGCTAATTGTTTTTTAGCCACTCCTTCGAGTGCACCGCGACCTTTTTCACGGAACTGAAAAAGCGTAATACCACCCTTCAATGCTTCTTCCAAGACATATAAAGGATCTTCTTCTGTATTATTACTTCCGAGAATAAAATAGACTTGCAATAAATCACGTTTCATTGTTTTAGGAACTCCTAGTTATTCGTTTTTTCTTGTTGACTTCTGCTCCATCTACTGCAAAAAGTTGATCCAGGAAAGCTATTTGAAAACTACCTGGATATTGATGCTTTTCTGCTGCATTTTCCGCTGCCACACCATAATAGCTAAGCGCACCACTTATTGCGTCTGTCACCTTGTCACTTACAGATAAGAAAGCGGCAATGACGGCCGATAGTAAACATCCTGCACCAGTAACTTTTGTCAGAAGCGGATGACCATTGGAGATAATAACTTGCTCATTCTTATCGATAACCACGTCTTTTTCTCCTGTAATAGCAAGTGGCACTTGTAATGTGTCAAAAGCTAGGCTTGCTAATTGTTGGACATCGATATCACTTGAACCTTCGACACCACGAACTTGAGCGCCTACTCCAGCTAAATTGGCAATTTCCCCTGCATTTCCTCTAATACATGTTACGTTCACTTCCTGTAAGATACGTTTAGCGGAATCTGTACGAAATGTAGTGGCACCTACACCAACCGGGTCTAACACTACAGGTACTCCTGCTTGATTAGCAGCTTTACCCGCCAAAACCATTGCATCAACTTGTTCTTTTGTTAGTGTTCCAATATTCAACAGAAGAGCACTCGCAATCTGCGCCATTTCTTCTACTTCTTCTTTGGCATGAGCCATCACGGGTGCTGCACCGACAGCATATAAACCATTTGCTGTAAAGTTCATGACTACTTGGTTTGTAATGTTATGAATTAGTGGTTGCTGCTTTCGTACTTCATCAATTAAGTGATTCACTTGTTTGCCTCCCTTTGCCCGGGTAAACCTTTTAGCCTGTAGCCCCAATGATTAGTCGGACCATGTCCATTACCTAACTCAAGTGGATATTGGATAGCATCTGTAATAAAGTCCTTACCAATTACTACAGCGTCTTTTACTGACTTACCTTTTGCCAATTCAGCTGTAATGGCTGCAGAGAAGGTACAGCCTGTTCCATGCGTATGCTTCGTATCAAAACGGTCTACTTTTAAATAGTGGAGATCTACACCATCATATAAAACATCGACTGCTTCTCCTTCTAAATGACCACCTTTGACAACAGCAGCCTTCGCACCAAGGTCATCGACAATAACTTTCGCTGCTTTTTCTGCATCTTGATTATGGTGAATCTCGAATCCTACCAAAATTTCAGCCTCTGGTATATTTGGTGTGACAACGGTAGCAAGAGGAATCAAGGTATTACGAATAACTTGTCTTGATGTTTCATCCATTAAGGAATCCCCGCTTTTCGCCACCATTACCGGATCAATAACATAAGGAATATCTGAATTTGTTAGTTTATTAGCTATTAATTTCATCATATCGACAGTAGCGATCATTCCTGTCTTGATTGCTTGTGGTTGAATATCTGTTAAAACGGCATCTAATTGTTTTTCAATAAAATCAATACTCAAATGCTGTACATCTTGGACACCAAGTGTATTTTGCGCTACTACAGAGGTAATCACACTCATACCATAAACTTGTTGCTCTTGAAACACTTTTAAATCTGCCTGAATACCGGCACCACCTGAAGGATCTGTCCCAGCTATCGTGAGTGCTGATGCCACCTTATCCATTTCTATTCCCCCATTCCATCTAACGAAAACGGCCATTCTTCGACATTATAAGCCATCTCCCAGAATAAATACTCCAACTGACAGCTTTTGATAAAGGCTAGCTTTGCTTTTTGTTTTTCCGCTTCTCCGACTTGTTGTGCCCATTGATCTAAACGCTCACATAGTTCCGTTGTAACGGTTGCTGTATCTTCTTTCGCGTAAAACGTAATCCATTCATAAAAAGGATGGTTCTCTGCCGGTTGATATTTATCTTTTAAATAATGTCCAATTTCCAAATAAGTCCATGGACAAGGTAACAATGCCGCAATTAATTCACCACTACTTCCCTGCTGTGCTACACTTTTCATATGTGCTACATAGTGATCAGCTGTCGGTGGCAAAGGATATCCTTGTAATTCATCATAGCCAACTCCAGCTACACGACATAAGTTATGATGAGGATGGATTTCACTATTTAAGATAAAACCGATTTTTTCATAGAAATACGTCATATCTTCTCTTGTACTACTTTTCGCAATTGCAATACCATAAATGTTCATAAACGCATTGAGATACTCAAAATCTGCTTTTACATAATGAATGATCGCTTCTTTGTGTAGACTCCCTTCTCCAATTCCAACTACAAAAGGATGTTCAAAAATACCTTGATAAATATCATCTGCCGCTACACGCAATTCTTGACTAAATGTCATTTCTCCTGCCTCCAAATAATATATATTTCCATCATAAAAAGCCGCTCGCGGGTAGCAGAGCGGCTTTTTGAATAATCCATATCAAAAAATAAGGTGCATGTCTTCCACACACCATCCGACTCCACTTTCCTACGCTGGTCTTAACCAGTTCAGGTTCAAAGGGATCAAGAATTCGATTCTTATCTCAGCTGCTCATGCAGCACCCCTAGCGGAATTTTATTATGAAGTTATAACCAATAAAACACGGATATGGTTAATTGTCAAGTATTCCAGCATCTAGTTAATAATCCCAATTGAACCAATCGGCCAGATACGCATTTTGACATCTCCAATGACAGATTCTTCGTCAACAAAACCAAATTGACGGCTATCTTTACTCACTCTTCGATTATCACCTAATACAAATATTTTGCCGTCAGGAACACTTTCTTTACCTGTTAATTCTTTAAGTGTAAAATCATTTGTCAGCTTTTGCCCTTCAGAAAGAGCTGATTTGTAGTCATCAAGATACGATTCTTCATAGAGCTCTCCATTAATATACAGATTATCATCTCTCATTTCGATCGTATCACCAGGAAAGCCTACCACTCTCTTCACATAATTATCGTTCGAATCTGGGGCTTCGAAGGCAATTTCATCAAAGCGATCTATATTACTTATTTTACTCAAAATAATCCGATCCCCATCTTCTAAATTTGGCATCATCGATTCACCTTTCACAACGGAAGGTGTAATCAAAAAGTGCCGACACAAAAGTACGATAATAATAGCAACCAACAATGCCTTCAACCATGATAGTAATTCTTTAATAACCTTATTCTCCATTGTAGACCTTCCTTCACCATAGTTAACCTTCACTAGTGATTTATCACGGCGCTAACCGTCCGTAAGACCCTCACTGATGGAAGTCTCACTTTATGTATGTTATTCTATTATAATGCAAAATCTATTGATAGTTTCTTACTTATTTTAGCATATTCTGTATGTCAATTGTTAATGAAAACTTTGAAAAAAGGTGAAAAAATGAAAACAAAATCACATGTAACAAAAAAGCATTATACGCTCCTTTTTATTATTGGTATTATTCTTTTAGCCTTTAATTTAAGACCTGCGATTACCTCTGTCGGTCCCATTATTGGAATTATCCGGGAAGATTTATCGATCAGCAATTGGAGTGCAGGCTTTTTAACCAGTCTACCTCTAATTGCCTTTGCTTTTATGTCACCTATTGCACCTCGGATTGCCAATCGAACCAGTAATGAAAGAGCATTGCTTTATGGTCTTATCACATTATTAATTGGTATTTGGATTCGTTCTACAACATCCATTTTATTATTATTTGTCGGTACTATACTGATTGGGATCGGGATTGCTGTCATTAATGTTATTTTACCTAGTCTCATTAAAAGTAATTTCCCGGAGAAAATCGGTTTAATGACGGGCGTTTACACAACGTCTATGTCTATTTTTGCAGCTTTGGCCTCTGGTTTAAGTGTGCCACTTACAACAACTTCTGGACTCGGTTGGAAATGGTCATTAGCCAGTTGGAGCATATTAACAATTATTGGTATTACTGTGTGGCTAGTTACAATGAATAAAGGACCACTTAAAGAAGATCGTGAGTTGTATGAACCGAGCACGGTCCAATTATTGCGTTCACCGGTTGCCTGGCAAGTCACCTTATTTATGGGATTACAGTCTTTTTTATTTTATGTAACGATCTCATGGTTAGCTGAAATATTGATTTCCAATGGGTTTTCAGGGGCAGTTGCTGGATGGTATGTAGCATATATGCAATTCATCAGTCTTCCTGCTACTTTCTTCACACCTGTTATTGCAGGTAAATTGAAAAACCAACAGCCTGTCGTGGCAGTATTTGGTTTGTCCGGACTTATCGGGTATAGCATATTATATTTTGAGCCTGATATTATCGGATCCACAATAGCGATTACGTTAATTGGGATTATGTTAGGGGCAAGCATAAGTTTAGCATTAGCCTTACTTGGCTTAAGAACCTCTAACTCGAGGCAAGCTGCAGAATTATCAGGTATGTCACAATCTTTTGGTTACCTGTTAGCATCGGTTGGGCCAATAGTCATCGGGCTTATTTTTGACATTACAAACCATTGGCAACCTTCTATTATGACTATATTAGTTGTTACATTGATCATGACTGGTTTCGGTTTAGGGGCCAGTAGAAATAAGAAAGTCTTATAAAAGTAATGTAAATTATACTGAAAGTAACTTTACCCATCTAGATATCAGGAGTATACTGGGCATATGGATAAGAAAAGGAGATGGTTGAACTTATGAGAAAATTCCTCATTCTTATCATGATGATGTTAACCATTTCTCACTTTATCTCACTATCAAGTTATCAATCTAACATAACATTTAACATCGAATTAAACGAAGGACTACATGTTGCTTATTTTGATGCAGATTATCATGATTCAACGGCAGACAAAGGTATTTTAAATGAACATCGAGTAATGATTGGCACATTACTACTATTCACGATTATTTATTCTCTTCAACAGGCGTTTGTATCGCGACATTATCTACATGCGGTATTTTATCAATCTAATTATCTGATCACATTTGTACCCCTTCCACAAAAATAAATTGAAGGAGGTATAATTATGTGGTTCCGATTTTTTGTAATAGGCCTATTTTCCTTTGCAGCCTTGAGTGTTTGGATATACCAGGGAATTGAATTCGTTCAGGCTTTTTCAGAATACTTTAAAAATCGCTCGTAATAAAAAGAGCGCGGTGTACCAAAACACCGCGCTCTTTCTATATTTAAACAGCTTTTGTTTTTAATTCTACATCAATATTGCCTCTAGTTGCTTTGGAGTATGGGCAAAAGTCATGTGCTTGTTTTGCTAGTTCTTCTGCTTCTTCTTGTGATACGCCTTTAATTTCCACGTTAAGTACCACTCCGATTTTAAATCCTCCGTCAGCTTCATCTTTTAATAAGCTCACTTCTGACGTAATAGAAGATTCAATATCTTTCTTTTGTTTGGATGCCATTAAGTTCAAAGCACCGTCATAGCATGCAGAATAACCTGCAGCAAATAATTGTTCTGGATTAGAGCCTGTTCCATCACCATCACCCGCTGGATTTACCAGGTTTAAATCAATTAAACCGTCATCTGATTTGACATGACCGTCACGGCCACCTTGTGCAGTTGCTTTGGATGTAAATAATTTGTTACTCACTCTATCCACTCCTTCAAATTAAAATTAGAACGTATACTTTTGTTCTATAGTATTTATTCTACCAATACTATTCCTTTTCCTTCAATTATTAAACATTCAATTAACTGGAATGGAGAAATTTTTCTGTTTGTAAAGCTAGATGTAATATTTTTTCTGCATTGATCACCCGCTCTTGTGATGGTGGCTCTATTCCTTCTAGTGGATAATCCAAACCAAGCTCTTTCCATTTGTATATGCCGAGTTTATGATAGGGTAACACTTCAATTTTTTCGACATTGGACAGAGTCTGGATAAATGCTGCCAATCTTTTAAGTGCATCATCATCATCACTTATCGTTGGAACTAACACATGCCTGATCCAAACAGGCATTCTTCGTTGATCAAGGTGTTGTGCGAATCGCAAAATATGCTGATTGGACATACCTGTTAATACTTGATGTTTTACCAAATCAATATGTTTTAAATCTAATAGTACTAGATCAGTTACTTGAATTAACTTATCGAGCTTTTCAAGAAAGTATGGTGAAGTGGAAAAACATCCTCCACAACTATCAATGGTTGTATGGACTCCAAGTTTCTTTAATTCAGTAAAAAGAGCTGTCAAAAAGTCCACCTGTAACAATGGTTCGCCACCACTAACCGTAACTCCTCCCCCTGAGGCTTGAAAGAAAGGCAAGTATGATTGAATATCTTCTACTAATTCTTCTACGGTTATGTTTTTTCCATCTCCTCTTCTCCAAGTATCTGGGTTGTGGCAATACTGACATCTTAACAAACAGCCTTGCATAAATATGACATACCGCAAACCAGGTCCATCTACCGTACCACAAGTTTCAACAGAGTGAATTCTTCCAATCATCATACTCACCTCTCTTTTTATTTAGCCTTACATACTTTCATGGAACGTACGATTAATCACATCAATTTGCTGTTCCCGTGTTAATTTATTAAAGTTGACCGCATATCCTGAAACACGAATCGTTAATTGCGGATATTTTTCTGGATGCTCCATTGCATCCATCAGCTTTTCTCTCTCGAAGACATTTATATTTAAGTGATGACCTCGTTTTATTGCATAACCATCTAACATACCAGCTAAATTCCTTATTCTAGTTTCTTCTTCTTTCCCAAGCGCTTTTGGAACAATGGAAAAAGTATTGGAAATACCATCTAATGCAAATTCATAAGGCAATTTTGCTACAGAACTGAGGGATGCCAATGACCCCTTCGTATCACGCCCATGTAACGGATTTGCTCCAGGCGCGAACGGTTCTCCTGCTTTTCTGCCGTCTGGTGTGTTACCGGTTTTCTTACCGTAGACAACATTGGATGTAATGGTAAGAATCGACTGAGTTGGTGTTGCTCTACGGTAGGTTTTATGCTTCTCTATTTTATTCATGAATGTTTTGACAAGGTCTTTGGCAATCTGATCTACCCGATCATCATTATTTCCGTATTTCGGAAAATCACCGTCTATTTCATAGTCAATTGCCAAACCATTTTCATCACGAATTGTTCTTACCTTGGCATACTTGATTGCACTTAGTGAATCAGCAACAACGGACAATCCTGCAATACCACAAGCCATTGTTCGAAGTACTTCTCGATCATGGAGTGCCATTTCTAATCGTTCATAGCTGTATTTATCATGCATATAGTGAATAATATTTAATGCGTTAACGTAAAGGCCAGCAAGCCACTCTAGCATTCGATCATATTTTTCCAACACCTCATCATAATCTAACAAATCAGAAGTAATCGGAGCATAGGCCGGTCCTACTTGCATTTTTAATTTTTCATCAACCCCTCCATTAATCGCATACAATAGTGCTTTCGCGAGATTGGCTCTGGCACCGAAGAACTGCATTTGTTTACCGATTCGCATGGCAGATACACAACATGCGATACCATAATCATCACCATATAGGTCACGCATGAGGTCATCATTCTCATATTGAATGGAGCTTGTAGCAATCGACATATTGGCACAATATTTTTTAAACGGTTCTGGCAAGCGGGTTGACCACAGTACTGTCAGGTTTGGTTCAGGTGCCGGTCCTAAATTAGTTAATGTGTGCAAAATGCGGAATGAATTTTTTGTAACTAAAGGACGACCATCTAATGCTATACCACCAATTGATTCTGTTACCCAAGTTGGGTCTCCACTAAATAATTCGTTGTAATCTGGTGTTCTCGCAAATTTCACCAGACGAAGTTTCATGACAAAATGATCGATCAACTCTTGTGCTTCCTGTTCTGTTAAATATCCTTTCGCTAAATCCCTTTCCATATAAACATCCAAGAAAGTAGATACTCTACCCAAACTCATCGCCGCACCATTTTGTTCTTTTATTGCAGCCAAATACGCTAAATATAACCACTGTACCGCTTCGCGGGCATCGTTGGCTGGACGCGATAAATCGAAACCATATATTTCTCCTAATTGTTTTAACTGTTGTAATGCTCTTATTTGTTCCGTGATTTCTTCTCGATCCCTAATCACTTCTTCATTCATCCGGCCATTGCCACCAACAATTTCCAATTGTTCTTGCTTATCTGCTATCAGCCTATCCACGCCGTATAAAGCAACCCGACGATAATCACCGATGATTCTCCCACGTCCGTATGCATCTGGAAGTCCTGTTACAATTCCTGCTTTTCGAGCTAACAACATTTCTTTCGTATATGCATCGAATACGCCCTGATTATGTGTTTTTCTATATTCTGTGAATGTTTTCACAATATTTTCGTCAACTTGATAACCATAGGACTCTGCTGCTGCCACTGCCATACGTATACCTCCAAATGGCTGCAAGGAACGTTTAAATGGATGATCTGTCTGTACCCCCACTATCTTTTCTTTCATTCTATCTAAATAACCTGCTCCATGAGAAGTAATCGTTGAAACAATCTCTGTATCTAAGTCGTAAACACCTCCGTTCTCTTGCTCTCGTTTCGTCAACTCCATCACTTGTTCCCACAATTTCAAGGTATCCTCTGTTGCATCTGTTAAAAATAACTCATCACCTTCATACAAGGTGAAGTTTTTCATTATGAAGTCTCGCACATCAATTTCTTCCTGCCAACGACCTGTGGCAAAGCCATGCCAGGCGACCTTGCTTTGATCCATTCTCTCTGCTAGTTTCATTTTGTGTTCCTCCTCTTCAATTTGTTCATCATTGAGCATGTTTATAATAATAGTATATTCCTTTGTTTCATGTTTGTCATGTGAAAAAGTGAACAAATTTATGCCGTTTTTAATAATTTTAAGAATTTGTTCACAAATTCTCTGTCGAGAATTATCAAGCAGAATTCTTTACACATACTGAAATTATTGCCATATTTAAAAGTGAATGTTGATTCAATGGAGGTAAAAAACATGCAAAATTTCATTTTTCATAACCCGACGAAATTATATTTCGGTCAAGGGCAATTAGAGAACTTACAAACAGAATTACAAAGTTACGGTGATAATATTCTTCTTGTCTATGGTGGAGGAAGCATTAAACGCAATGGCTTATACGACCAAGTAATCGATATATTGAAGAAAGAAAATAAAAATGTATTTGAATTAAGTGGTGTCGAACCAAATCCTCGTGTCACGACTGCACGTAAAGGCATTGAAATTTGTAAAGAAGAAAAGATAGATTTCATCCTGGCGGTCGGTGGTGGTAGTACGATTGACTGTACTAAAGCTATTGCTGCAGGTGCCAAATCTGAAGATGATATTTGGGATATTGTAACCAAGAAAACAAATGCTACTGGTGCACTTCCATTCGGAACTGTTTTGACATTGGCAGCAACCGGATCAGAAATGAATCCAGGATCTGTCATCACAAATTGGGAAACAAATGAAAAACATGGTTGGGGAAGTCCCTATACTTACCCTGTTTTCTCGATTTTGGATCCTAATTTCACCAAAACAGTACCGAAAGACCAAACAATTTATGGCATGGTAGATATTATGTCACATGCGCTAGAGCATTATTTCCATCATGAAGAGAATACATTGTTACAAGATCGTATGGTAGAAGGAATTCTACAAACGATGGTAGAAACAGCTCCAAAATTATTAGAAAATCTTGAAAATGAAGAGCTTCGTGCAACTGTCTTATATAATGGTACAATGGCGTTAAATGGTATGGTAAATATGGGTTATCATGGGGATTGGGCAACACACAACCTAGAACATGCTGTTTCAGCCGTACATGACATTCCACACGGTGGAGGCCTTGCGATCCTCTTCCCAAATTGGATGGAATATGCAATCGACGAAAACATAGGTCGTTTTAAACAATTAGCTGTCCGTGTATTCGATGTGGATCCTAATGGTAAATCAGATAAAGAAGTTGGTTTAGAAGGAATCGCTAAACTTCGTGCATTCTGGAATCGCATCGAAGCACCTTCCCGCTTATCTGATTATGATATTTCGGAAGAAAGTATCGAGGAAATGGCAGATAAAACAGTGATCGCAGGACCTGAGTTCGGTAATTTCAAAAAACTTAACCGTGATGATGCGATCGCCATATATAAAGCTTCTTTATAATAAGGAGGCGGCATAACCCAGTCGGTACTTACTTATACGTATTCGATACAAACTGCGAACTAATGAAAATTTTCAGAGTGATGCTTTCTTCCACTCTTTTATAGTGAGTGCTGGAATACCGCTTCGGCAGAATACTTCGCTTTCCGTGGGCACGGCCTCAGCCTCCTCAAAAAGCAAAGTGCGCTTTTCTGTGGGGTCTTCAGCTCGCGCTGTTCCCACAGGAGTCTGCGTATTCTGCCTCCGCTAATTTTGGAGTTCTGATTGTTGAAAGAAATGGACTCATGGAACTATATTCTTGGAACTTTCTATCACTTTATTAGAACACTATTCAAAGCTGCGGAAAAATGCGACATTCCTGTGGGAAAGGAACAGTCTGAAGACCCCGCAGTGAGCGTTCTTTGCTCGCGAGGAGGCTGAAGCGTTCCCCACGGAAAGGGCGTGTTTTTCCGCAGCGTCGGACTAGCACTCATCTCAAATAGAATGGGAGGAACACAAAAGTTACTTCGCAGTTTATGGATAACGCGCAATGCTTTCCTATAAATAAAAACAGTGACCGTTTTGGTTATCGGTCACTGTCTTTATTTTCATCCGTATAGTTCTCTGTTTGGTCGGTTCCTGCTTCTTTTCCTTCACTATTTTCCTGCTCACTTGGTAATGGATCAATTGTATGTTTATATCCATACCCTTTATTTAATGTCATAATTGACAATGCTAATACAGCAATCACTATAATAATACAAACAATAATAACAACCCACATGTCCCGTATCCTTCCCTTTCTTTAGAATAAAACCAATTATAACACAATACATTATTGTGAAATATTTCACAAAATAGTCATAAGCTACATGAATCGTATGCGCTTTCATCTGTTAAGATTGATTCAGAACAGATAAAGGAGGTTAATAAAGGAGGGGAAAATAATGATTCATTACGAATGGATTGATTTTAAAACAGACACTGACTATTACAACCAAAAAACATTTGAAGAAGAAGTTGGTGACAAGTTTGAAGCTCTTCTCTTAGAGCAGAACAAAGCTTATCCTACCATGATTTGGACAAAGCACTACGTCATCTTATTGAAAAACACATCACGAATGTACCAAGATCTTACCTTTATTAAAATTGCACGCTACCCCACCAATGATATAACGGACATTCATTTTTTTGCTTGATCATGCTCATTATTTCACATTAAATAAGGAGGAAATTATGATGAATACATCTACTCTTAAGAAAAACCTTAATGTTAAGCAAACTATTGATCAAAAAGTAAAACAAGGTAAAGTAGCATTATCAGAATTGAAGCAATTAGATCAAGAAGAAATCAACAACATTGTTAAGACTATGGCGCTTGCTGGTTTAGATGCACACATGACATTGGCAAAACTGGCAGTAGAAGAAACAAACAGAGGTGTATACGAAGATAAAATAATCAAAAATATATTTGCCACAGAATACATCTATCATAATCTTAAATATGACAAAACAGTTGGAATCATTAATGAGAACCAACATGATGGTGTTATAGAAATAGCAGAACCTATTGGTGTTATCGCTGGTGTAACACCCGTTACCAACCCAACTTCTACGACCATGTTCAAAACTTTGATTGCGATAAAAACTGGAAATCCAATCATATTTGCTTTTCATCCTTCTGCTCAAAAAAGTAGTACAGAAGCAGCTAATATATTGTATCAGGCTGCGATGAAAGCTGGTGCACCAAAACATTGCATCCAATGGATTGAACAACCTAGTATTGAAGCAACACAAGAGTTGATGACACATGAAGATATCGCACTTATTCTAGCGACAGGCGGTGCTGGAATGGTTAAATCAGCCTACAGTTCTGGAAAACCCGCACTTGGCGTAGGACCTGGGAATGTACCATGTTACTTTGAGAAAACTACCGATATTAAACGAGCTGTTAATGACTTAATTCTTTCTAAGACTTTTGATAACGGCATGATTTGTGCGTCTGAGCAAGCAATGATCATTGATCAAGCTATCTATCAAAAAGTACAACAGGAAATGCTAGACAATCATTGCTACTTCTTAAACACAGAGGAAAAGAAAAAGCTAGAGAAACTGGCAATTAATGAAAAAACGTGCGCAGTAAACGCCGATATCGTAGGAAAAACTCCTATAGAAATTGCTAAAAAAGCCGGAATTAATGTTCCTGCAGACACTAAAATCCTTGTTGCCGAATTAAAAACCGTTGGACCAGATGAACCACTCTCTCGTGAGAAATTAAGTCCAATTCTGGCATGCTACCAAGTTAAAAACTATCAGGAAGGATTCAAACGTTGTGAAGAAATGCTTGAGTTCGGTGGTCTCGGTCACTCTGCTGTAATCCATTCTAATGATCAGGAAATTATCGAAGCATTTGGTAACCGAATGAAAGCAGGTCGAATTATTATTAATGCTCCTTCTTCTCAAGGTGCGATCGGAGATATTTACAATGCTTATCTTCCTTCACTAACATTAGGATGTGGATCTTATGGTGGTAACTCTGTTTCAACTAATGTTGGTGTAATTCACCTGACCAATACGAAAAAAACAGCAAAAAGAAACGTCAATATGCAATGGTTTAAAGTGCCACCAAAAATCTATTTTGAGAAAAACGCAGTACAGTATTTGGGGAAAATGCCAAAAATAACAAGAGCTTTTATCGTCACTGACCCAGTAATGAGACAACTAGGTTATGTAGATAAAGCACTCTATTATTTACGCAAACGAGCCGACTACGTACATTGCGAAATCTTTTCTGATGTAGAACCGGATCCATCAATAGAAACTGTCATGCGGGGTACTGCAGAAATGAATAAATTCCAACCAGATGTCATTATCGCCATTGGTGGTGGGTCTGCCATGGACGCAGCGAAAGGTATGTGGCTATTCTATGAACACCCTGAGACAGACTTTAATGGCATCAAGCAAAAATTCTTAGATATTCGCAAACGAGTCTATAAATACCCTGAGCTCGGAAAACAAGCACAATTTGTGGCAATTCCAACGACTTCTGGAACAGGTTCCGAAGTAACACCTTTCTCCGTTATTACGGATAAAGAAAATAACATCAAATATCCACTAGCTGATTATGCCTTAACACCAGACGTTGCGATAATTGACCCTCAATTTGTCATGACGGTTCCACCTGTAGTTACTGCTGATACTGGTATGGACGTACTGACACATGCGATTGAGGCTTATGTATCCAACATGGCAAATGACTATACAGATGGGCTGGCGATAAAAGCGATACAATTAGTTTTTGAATATTTACCTATTGTTTATAAAGATGGCAACAATGAAAAAGCAAGAGAAAAAATGCATAACGCATCTACTATCGCTGGAATGGCTTTTGCCAATGCATTTCTGGGGATTAATCATAGCTTGGCACATAAGCTGGGAGCAGAATTCCAAATTGCACACGGACGCGCAAATGCGATTCTCATGCCACACGTTATTCGCTATAATGCTAAAAAGCCAACAAAATTTGTTTCCTTTCCAAAGTATGAACATTTTGTTGCGGATCAGCGATATGCAGAAATAGCAAAGGTACTAGGGCTTCCTGCTCGTACAACAGAAGAAGGTGTGGAAAGTTTAGTAAAATCGGTGTGTAAACTTGCTAAACAAGTGGATATTCCGATGAGCATAGAAGCAAATGGCGTGAAAAAAGAAACCTTTATGAAACAAGTCGATCGCTTAGCTGACAAAGCTTTCGAGGACCAATGTACAACCGCAAACCCTAAATTACCACTTGTTAAAGAATTAAAGCAAATCTATTTAGAAACTTTTAAAGGTATATAACTGTATAAAAGCGAGTGTTTATCTGACGCTGAGGAAAGCTATTCCCTTTCCTCAGCTTAATTGATATTCAATTAAAACTTTATAATAAGAGTAGAGGTGAATTAGACATTTTCACCGTTTTTACAGTACTCCCGAACGCTTTTATAGCGATCACATAAAATAAGATAGGAATGTTTCATAATCTTGTATGATGAAGGAGTTTTGATCATGTCCAACATTACTCAAACGTCTATCAGCAGACGGAAAAAAGGGCGAAAGAAAAAGTCATGTAGCTGCAGTGGTTATAAAAGAAAAAAGCAATAAAAGGATATATGAATGTTTAAATAAAATAGGAAATAATCACTTCAATAATCGAAGCTACCCCTGCAATCGCTAATACAATAATGATTGGGATAAATACAGTAGAATAAAAGTGAAAACCTAAGAATAAAAATAGAGCTGACCAAATGCCCGTACACCAGTGACACCGTAATAATTCACCAATCCATCGCCTCCATCCATTACCTTTAAACATCACAGTCTCTTCTATGGTACCATCGGGCAACCATTTTTCTTCTACCTCAAAAAAAGGTGCTCGAATAAAACCTGTGATCTTATCATAAACAATCAATCTTGTTAAACGAAATGTTGCAAGTGATAATAAAACAAAAGATAACCATGTAATCATATGGGCACCTTCTTTCTTTTCTTCTTTACTTTCATATTATTAAGCAGGTGCCTAATTCATGATTAGAAACCAAAAAAAGACCTGATGCGAACATCAGATCAGGATTACATCATTATTTATCTAATTGTTTTTCTACCATATCACCAATCCAAGGTAATTTGAAATAGTGACCTTGATAGGCTTTTACCATTAAGAAAATCCATAAAACAAGTTCTAATGGGTGGAGTAATAATCCTATTATCCAACCGAAAAAAGGAATCCAATTTACCACTGTATGTAAAATTATCAATACAACGGTAATAAAAATCGACTGCATTGCGTGAAAACGGACAAAACGATTTTCTTTTTCTAACAATAAAAAGATGATACCAGTAATAATCCCTGCAATATACGTTAATAAACCAGCTACATTCTGATCTAACCCTGATGATGTTTTTGTCTGTTGCTCTGACTTTTGTTCTTCATTATCTTTCGGCAATTGATCCTCCGTCATTTTCCCTCTCCTTTCATTTTAAAGAATATACTTCAATACTTCATTTTACCATTTTTCAGAAAATTCACAATATTAATATTTATTTTCTATTTTGGAGAAATTTACTATATAAAGAAGCCAAAACTTGTTGAAATAACATGCCGACAACAACCGGAACTGCCACTGGCCCCGGAAAATATTGTACAGCTATAACTGCCCCGGCACTTATGTTTCTCATTCCACTGCTAAATGTTAAGGAAATAACGTCTTGACTTGCCCGTTTCAACCACTTAGACAATAACCACGCTAGATAATATCCACTAGCAGCTACAATAAACATCGTAATGGCTACTTTAATGAGATGAAAGTCAATATTTAATAAATAATCTGCTACCTCTGAGCTATTAATCATAATCACTAAAGCTAATGCTATTTTTGAAAAAGGGGCTAAGCGCGGACTCCACCTCTCATGAACTCCTCCACGAGTCATTTCATGTAGAATCATACCTAATATAGATGGAATAACGATCATGATAAACAAACCTTTCATCATCGCCCATACTTCTAAATCAACAGATGCTCCGATAAATAAGGATAATGACAGCGGAACAATAAAAGGAGATAAAATCGTATCAATTAAAATGACGGATAATGTTAATGCAACATTTCCTTTATTCATAGAAACCCAAATAAAACTTGTAATGCCTGTCGGAATAATCATCGCTAAGACAAAGCCAATAACAGTTAAATGATCATTGCTAAAGGTAATACTTCCGATCAGAAACGCCCATAAAGGCATTAAAATATGTAAGATAACAAGAGCTATCACTATCGATAAAGGATGAGAGACCACTCGATATAAAGCAACAAAATTCAAACTCAAACTCCCTGCAAATGTCATAAATGCAAAGATCCAGATAACCCAGTTATCAAATTGAATAAAAAAATCCGCAAACAAAACACCAATAATCACACTTGATGGTGCTATAAAGGGCATAATTCGTTGTAACATTTGATTCAAACGGTTTAACATCTTAGTCTACTCCTAGGTGTTATTTCTTCTTTAACCTCGGGCGTTTCTCGGACCAATCCACCTCTACCGGTATCCCAAAAAATGCGGTTAAAGTTTCCGAATTGACCATCGTTTTTGTTGCGCCTTGGTTAAATACACGACCATCCTTTAACAACAACGTTTTCGAAAAAGTTGGTAAAATTTCCTCCACATGGTGTGTTACATAAATAATGGAGGGTGCATTTTTACCTCTGCTAATATTCTCAATTGATTCTAACAATTTCTCTCTTGCAATAAAATCTAATCCGTTTGTTGGCTCGTCTAAAATTAATAACTTTGGATTATTCATCAGAGCTCGTCCGATTAACACGCGTTGCTGCTCACCTTGTGATAATGTTCGATAGGCTCGATTAGCATAAGAAAAGCAATCGAGTTCCTTCAGTAACTGTTGCGCGTTGGAACGCATCTCATCTGTAGGAGTTTCATATAAACCGATTGAAGCAAACGCACCACTTAATACAACTTGGTATGCACTATCAGTACCATAAATTCGTTGCTTTAAGGTAGATGAAACAATGCCGATTTGTTGTCTTAACTGTTCTCCTAGTATATCCTTTCCAAACTGTTTGCCTATTACATTAACCTTCCCCTCAGTTGGAAAATAGTACGCACACACCATATGTAAAAGGGCTGTTTTACCTGCACCATTCAATCCTAATAATGTCCAATGCTCTCCTTTCTCCATTTTCCAATTAATATCTTTTAGTATCCAATTTCCTTCTTTTTTTAGTCCTACTTTTTGTAAATCTAAAACCATTCCATATCACTTCCTTCATCTTTTCAGTATACACGCCTATGCTTGAAAATTCTTGTGTTTGGTTTTGCAGAAAAAATTTTCTAAAAATTTAATTTTTCTATTGAAAATGATTATCATTATCGTTATAATATACTTAATCACATAGAGTGATGAAACATTCCCTTTACACATATCTTTTGTTACCCCCAATCAACAAAAGTTTCCAAGGATGTTTCCCAATCCATAGAGAGCAACTATCTCGTGATAGCTTGCTTCTCTTTTTTTTACATTTTCTTAATTAAAATAATTTTAATTAAATATTGATTTTTATAAAACTTGTATTATAATAAAGAGTGTAAAATCATTTAGGAAGAGGTGCTATATATGAGTCAAGAAAAAAAATACTTAACAACTGCCTCTGGTGCGCCAGTTGGAGATAATCAAAACTCCGTTACAGCAGGCCATAGAGGACCAACATTAATCCAAGATGTTCATTTACTAGAAAAACTAGCTCATTTCAACCGAGAAAGAGTTCCAGAAAGAGTGGTGCACGCAAAAGGTGCTGGAGCTCACGGCTATTTTGAAGTAACAAATGACGTTTCAAAATATACAAAAGCAGACTTTTTATCTGAAGTTGGCAAGAAAACACCTATGTTTATCCGTTTCTCAACTGTTGCTGGTGAATTAGGTTCTGCCGATACCGTACGTGACCCTCGTGGTTTCGCTGTTAAATTTTACACAGATGAAGGTAACTATGATTTAGTTGGGAATAACACACCTGTATTCTTTATCCGTGATGCGATTAAATTCCCAGACTTTATTCATACACAAAAACGTAACCCACAAACACACTTAAAAGATAAAAATGCAGTTTGGGATTTCTGGTCATTATCACCGGAATCACTTCATCAAATTACTATTTTACACTCTGATCGCGGAATTCCAGCAACACTCCGCCATCAAAACGGGTTCGGAAGCCACACGTTTAAATGGGTAAATAAAGATGGAGAAGCTTTCTATATTAAGTATCATTTCAAAACAGATCAAGGTGTTAAAAACTTAGATCCTAAGGTTGCGGATGAACTTGCAGGTACAAATCCAGACTATCATACTGAAGATCTATTTAATGCCATTGAAGAAGGTAACCATCCTTCTTGGACATTAAAGGTTCAAATCATGCCTGAAGCAGATGCGCAAAACTACCGTTACGATCCATTTGATGTAACGAAAGTATGGCCCCATGATGATTATCCATTAGTAGAAGTGGGTAAAATGGTGTTAGATCGTAATCCTGAAAATTACTTTGCAGAAGTAGAACAATCTGCCTTCTCTCCTGGACACTTTGTTCCTGGAATTGAAGCATCTCCAGATAAAATGCTTCAAGGTCGTTTGTTTGCATATTCTGATGCACATCGCTACCGTATTGGAGCAAACCATGAATCATTACCAATCAACCGTGCCAAATCACCGGTTAACAACTACCAACGTGATGGTTACATGAGCCATAATGGTAATGGTGGCAGTGCGCCTAACTATGAGCCAAACAGCTTTAGTGACGCACCAAAAGAAACACCAGAAAACAAAATTAATCCATATGAAGTTTCTGGATTCGCTGATAGTGTTCCATATGACAGTGATGATCACTACTCTCAACCTCGTGCATTATTCCGTGATGTAATGAACGATGAAGAGCGCGAACGTCTAATCCAAAACTTTGCTGACCATCTGAGTAGTGTAACTCGTGAAGGTATTGTAGAACGTCAATTAGAAAACTTCTACAAAGTAGCTCCTGAATTAGCAGAAGGTATTGCTGCTAAATTAGGAGTAGAAGTACCAGCACACGTAAAAGAATAAGGAAGAGCTAAAAAGAGACCAAGAAAGGTCTCTTTTTTTGGTTATTATGAACACTTTACTTATTATCCTTTAAAATGATTAGTTTAGTTTAAAGCTCACTACCTTTTGCTCTGTCATGGCTTCAATTGAGGACTTGATACCTTCTCTTCCTAACCCCGATTGTTTCACCCCTCCAAAAGGCATAGCATCAATACGATAATCACTACTATCATTCACCATGATACCGCCGACTTCTAACTCCTGTATCGTTAAGAACGCATTTTCCAAATCTTTTGTAAATATCCCTGCTTGCAGCCCGTAATCAACAGCGTTTGACTGAGCAATCGCTTGATACACATCCTCTACGGAATAGACAAGCACGACAGGACCAAATATTTCTTCTTGGGCAATCACAGCATTAGTAGGGACATCTGTAAGAATAGTAGGATAATAAAAGGCTCTCTCTCTTTTTCCGCCAATTTGAATTTTTGCCCCTTCTTCTACTGCTTCATTTACCCAAGCTTCGACCCTTTTTGCTTCCCGTTCATTAATCATTGGACCAATGTCTGTTAATGGATCCAATTTATCTCCCAAATGCAGTTCTGAAGTCCTTTGTTTATATAACTCTAAGAATTGATCATATACTTCCTTTTCTACATAAACTCGCTGGACACCAATACAATTTTGACCGGCAACTGTAAAAGCACCTGAAACACAAGATGCCACTGCTTTTTCAACATCTGCATCTTTTAATACAATAACCGGAGAGTTGGAACCGAGCTCCATTCCTATCTTCTTGATTCCAGCTTTATGCGCTATTTTCCTCCCAACATCTACTCCTCCCGTAAATGTAATCATTCTGATGGAAGGATGTGTGACGAGCACGTCGCCTACATCTCGACCTGATCCGGTCACAACGGACAGCATGCCTGCAGGTAATCCGGATTTTGTAAATGCTTCCGCCAAAAGCAATGCACTCAACGGCGTATCAGATGCTGGTTTGACAATAACCGCATTTCCAGAGGCAATCGCTGGACCAACCTTATGAGCTACTAAATTTAAAGGATCATTAAACGGGGTAATAGCTCCAATCACTCCTACTGGAAAGCGATAATAATAGCCCACCCTATTTTCTCCACTTTCACTTTGATCAAAATTAATCGTTTCTCCATTTATCCTTCGTGCTTCTTCTGCGCTGATTTGAATCGTTTGTATCGCTCGTTTCACTTCTCCACGAGCCTGATGAATCGTTTTACTTCCTTCTAATGCTATCGTTTCTGCATAACGTTCTTTATTTTCCTCTATATAAGAGGCTACTCGTTGAAGCACAGCCATTCTTGCATAAGTTGGCCAAGATTTGTTGTTTAGATAAGCTTCCTCTGCTTTTTCAATGGCCATCAGCATATCATTTTCTGTAGCCAATGGTACTTTGGCAATTAATCGATTATCTTGCGGATCATATACATCAAATGTTTGCTCAGCAGCTATCCATTGTCCTGCAATCAACATTTTTTCTTGTTTTACTTGTAGTTGCATGGAATTCACCCCCCTATTAAAGTTTGGTTAGGGCGTTTTGTCTATGATAGTGAATGATATCAATAAAAAGTGAATAACCTGTTTCGATTAACCCTGCCCCTGCACCTGTTAACATAATTGGGCCTGATAAGTCACATTCATAGACAATCGCATTTGTTGGACCATTTACGCCAGCTAATGGATCGTTACCATCTATCAACTCCGGCTTAACCGAAGCTTCAACGGAACCATCTTCCCTTTTGGTTAAACGCGAGAGCAGACGCCATTTTTTATTTTTATCTAATGCTTCTTTCACCATCTCTAATGTTAATTCGCTAATTCCCTTACAAAAAATATCTTCTGATGCTATTTTTTCACCCATTAAATAGTTCGATAAAATTGCCGTCTTATATCTCGCATCATAACCTTCTACATCACTAGTTGGGTCCGCTTCTGCAAACCCGAGGCTTTGCGCTTTTTCTAAGGCTTCCTTATATGTCTTACCTTTTTCCATTTCAGTAATCATATAATTAGTCGTCCCATTTAAAATCCCTTTTATTTCTGTTATTTCATTACCTGCTAGTGTCATGACGGGCAATCTGAGAGCTGGTGTTCCGCTCATTACCGTCCCTTCGAACCCCCAGAACACGCCGTTTTTTTCAGCTAGTGCTGATAACTCATCATAAGCTAAGGCAACAGGACCTTTATTAGTCGTTACCACACTCTTTTTATGTTCAAAAGCTGTTCGGCAATGGTCAATGGCTGGTTGACCTGTTTTCACATCTGTGAACGTTACTTCGACAATCATATCCGCATTCGTATTCTTGATCGTATCCATGCTATCCCAGCCTCTAATTAGTCCTGTTTGATCTGGATAAGCATCTAAACTCCCCGAATCTCTAACGGTAGATAACAACTCTTCCATGTTTAAACCATCTGGATGATACACAGATCCTTTCATAATATCGGATACAGCGACAACCTCGGGCTCGAAACCAAACGACGGTTTTTCACCCTTTTGTTGTTTCAAAAAAATCTCTGCCAAAGCCTGCCCAACACCGCCAAACCCAATAAAAGCGACCTTCATAGTCAATCTCATCACCTCCATTATTTTTTTAAAAGAAAACTCGGCGACAGCAGATCCGTAGTTGCCCTTACCTATCTTCCTAATCGTAGTTTCTACGTCGAATGCATTTCATCGGTATGGATGAGTGCCATTTTCGTTTTTAGTTAACAAGTATGGTTTATTCCTTAACAACTGCTTTATTTGTTTATAAAAAGACTTTCTGGCAAAGATTGAAAAGCTTGCTCTAAATCATGAATTAAGTCATCCTTATCTTCAAGTCCTGCTGAATATCGAATTAACCCTTCTGGTATCCCCATTGCAGCTCTTTCTTCTGGTGTACATTCTACGTGACTTGTTGTGCGTGAAGGTCCTACAATAGTTTCAACAGAGCCAAGATGTGCTGCTCGGTTCACATACTTTAGCTTTGGAAGCAGATGTCTGAGTGTATCCACCCCACCCTTTACGGAGAAACTTAGCATGCTACCAAACCCGTTCATTTGTTTCTTAGCAATATCATGGCCTGGATGGTCCGCTAATCCTGGATAAAATACCGATTCAACGGTATCAACTGATTTCAAATAGCGAGCAACTGCCATTGCATTTTCACTTTGTTTTTCCATTCTTAATTGGAGTGTTTTCATCCCTCGTAGCAATAAATAAGCTGACATTGGATCTAGTGTTGCTCCATTGATTTCTCTATAATGATAAATACTTTCTACTAATTTTTTAGATCCACAAACTGATCCGCCTAGTGCATCTGCATGACCGCCTAAAAATTTTGTAGCACTATGAATCACTAGATCTGCTCCCAACTCGAGTGGATTTTGATTTATCGGAGTAGCAAATGTGTTATCAACAATGACTATAGCACCTGCTTTTTTTCCAACTTTCGCCATCCGTTCAATATCCGTTATTTTCACTGTTGGATTGGTGGGACTTTCTAAATAAAGAACTTTACATCCTTTTGCTACCTCTTTTTCAATCGCTTCATGATCTCCTGTGTCGCATAAAACCGCTTCTATTTTTTGCTTTGGCAAAAATTCGGTAAATATTTTATTGGTTCCACCATATGTGTCTTTTATGGAAACCATTCGATCCCCTGGAAATAATAGAGTTCCGAGTGTATTACTAATGGCTGCCATTCCAGTCGAAAAGCTCGTAGCAGCTTCTGCTCCTTCTAAAATTCTTATTTTTTCTTCAAATGCATCAACGGTTGGATTGGTATTACGACCGTAAATATGACCTTCTTTATTTCCGATAGCGACTTCATACCATTCATCCATATCGTCATAACCAAAAGAGACACTGTGCACAACTGGAACTTGAGTGGCTCCGAAAGCTAATTGATTTTTTTCCCCTGCCCATACTGCTTTTGTACTCATTTTTACATCTTTCATACTAATCCCTCCTCTATATCTATCTAATCATATTGAAAACTAGCTGATGATTCCGCCTTGTTCTTGAAACGGAAAGGGATCTTGCACAATTAAATCTCTTGGGATTTTGGTGAAAGTTTCACCGCCATTTTTTGTTACTCGAAATGATTCACTGATCTCAATTCCATAGTCGTCAAACCACAAGGCCGGAATAAGGTGGAAAGTCATATTTGGTTGTAAAACGGTTGAATCCTCTGCTCGGATGCTTGCTGTATGCTCTCCCCAATCTGGCGGGTAACCTAAACCTACGGAATATCCTAGTCTTGCCTCTTTTTCAATTCCATATTTTTTTAGACATTTATACCAATACCCTTCCAATTCTCCACAAGTAATTCCAGGTTTTACCGCATCTAACACGGCATTCAAACCTTCTACGACAATCGGAGCTATTTTCTGCATCTGCATAGAAGGTTTACCTATCGATACCGTTCTAGCTACTGGTACATGATACCTCTTGTAACAGCCTGCTAGTTCAATAACAACAGACTCTCCTTCTTTATATTTTCTGTCCGACCAAGTAAGATGTGGTGCACCAGTATTATCTCCAGACGGAAGCAATGGAACAATAGCTGGATAATCCCCTCCATAATCATCCGTACCAGAAATCATTTGGTGATATATCGCTGCTGCTGTATCACACTCTCTATTCCCTACCCGTACACTTTCTACTGCTTTATACATCGCTTGATCAGCAATTTCTGCTGCCCGCTTCATATATTCAATCTCTTGCTCTGATTTGATAATTCTTACATAGTTCACTAATAAATCCGCATTTTTAAATGTAGCATTTGGAAGTCCGTGCTTTAATCTTTCGTAAGCTTTGGCAGTGAAATAATAGTTATCCATCTCAACACCAATTTTTCTATTTCCTTGCCCTATCTGTTTTAAAATTTCTGTAATAAAATCCATTGGGTGATAAATCGATGATTGTACATAATAATCTGGGAATGGAATAATGTTTTCGTTGTAAATCCATGTGGTAATTTTCGCGCCATTTGCATCTTGATAACGGCCAATCCAAATTGGCTGAGGCTCATCAATGATGATAATTAACATTTGGTGAACATAGAATGACCAAGCATCATAGCCTGATAAATAATTCATATTAGCCGGGTCTGTTACAAGTAATACTTCAATGCCGTTTTCAGCCATCCGTTGTTTTGTCTTCGTTAAACGTTTTTGATATTCTAAAATATCAAAGGCTAACATCGTATCCCCCCTCCACCCCTAAAAATACTCTTTATAAAGTTTCATTTCTTACTTTTATCTTATTAAACAGCTGGTTGAAATGTAATGTTCAGATTGTATGAAGTTTTTTCTTTTCTGTCATACAACATGAATTAAGGCCCAATGCTCGAATATTGAGGGATACAGGTTGCTTTTTTTCACAACTCATGAATTTACCCACTTTCTTAGGTCCGATTTTATGATATTGGGTTTTATTTTGGTACTTAAACCGGCTTTAAGTACCATATTTGCCCGTTTGTTTTCTAGTTTTGGTTCTTAATCAGCTTTTAAGTACCAATTTGATTTTTTGTTTCTATATTTTGGTACTTATTTTTTAGTACAACAAACTTGGCTAGCGATAGGCTAGTTGCGCATATCTATTTTCTTCAAATTTTATATTTTCTTTCCTATAAAAAAACGCCCTGTTATATAACAAGACGTCAAACCTATCATTTTATTTTATTCAGCATCCATAAACGGACACTCAACTCTAATAAAAAAGAATCATCCGCATCAATTAAGGATAAATGCGTCAGAGACTCTATTTTTCTCAACCGATGCAATAACGATTGACGATGTAAATTTAATTCTCTTGCTGTTTGACTTACATTTCCTTTGTATTTGTTGTACGTCTTAAAAGTAAAAATGAGATCTGTCTGCCTCTTTTTATCGTATTCTAACAATGGTTTCAATGTATCTTTTACTATCTCATGAATATTTTCTTCTTGAGATATTGCCATTAACAGTCGATTAATTCTTGTATCACTATAAAAGGTTCTATTGCCAGGATCGTCATCCTGCAGTCCAATTTCTAGAGCCGTTTTTGCCTTTTCATAGCTTTCATAAAATGGATACGTACTTTCTTTTTGAAGTGCAATTCCCCAAGAGATATCAATATCTGAAAGTAATTGGCTTAATCGTCGTTCAATCGTATCTAAAAATTGGTTTGCTACATCATGATAAGAAGGATCCTCTACTTGTAAATAAAGAATCACTTCCCCCTTTTCAAAAGTAGTCATCGTTTTTCGTTCAAATAGTTGACCTGCGTAGGTGATTTCCTTTTGAATATAATAATTAAAGCTTCTTAATGATGAATGATAAGGGTTATCTAAAGTATCATGCTTATCTGATCCTAGATCTTTATGTCTAATATCTCCGACAATACAAACATAAGGAAGATTTAGATCATATCTTAATAAATGTGCTTTTGTTAATAGTTGATGATCTACTTTCATTTTATTTTTAGCTAAATTTAAAACAAAATTATCCTTTAATCGTATCTCGGTTAACTCAATGGCATTCTCTTTCACAAAGTATAACGCACAGGCTGTCAATGCATGTTCTAACACATTCATCACAGACCAAGTCAGCTCTTTATTATCGCTCGGTTGAAATACAATATACCCTTGTACTTTGTGGTTGTTGAGAATTTGCAGCTGAAAAAAACGATCTTTATAAAATTTGTATTCTTTCATATGATAATACAATGGATGTTCTTGAAATTTTATATCAGATAGTGGTATCGATTGTAAATGACTTTCTTGGACTTCGAGACTATAACTTTCTAAAATATCTTTATTAAAAAACTTCAATGCCCTCCATCTTTTTTCAGAATCTGTGATGGCAACAGGAATTTTAATATGCTTATATAAAGTGTGTGCAATATCTTCTAATCCTTTATCTTTTAGGACACAATTAATTAATTCTTGTCTGGCATCTTCTACCTTTTGACGTTCTTTTTGTTTTACTTCTGTAATTTTATCCATCACAGATTGCCAAATATCCGTAAAACGAACTTCCCAAGGAACGTCAATGATGATTAAATCATTTTGATTAGCCTTTTTCAAAATTCGATCAGGGATATTATAAATATATCGTCCTGTGGCAAAACCTAAAACAGATGCCCCTGATTGAATGACATCTTGCACAAAAGATTCTAATAAGTTGGGATTATCTTCGCATCCTATGCCGGTGCTTAAAACAAACTCATTCTTTCTGACAAAGTTTTCAACAGGAAGCTCAATAACCGAAACCCATTCAATCGGCTTTTGCTCTAGCAAATGCTTTCCTGTCTTTACTTCACAACTTTTCATCACCGGCAATTGCATAATAGTACTCACAGTTAAACCCATACCAATCACCTCACTTTGCTACAAAAGTTCATCATCACATGAACATAAGTGCTTGAAAAAAAGCGACGTTTTTTACCTTATCAGAATTTATAAGTTTGAAGCTGTCTAGCTAAAGCGCTCTACGATAAAAGAAGACTTGTCGAGGACGAGCTGTTAAACAAAGTCAGAGACTTAGTCGCCCTTTCATCCGTTTGCGCGTTTACGCAATTCCATTATCTCAGTCGCTTCGGTCCACCCGCTACGTTCCTGACAGAGTGCCCTACGCTAAAGGCTTCGATAGCCCAAGTTTTCTCTATGACTAGTATAACAGATGGGATATACGAACCTACAGTGGGAAAGCGAATCTAACCGAATACCATTTGGAGCGACTCTGGCGAACTAGAAGGCACAGCAGTCAGTCACTAAAACGCAAGAATACGAATACTCCATCTGCGTCATTAGTTTAGCTATTCCGAGGAAAACTTCGTGAAAACCGAGTTTGCCACATATAAGTTTCGCTAATGATCAGGGTGTTAGCGTCTGTTAACCCCCACATAGCTTCCTTGTGTTACTTGAAGCTTGAAGTGGGGGTTTTACAGACGATAAGCACCGTGATAAAGGATTTTTGTTATTAGGAGTTCTCAATCAAAAGAGGTAAAGAAGCAAATAATTTTACTATTATATTATTTTTACGCTTACACACCATACAATATGCCTTTTCATTCAAGTCTACTCTCAAGGAATATCAAGCTACATTTATAAAGAGACAGTCTATCCAGAAAACGAAGTTAGATCCAGCTCATAAATTATAGATACTGTCGTTGTCGTCGATGGTCTGATTGTATACTTTTACCAAATGGACAGATAACTTTGTGTCTAGGTATTAAATTTCATAGGATGAATAGCCAGAATATTCTAACTGTTTTATGCAACACTCATAATAAATTACCTATTCTCGTTTTTATTTAAAAAATATATGATTGTTTTGAAAAAAAACGGGAATAAATAAGCTGAATACTTTGATACTTTGATCAAATTTTGCTCATTTGTAAGAATAGATGACAATATTGGAGGATTTATAAAGTTATTCCAATTGAATGAAGCTCAAGTTAATAAAAGAAGATTTATAAAGTGTAATCAAGCTATAAGCGATTTGCGGAATATTGCAAGTCCCTTTATCATATTTAATGTACTATTTGTGCAAATAAATAATTGCCAAATAAGAAAGGAGTTAATTGTGATTAATAACGTACAGAATCCAGCTCCAACTTTAGACGTTGTGTTCTCCAAACCAACAAAGAATGATGGAGCATCTATGTGGGAATTAGTATCGAAATCAACATTAGACACGAACTCTCCCTACAAATACCTTTTAATGAGTGAGTATTTTAGTGATACTTGTGTCGTAGCAAAAGAAAATAACCAAGTGGTTGGCTTTATTACCGCATTTATCCCTCCAAAAAAAACAGATGCTTTATTTGTTTGGCAAGTGGGTGTTGATGCATCACAGCGAGGTAAGGGTATTGCATCCAGAATGTTGCATTACTTATTAACAAGTGAGGCATGTCAAAACATCAAGTTTGTCGAAGCAACTATTACACCAGATAACAAGGCATCACAATCTCTATTTCAGAAACTAGCTCGTGACTTTAATACTGAAATTACTTCAAGCGAGTTTTTTACCGAGGATGTTTTCCCTGGTGATGAGCACGAAGAAGAATTAAAGTTTATTGTCGGGCCTATTAACAAATAATATTGTCGTAATATTTCGTATTTTCTAACTGAGAAAGTGCGAAAATATATTCGATATATAATACATTTCTAGGAGGAACTTAAAAGATGAGTAAAAATCTTGATACTATCAATCATCATGAATCTGTTGTGCGTAGTTATATTCGTAACTTTCCAACTGTATTTACTAAAGCGAAACAGCACAAAATGTGGGACGAGGACGGAAAGGAATATTTAGATTTCTTCTCCGGTGCAGGTGCACTTAACTATGGACATAATGATGATCATATGAAAGAAAAATTAATTGAATATATCTCAAGTGATGGGATTACACACTCTCTAGATATGGCTTCTACAGCAAAAGCTGAATTTTTAGAGAAGTTTGATGACGTAATCTTGAAACCACGTGATCTTGACTATAAAGTAATGTTCCCTGGACCAACAGGAACAAACACAGTAGAAAGTGCCTTAAAATTGGCTCGTAAAGTAACAGGTCGTACAGATATTATCAGCTTTACAGGTGGTTTCCATGGTATGACTATTGGTTCCCTATCTGTAACTGGTAACTCTATGAAACGTCAAGGTGCTGGTATTCCACTACAAAACACTGTAACGATGGCTTATGACAACTATGTTGATCATGATACAATCGTTTATCTAGAAAGATTCCTCGAAGATAGTGGTAGTGGTGTTGCAATTCCGGCCGCAATGATCGTGGAAACAGTTCAAGGTGAAGGTGGAATTAACGCTGCTCGCTTTGAATGGTTAAAACAAATTGAAGAAATTTGCCGTCGTTGGGGCATTCTACTAATTATTGATGATGTGCAAGCAGGTATCGGTCGTACTGGTTCATTCTTCAGTTTTGAAGCTGCTGGTATTAAACCAGATATTATCTGCTTATCTAAATCATTGAGTGGTTATGGTTTACCACTTGCCGTAACATTGATCAAGCCTGAGTTGGATATTTGGAAGCCAGGTGAACACAACGGTACTTTCCGTGGTAATAACCATGCATTCGTTACTGCAACAGCAGCACTTGACTATTGGAAAGATGAGTCATTCGAAAAAGAAATCCACGAAAAATCTGAACTGATCTACAACTTCCTGGAAAAAATCGTTACAGACTATCCTGAAATTAAAGGGGAAGTTCGCGGACGTGGATTTATGATAGGTATTGCTTCAGAAGTAGAAGGACTTGCTGAGAAAATAACAGCTCGTTGTTTTAAATTAGGTTTAATAATGGAAACAGCGGGACCAAATGATGAAGTATTCAAGCTGTTCCCACCATTAAATATACCTAAAGATGAGCTGCAAAAAGGTCTGGATATTATTGAAGAAAGTGTAAAAGATTTAGTTAAAGACCCCGTTACTAACTAAAGTTGTGATTTTTTAGAAAAACTGGACTTATCGCCAAACCTTTATGGCGAAAGTCTAGTTTTATAATCCATAGCAATTTTATGGATACTAATAATGCAAATAAAACAGACAATACAGGAGGCAATTTAACTTATGAAAGTAGTAAAACTAGAAGATGTACTAGGAACTGATTATGATGTTGATGGAGGTAACTGGGTTAGCCGTCGTCTAATTATGAAAAAAGACGGTATGGGCTATTCTGTCAATGATACCATTATTAAAGCAGGTACAGAAACTCATATTTGGTACCAAAATCACCTTGAATCTGTATACTGTATTGAAGGTGAAGGTGAAGTTGTAACATTAAGTGATAATAAAGTATGGCCCATTTCAAAAGATACGCTATATGCACTTGATGAAAACGATGAACATTTACTTCGTGCAAAAACAGATATGCGCATGGTTTGTGTATTCAATCCACCTCTATCTGGTAAAGAAGTACATGACGAGAATGGCGTATATCCAGTAGACGAAGATTAATTGTTAGCTTAGAGCATACCCCATTTTCTAAGTTTTGACATAACAATACTATTTCTTATCCAAAGCTCCCTTTTTCTTGGGGAGCTTTTTATTTTTGTATATACTATAACTAAGAAGAATGAACAGAGGTGTTATTGATGGCAAAAAAAGATGTTGATGATTATTTACAAGAAGGAATTTACGGTGCAAAGGAAATTAACCCCGATGAAAAAAGAAAGTATTTAGGGACTTTTCGAGAACGGGTTGTATTAGCCCTAACGAAGTCACAAGTTCGTGGAGAAAAAGGGTTGGCTGAAATGGAAAATGTAATGCGTCAATTCCCCCATACCACTGTCTTAATGAATGGTAATATGAGCTTGCGTTTTTTCAAACCGTACCGCGAGCTTGCTAATAAACACCATATTACTTACACTTATGTTTCTAATCGTGAAGCGGAAAGTGATTATGGTCTTATCCTGGCAACCAAGACTGCTGTAGATAAGGAAGATATTTTGTTAGCTGAAGAGATACAAACTGAGGAGCCTTCGGAGAAAAAGGATTGGTGGAAAAAGTTTCTAGGGCTATAATAAGGAAACCGATAGTAATAGAGCTGCTCATTGATCGTGCAACTGGAATATACTTGCTTTCCACTGGTTCCCCACTGGAGTCCACATATTCCAGTTGCAGAATGAGCTACTTCTAGAAATTTTCATCTGTTCAAACTGACTTCACGAATGGATGTTGGTTGTTTCTAGTACTTTTACGAAGCGTTTCATCCCTTCTTCAATTAGAGCTGGTTCTGAGTTGGTGAAATTCAGTCGTAGTGTATTTTGTTCTGGGTCTGATACATAGAATGGTGCTCCTGGTACAAAAGCTACGCCTTCTTTTACAGCTCCATTTAATAAGTCTTTTGTGTTAATTCGTTTCGGCAACTTCACCCAGAAGAACATACCACCTTTTGGCGCAATATACTCTAATCCTTCAATATCAGCAGTTTCTAATAACCGCTTCATCACAAGCATCCGTTCATAATATGTTTTTCTGATCGTTTGAATGTGTCCATCAATATCAAAATCTTGTAATAAGTGCACCAATGCATGCTGACCAATAGAATTGGTATGAAGATCCGTTGCCTGTTTAGCCTGGGCCATAATACGAATAATTTGGTGTGGACCAACAATCCAACCAATGCGAACAGCAGGCACAACCGTTTTGGAAAAGGTACTGGTATATAATACAATGTCATTTTCATCTAACGAAGCAATCGATGGTGGTGCTTCATTTTCATCAAATTGTAATTCTCCATAAGGATCATCTTCAAAAATAACAACATGATATTTGTTTGCCAATTCCAGCAATTTTTCTCGTCTTTCTAACGACCATACTTTTCCGGTTGGATTGGAATAGGTTGGTACTACATAGATACATTTCGGCTTGTGTCGCTCAATTTTCTCTTCTAAATCAGCTAAAACCATGCCATCATCATCTGAATCAACTGCTACCACTTTTGTTTCATACGATTCAAATACTTGTAATGCTGCCAAATATGTGGGGTTTTCTGTTAAGATTACATCCCCCTTATTGAACATTACTCGCGAGAAAAGATCAATCGCCTGCTGACTGCCTGAAGTAATTAGAATATTATCAGCTGAGCGGTGTAAGCCTTTTTGTTTCATACGCTCAGCTAATAATTCGCGTAACTGAGGTACTCCTTCCGTTTCACCGTACTGCAGTGCTTTTTTATTCGTCGTGATTGCTTTATGGAAAGCATTGTCAACAGCTTCTACAGGAAATAAGTCTTCTTCCGGCAATCCTCCGGCAAAAGAGATGATATTACCTTGATTGATTACTTTTAAAATATCTCGCACTGCTGACGATTTCATATATTTTACCCGTTCTGAAAAACCATATTTCATTCGTGATCCCTTCTTTCTATCGTTTAAGGAGATTTTCATTTTAAAACAAAAGAGTGCTTCCACGCAGGTTGTTTTCCACTGTGTTCATATAGCACTCAGCTTATTTGTTAGAAAGGACAGCTACCCTCCATCGAAAGTAACTGTCCTTACTTTAACCCAATATAGCTCGGTCATTCTCCATTTGTTTCCCACGGATTCGCTGGAATTCATGCAGTAATTTTTCGATAGTAAGTTGTTGTTTTTCGTCTCCAACAACTTCTAATATAATTTGGCCTTTATCCATCATAATCAGACGATTACCTAAGTCTAAAGCCTGTTGCATATTATGTGTAACCATTACAGTTGTTAAACCGAACTGCTCTACCACTTCGCCAGTCAGATTAGTAATTAATTCAGCACGGGAAGGGTCTAATGCTGCTGTATGCTCATCTAACAATAATATATTCGGTTCTGTAAAAGTTGCCATTAATAAGGACAGTGCCTGACGCTCTCCACCAGAAAGCAGTCCGACTTTAGCATTCAATCTGTTTTCCAGACCTAAATGAAGTGTTTCTAAATGTTCTTTAAATAATGTCTTACGCTTTTTACTGACCCCAATTTTTAAAGTACGCTTTTTGTTCCTAGCATATGCCATCGCAAGGTTTTCTTCAATCGTCATCGTAGGTGCTGTTCCTGCCATCGGATCTTGGAAAACTCGCCCTATAAACTGAGAACGTTTATATTCAGGTAACATAGTAACATTTTTATCATTAATTTTCACCGATCCGATATCTGGCTTTAAGGAACCTGAGATCATGTTCATTAAGGTTGATTTACCTGCACCATTACTTCCGATTACGGTTACAAAGTCCCCTTTTTCCATATCCAGGTTGACATCTTGAAGAGCCTTCTTTTCATCCAATGTACCTTCATTAAAGGTAATCGCAATATCTTTCATGCTAAGCATTATTAGCCCCCTCTCCGCTGGCTAGCATTGCTCTTTTTCTACGTTTTCGTTTTGCTTCTTTTTGGTTAGCGATGATTTTGGGTACGACAAGTGCAAGAATAACAATCACTGCCGTAATTAATTTCGCATCACCCGTCTCTAAAAATTTAAACTTTAAAGCGAAGGTCAGTACGATTCGATATGCAATTGCCCCTCCAATAACCGCTAGTGTAGTACGGGCAATTGTTTTTGTGCCAAATAATGCTTCTCCAATAATAACAGATGCTAGACCGATGACGATCATCCCAATTCCCATATTCACATCTGAAAAACCGCCATATTGTGCAATAAAAGCACCCGATAACGCAACTAATGCATTAGAAATACCTAAGCCGACAATCGTTAGGATATCCGTGTTAGCAGAAAAACTTCTGATCATTTTTTCGTTGTCACCAGTGGCACGTAATGCGAGTCCTACTTCTGTTTTTAAGAAATAATCCGTTATAAATTTAATGATTAATGTAATAATAACCATAATAATGAGTATTGCCCATGTACCTGGCAAGCGATCCATGCCCGAATCTGTAAGAATACTATTTAAAAAGTTATCGATACCTAAAGATGCCCAAAAACCTTCTATCTGATTAAACATTGTTGGATCATTTAGTAAAGCGACATTTGGTTTGCCCATAATTCTAAGGTTAATAGAATATAAAGCAATCATCATTAAAATACCCGATAATAATGGATTAATCTTCCCTTTCGTATTCAAAATTCCAGTGACAACACCTGCTATAAATCCTGCAATAGCAGCATAAAATGTTGCTAATACGGGTGGTACTCCATTCACGATCGAGATCGCCGCTACTGCTCCGCCTGTTACAAAACTGCCATCAACTGTTAAATCCGGGAAATCTAAAATACGAAATGAAAGATAAACGCCCAATGCCATCAATGCATATATCGTACCAGATTCTACTGCACTGAATAAGGAAATTATGATGCCCTCCATGCTACTACTCTTCCTTTCTGTCCTTCTACCATACTTGAAAGAAAACCTCGACACCTACCATTCATTAGCAATGTCGAGGTTTTCTTTAGATATTTATTCTTCTTCTGCTGTTTCTAGAAATTCTGCATCTTCATCCCAGTCTTCGTTCCATTCCACACCTTGTGCTTCTGCTGCTTCTTTGTTAATAAACAACTGCATGCTCGGTGGAACTTCTACAGGGATATCTGCCGTTGTTTTTTCACCTGTTAAAATTTCTACCGCCATTTCACCTGTACGATAGCCGATTGTGTGGTAATCAATACCAAACGTCGCAAAACCACCACGCTGTACAGAATCAGGTTCACCTACAATCAATGGAATACCTTGTTCTTCGGCTACTCCTACAACGGTTTCTAATGCAGAAACAACTGTATTGTCCGTGATAATGAAGAAAACATCTGCATCGCCCACTAATGAAGTTGTAGCTTGCTGTACTTCAGAAGAGTTACCTACCGTAGCCTCTGTCGTAGATAAGCTTGTTCCTTCTACTGCTTCATTAACTGCTTCAATTTGTGCAACCGAGTTTGCTTCTCCTGCACTATAAATAAGTCCAATTGTTGCTCCTTCGAAATAATTATCAATAAACTCTACCGTTCTTTCGACAGAATCTGGATGTAAATCCAATACACCCGTAATATTTTCACCTGGTTGATCTAATGATTCAACAAGGCCACTCTCCACTGCGTCTGTGACTGATGTAAATAAAATAGGTATATCTTTTGTTGCTTGTAATGAACTTTGTGCACTTGGAGTAGAGTTTGCAAAAATCAAATCGACACCATCCGCTACAAAGTTATTAGCAATCGTTGTGGCATTGTTTTGATCATTTTGTGCGGATTGAAAATCATATTCTGCTTCTAAACCAGCATCTTCAATTGCTGCTTGAAACCCTTCAAATGCCGCATCTAAAGATGGATGCTCTACAATTTGTGTTGCACCAATCTGATATACTTCACCATCAGAAGCTGCCTCTTCCTCTTCCGTTTCTTCTGGAGCATCTTCTGAAGTTTCTTCTGTTTCCTCAGCACCTGATCCGCCATTTGTGTTATCTGTCTCATCACTTGTACCACAAGCTGCTAAAACAAGTACACTGAAGAAAGCTATAACTAATAATAAGAGCAAATTTTTCTTCATATTCCCCTTTTCCCCCATTTTCTTTGAATTTGAAATTTTCAAACTTTTAAGTTACATTATAGCACAAGTTCGACATCTTCGGTATAGCTTATTTGCAATTAGAAACTGATAAAATAGAGTTTACTTGCTATATCTTCCTGATGTTGTAAAATACGACAATAATATGGAAGGAGTGATAATACGAGCAAAGTAAAAGTTGAGTCAAAAAAAAAACACGCGCTTCATTAGACTGAAACGCGTGTGGAGAATATCCTTATTGATCCGTACGATTGATAAAGTCTGTTACTGCACCTTGTGATGAGCATGATACGTTGTGTGCATATTTTCCTAGCACACCTCTTTTGTACAACTCTGGAGCTTTCCAGTTTGCACGACGCTTTTCTAATTCTTCATCAGCAACGTCCATAGAGATTTCTTTTTTCTCAGAGTCAATGGTTACCATATCTCCTTCTTCTAAGAAAGCGATTGGTCCACCTGTTTGTGCTTCTGGAGCGATATGACCTACTACAAGACCATGTGTACCTCCGGAGAAACGACCATCTGTTAATAGTGCTACTTTCTGACCTAATCCTTTACCTACTAGGATCGCAGAAATAGAAAGCATTTCCGGCATACCTGGTCCACCTTTTGGTCCTACATAACGAATAACAAGAACGTCACCTTCGTTAATCTCGTTATTCATTACAGCGTTTGTTGCCTCGTCTTCATTATTAAACACACGTGCTGGACCCGTATGACGTTTTACTTTTACACCTGATACTTTTGCAACCGCACCGCTTGGTGAAAGGTTACCTTTCAAAACGATCAATGGTCCATCTGCACGATATGGATTACTTAATGGATGAATGATGTCCTGATCATCTGAAAGCTCTGGTACATCTGCATAATTTTCTGCAATGGTTTTACCAGTAACGGTTAAACAGTCACCATGTAAGAATCCATTATCTAATAATAGACGCATCACAGCTGGAACTCCACCAATTTTATGTAAATCTTCCATTACATATTTACCACTTGGCTTCAAGTCTGCTAAGTGTGGAACTTTTTCTTGAATATGATTAAAGTCCTCCATCGTTAAATCTACTTCTGCTGCATTAGCAATCGCTAATAAGTGAAGAACTGCATTTGTAGATCCACCTAACGCCATTACAGCAGTGATCGCATTTTCGAATGCTTTTTTCGTTAAAATATCTTTTGGATAGATACCTTTTTCTAGGAGGTTGTAAACAGCTTCCCCTGCTTCACGGCAATCTTGTAATTTCTCAGGAGATTCCGCCGGGTTAGAAGAACTTCCCGGTAAACTCATACCAAGTGCTTCTACTGCTGTTGCCATTGTATTTGCTGTGTACATACCACCACAAGAACCAGCTCCAGGGCATGCTGCACACTCAATTCCTCTTAATTCTTCATCATCGATATCGCCGTTATTGTGTTTACCTACCCCTTCAAAAACAGATACAATATCTAATTTTTGTCCATTACGGTACCCTGGTGCAATCGTTCCACCATAGACAAAAACAGCTGGTACGTCAGAACGAGCAATCGAAATTAAACAACCAGGAATATTCTTATCACAGCCACCAATTGCAACGTAACCATCTAGGTTCTCTGCTCCTACAACTGTTTCAATGGAATCTGCAATCACATCACGACTTGGCAGGGAATAACGCATTCCCGATGTACCCATGGAAATACCATCTGATACCGTGATTGTATTAAAAATCAGTGGAACACCGCCCGCTTCTCGGGCTCCTTCCTTGGCACTAATCGCCAAATCATCTAAATGTACGTTACACGGTGTTACTTCACTCCATGTACTCGCTACACCGATCATTGGCTTTTTAAAATCTTCATCTGTTACTCCAACAGCACGTAACATCGCACGGTTAGGAGCACGCTTCGAATCATCAAACACATTACTTTTGATACGTAAGTCTTTCCCCATTCCAATATGCCTCCCCACTATACTTTCTAGTTTAAATACTAGAGTTCTTACAATTTATAATTTTCTGTAAAATCAAGTTTGAGAAATGATGTCTCTACACCTCAATAATGATATAGTATCATATATTAATAAAATACGGAATAATTCGGACCTTAAAATAAAGGAGAAAAAAATGAAAATTCGCACAATTTTAGTCTTTTTGTTTATAATTGTCAGTGGTTACTTATTTTTTCAATATCAAAAATATAGTAGTCGACCAATGCCGACAGAACTACACCCCATCGTGGAAGAGAGCAAAGAAGAACTGGTAAAACAGGCAGATGAGATCGGAATATCGATTATAATTACAGACAGTTTTCGGTCAGCAGAAGAGCAGGATGCTATCTATCAGCAAGGAAGAGAGACGGAAGGAACGATTGTGACCTATGCACAAGGAGGAGAATCCTACCATAATTATGGGCTTGCTATAGATTTTGCTCTACAAACAAATGAAAATAACGTTATTTGGGATTTAGAATATGACGGTAACCAAAATGGAGAAAGCGATTGGATGGAAGTAGTAGAGATTGCTAAAGATTTAGGATTTACATGGGGTGGAGATTTTACACGTTTTAAAGATTATCCGCACTTACAAATGGACTTTGGCTTAAGTATCAGAGAATTAAAATGGGGTAAACGACCAGAAGATGTGATCGATTAACCCCCTTCTATTACCGGTAAAGAACCGTACTATACAATTGTTCAGTAGCACGCGGATCGATAAATAGATGCGCTTTATTAACAGCCGTAATAGCTTCCGAATAACCCGATGCAATCAAATTTGTTTTGCCCTCATATTGAACTATATCACCAGAAGCAAAAATCCCTGGTACATTGGTTGCCATATCCCCTTTAACTGGAATACGTCCTTTATATGTATCAACACTCCAATTATCCAGCGGGGTTGCCTGTAATTCAAGACCGTGATAGGTAAGCAGCTCGTCTGTTTCAACGGTTAAAGTTTCCTGTTCTTCCTTATTGATTTCCACTGATTGCAGTTGATTTTCCTTTACATCGATATTCGTAATGTGGGATTCCATATGAACTTGTATGGAAGTATTTAATAATTGCTCTAAATCTTCTTCTTTTACTTGATGAAATTTGGAATCCGGATTCACTACCGTGACAGACTTCGCATGATCCTTTAGATACAATGCCCAACCTACTCCTACCTTATTATTAGCAGTGATTACGACGTTTTTATTATGGTACTTTTCTCGATTCATCAGGTTAGTGGCGATATGCTTGCGAAATTCCGGAAAAGGTAACGCATCCCAATTATCTGGTGTTTTCGTATGGAATGTTCCGGAGCCTGTTGCAAGCAAAATGGCTTTCGTAGCATGCTGCTCACCTTTACTGGTATATAAAATAAAATGATCCGAATTTTTCTCAATAGATTCTACCCATCTATCGGTTAACATCACAGGTTGATGTTGGTTAGCTTGAGTGATCATTTGCTTTACTAAATCTTCACCTGATATATCAGGATATCCCCCGACATCATAGATTAATTTTTCCGGGAAAAATTGCATCACTTTACCGCCAAATTGAGATTGAGACTCTAACAATTTAACTTTCATATTTCGCATGGTCGCATAATACGTAGCAAAAAGGCCTGTTGTGCCACCACCAATAATGGTTATATCAAACAATTCGTAATCCCCCATGGATATACACCTCTATCCTTTATATAAAGTGAGACTTCAATCAGTTCCACCACTGATTGAAAGCGAAACTTATCAGGAAGTTTAGCGCCGTGATAATCGGTCGGTTGATTGTAATGCCTGCAGGTTTCCTGCACCGACACCAAACATGACCATTTGCAATTCTAATTCACGAACTTGCATCCATTCTATCACATTTTCAGCAGAATCAATCGCCTCTTTTAAAATCGACCTAGCAAAACCTGCATAATCGGCACCTAATGCGATCGCTTTAGCAGCATGATGGCCATTACGAATACCGCCGCTAGCGATGATGTGCTGTTCAGGGATAATGTTGGCAGCCTCATCTAAACAGGCTGCAGTGGAATTCCCCCAGCTTGCGAAGGCTTCCGCTGCCTCTTTTTTTAGCTTTTCTTTGGAACGCAATTTCTCTACCTGACTCCAGGATGTACCGCCTGCTCCCGCAACATCGATAAAGGAGGCACCAATATCGGTTAGTCGCTTTGCTGTTTTTCCATCAATACCAAAACCTACTTCTTTCACCCCTACCGGAATCGATAACGACTGAATTAAATTCTCGATCTTAGCTAACAAATTACTGAAGTTCGTATCGCCTCCTGCCTGAATCACTTCTTGAATCGTGTTTAAATGTAATACCAATGCATTGGCATCTGTCCACTCCAGAATCTGTTTGACGTGATCGACAGTCACACCATAATTCAGTTGGACAGCTCCAATATTTGCAATAATCGGTGTGTTTGGTGCGTACTCTCTTACTTGAAACGATTTGCGGAATTTTTCACTTTCTAACAACACTCTTGTTGAGCCTAAAGCAAAGATCCAGCCTTGTTGTTCCGCAGCGATCGCAAGGTTTCGATTGATCATTTCGGCCATTTCCGCCCCACCTGTCATTGAACTAATTAAAAATGGTGTCCGGAGTGATTGACCAAAAAAAGCGGATGATATGTCAATTGCTTCAAAATCGATATCAGGTAAAGCATTATGCTGAAAATGATATTGTTCCAAGCCATTGGTCATTCCTTCACCTAACGCCTCATCCTTTAAACTTAATTCTATATGCTCACTTTTCCGTCTATGGATCTTATCCGTCATAAGCTTACTCCTTTTTTTACATTAATAATCATTTATTCCTAGTATACATAATTCTAGGTAAAATCTCTCGTTAATCATCATTGACCATTAGTATGATATTATTAATTGTAAAACTATTCATAGCGTGAACTGAAACGGAGGCCAAATCAATGAAACAGAAACTAATCGATCGGCTAAGTAAATATGTACAAATGGATACACAATCTGATGAAAGTAACCCAAACTGCCCGTCCACTGAAGGTCAATGGGAGCTTGCTTATTTACTAGTGGAAGAATTAAAGGATATTGGCATGAGGGATGTAACTATTGATGACAATGCCTATGTAATGGCAACTCTTCCAAGCAACGTTGATAAAGAATTACCGGTGATCGGCTTTCTTGCCCACATAGATACAGCGACAGACTTTACCGGTAAAGGCGTCAAACCACAAGTAATTGAACAATATGATGGGAAAGATATTCTACTAAACATAGAGAAAAACATTGTCCTGTCACCAACCGAATACCCCGCATTAGAAAACTACCATGGTCACACACTAATAACTACAGATGGTACGACGTTGCTTGGTGCTGATAATAAAGCGGGTATTGCAGAAATTATGACAGCATTGGAATACCTTATTAAAAATCCCGAGATTCCACATGGGACAATCAGAGTCGCCTTTACTCCAGATGAAGAAATTGGACGTGGCCCTCATAAATTTGATGTAGGCCGATTTGGTGCCCAATTTGCCTATACGATTGACGGTGGACCATTAGGTGAATTACAATACGAAAGCTTTAATGCGGCGGCAGCAAAAATCACGGTGCAAGGCAACAATGTTCATCCAGGTACAGCCAAAGGAAAAATGATTCATGCAACAAAAATAGCTATGGAAATTCAAGCACAATTGCCAGCAGAACAAGCTCCAGAGTATACAGAAGAATATGAAGGTTTTTTCCATTTACTTTCATTTGAGGGGGATGTAGAAAAAGCCAAGCTATATTATATTATCCGCGACCATGACCGAAATAAATTCAATCAAAAAAAGCAACTAATCAGTTCTATTGTCAAGGAGCTACAAAGTCAATATGGTGAAGGTTGTATCTTGTTAGAAATCATGGATCAATACTATAATATGGCTGAAAAAATCGAGCCTGTGAAAGATATTGTAGATATCGCAGCAGAGGCAATGAAAGATATTGGTGTAGATCCTTTAATTCAGCCAATTCGCGGCGGAACAGATGGTTCACAGCTTTCCTTCATGGGATTACCGACCCCTAATATATTTACCGGCGGTGAGAATTTCCATGGTAAATACGAATATATTTCCGTCGATAATATGATCAAAGCTACAGAAACGATTGTCAAAATAGCAGAACGCTTCACAAAACAATGCTAATGATAGCATTGTTTTTTTAGTGTAAAGATTAGTTCTTATACGTTGACACTAAGCTTGATATTTAATACAATAACTATCGTGACCGAAAAGTCATTAAAGTGACCATTTAGTCAGAAGGTGATCAATTGGATACAAAAAAGCACATCATGAACACAGCTTTACAACTGTTTTCGGATCATGGATTTAATGAAACATCTGTCCAGCAAATAGCACAAAAGGCAGGTATTTCTAAAGGCGGGTTCTATAATTATTTTTCGTCTAAGCGGGATTTAATGCTGGAAATGATTGATGAACATTACAGTAAAATTATTAACAGCACCCATCAAATAGAGGAAACAAGCCGTGATTTAGCTGCGTATATAGAACACGAGATGACCGCATGGATGGAACATCAGCCTTTTATTCATGTGATGTTTAATGAGTTTCAACCAAGAAAGGATCCACAAATAAATAAAAAAATGGATGAGCTACATGTTACGCTAACACAAAAACATAAAGCAATGTTTTACCTGTGTTATGGAGAGAAGGTAAAACCATTTCTTGCCGATATGGTTGTCATTTTACAAGGTATGCTGAAAGAATATTATTTATATATGTTTATTCAGCAAACCCAACTTAACGTCCAACAACTAAGTAATTGGGTTAGTCATCACATCAATAGCATTGTTAACAATCTGGATGACTTGGACCCTTTTTTACATGAAACGCAAAACGAGACATTTGATAGTGTTCTAAAGGACTTAAGAGCGACTATTCAACAAAAAGAGCTTCACAATCAAGATAAGCTCTTAAAAGTCGTGAAACAAATAGAACAGGAAATTGATAACCGCTCACCATATTCCATTACTGCCGAAGTATCACTACACTACTTAAAAGGCGAAGAAATGATTCAGACAGACGTATTAAGACTAGAGCGTTTATGCAAACAAGGAGGTAATTAAATGAAGCAAGAAGTAAATCCAACAGAAGTGAAAAGGGGACCGATCGTCGCTGTCATGCTCGTTGGCGCTTTTGTAGGATTATTAAACGAAACGCTGTTAGCAACTGCATTGCCAAGTATTATGAATGATTTTGGCATCTCAGAAAATCAAGTACAATGGTTAACCACTGCCTTTTTATTAACAAATGGTGTGATGATACCTATATCCGCTTTCTTAATTGAGCGGTTCACGACCAGACAGTTATTCATAACTGCCTTAAGTATTTTCGCATTAGGAACGCTTATAGCATCGATTTCCCATGCATTTGAATTATTGTTAGTAGCGAGGGTAGTTCAGGCAGCTGGTTCCGGGATTATGCTTCCGTTAATGATGACTGTCATGTTAAAAATATTTCCTGTAGAGAAACGTGGGGCTGCAATGGGGATGGCTGGGATTGTTATTTCCTTTGCACCTGCAATCGGACCTACTCTTTCTGGTTGGTTATTAGAGTTTTTCTCTTGGAGAGGGTTATTTTATGTCGTATTACCGATCGTAATTATCGCCATTATTACAGCCGCGATCTTTGTCAAAAATGTCACTGAACAAACCTATCCTAAAATTGATATTCTTTCCATTCTATTATCATCATTTGGATTCGGTGGTCTGTTATATGGATTTAGTAGTATCAGCGGCGGACATGGTGGTGGAGAAAACACTACTCAAATCGATGTTCAAGCAGTCGTAATTATCATTGTTGCTGCGGTTATCATCACCTTGTTTATTCTCCGTCAAATGAAATTGAAACATCCAATGCTCGAATTTCGAGTATTTAAATATCCTATTTTCTCATTATCATTAATCATTACCATGATTGTGCTTATGGCATTAATCGGCGCAGAAACCATGTTGCCTTTATACATGCAAAACACAAGAGATTTCACTGCTTTGGAATCTGGGTTAATGCTCTTCCCTGGTGCGATTGTAATGGGGATTATGTCTCCTATTACGGGGATGTTGTTTGATAAGTTTGGTGCGAAATGGTTAGCAGCGATTGGCATGACCATTGTAACGATCACAACTTTCTTATTTACGAGCTTAGAAATGGATACAGCATACAGCTTCCTAGTTACAATCTATGCCATTCGTATGTTTGGTCTTTCATTAGTGATGATGCCGGTGATGACAGCAGGTTTAAACCAGTTACCACCAGAATGGCATCCACACGGGACAGCAATGGCAAATACCATGCAGCAAGTATCCGCTTCGATTGGAACAGCGATACTTATCACTATCATGACTACTTCTGCTACAAACTATCAGCCTAATCAAACTGCATTAGAAGGTTTATCCGAAGCAGAAGCTATGACCCAAATTGCCAACAACGGTGCTATCAACGGTTACAACAATGCTTTTTGGATAGCCACTATACTATCCATTATCGGTCTTTGTTTAACACTTTTCTTAAAAACTAAATCACAAACCGAATACACCAATAAAAAAGCAGCATAGAAATAAGGAGGATGACATTGGTTCATCCTCCTATTTTTTACAAATCCTTTCAAAATCATATTCCATATATCATAAATCATGTTAAAATAATCATTATATGATTTGAATTTAGGGAGGAATAGCTGGAAATGAATGAAAATATAACAAAACCATTAGGGTTTGGCGCCATTTTAGATCAGACTTTTCGAATTATTAAATCAAACTTTAAGCCTTTATTTATGATCACTTTCTTTGTAATGGTACCGATATTCGCTCTCCAATCTTTGATTTTAAGCTTGACAGGGCGTGATCTCATTGTTAGCGGTGACCCAGGGCAAAACCTAATTGAACAACTAATTACAGGTGCTGATTCAGTCGTCAACACAACGATTCAAGAGGACTTAATATCCGCTTTCGTAAATTTATTAATCCTTTTTGCTACACCTATTCTCGCCGGTGCTATTACCTGGGCAGTTAAATATGCAAGAGATGGAAAAGATTTATTAGCTAAAGAAATGATCATAAAAACACTGCCAAGGTATTGGCCATTGCTTGGAAGCACATTGCTTTTTGGTCTCATTACATTCGCTTTACTATTACCTTGTTTTATAATTATTGGATTAACTAGTGTAACGTTCATGTTTGTCGACCCCATTTTTGGCTTTGGCATCATGATGCTTTTCTCTTTAGGAATATTTATTGGGTTAGGATTACTTCTAACTAAATGGAGTTTATATTTACCTGCCGTTCTTTTTGATGAAGTTGCACCGGGCCTATCTAAGAGCTGGCGCCTAACAAAAAAACAAACATGGAAATTCTTTGGATTATTCATTGTGCTGTTTATTATAACCACTATTATTAGCAGCATATTACAACTTCCACTTATATTTTTGGGGAATAGTGTGTTATTTCAACTTTTAACTAAAGTTATTTCATTAATTACGTCTATTGTGTTTACAGTTGGTTATGCCGTCATGTATTTGGATGCTTCCGTTAGACAAGAAGGAACAGACTTGAAAGAAATGATTAAAGAATATGAAGTGACAGAAGAATCATAAAGGAGATTGGCGATGTCATCTTTTCGAACGGAGCAAGAACAGTTAAACGACATTTTAAGTAAACAAGAGTACCAGGTATATTATCAGGATAATCGCAGTTTTTTAGAAAGAATATGGGATCGTATAACAGAATGGATTGGTGACATACTCACTAAGTTGTTTGATTCCTTTGACTCCACCTCCACAGCTGGCAATTTGATTATTGTTCTCATAACACTACTTGTTTCAGCTGTAGTTATCTTTGGCATTATTGCTTTGGTCATGTTCACAGTGAGAAAAAGGCGCCTATCAAAACAACGACCATTTGAAATGAGTGATGAATTAGAATGGAATTATCACAATCATTTGCAGGCTGCCACAGATTATGAAGCACAAGCTAACTATCGCTTGGCTACCAGGCATCAGTTTCTGGCTATGTTGTTAATATTTGATACGTACCATTTGTTACTAGCAAAACAATGGAAAACAAATTGGGATTACTATGATGAACTAAAACAAAGCAATAAACCATTAGCAGTAGACTTTTACAATTTAGCTCTATTTTTTGAAAAAGTCACTTACGGTGAACAGTCTATTACCGCCGATGATTATCAAACGTATAAGACACAAACTAGTAGATGGATCGATTCCATTTTGAACCAATCAGATACAAAAGAAATAGGTGAACGATAATGTTTGGTAAAAAAACATGGATCATTGGAATCATATTATTTCTTTTGCTTATCGTAGTCAGTATATTCTCAACTAGTAATACACCAGAGCAGTATCCTGCTTATCTGGTCGAATCCCCGTCGCCTACCGGACTAAAGGCGATCTATACATATTTAGATAAAAATGGGTACGATGTCTCAAAAGAAGATACATTACCTACGATGACAAAAGAAACGTTAAGAATTTTAGTTAATCCACCAGTCTTTACAGATCAAACTATTGAAAATCACTATCTCGATTACATTCGAGAGGGCAATACAATCGTACTTGCCAAGGAAAACCCTGATGGACTCTTTAACCTGGAAACAGAATATACCATGACAGAAACGTTTAACTCCGAGCCTCAAACAACAGAAGCAGACTATCAAGGAGAAACCTTGAAAGTACTACCAAATAGCTTTGTCCGCTTGGTGACAAACGATGATGACAATGTACTGTTAGAAGATAATGCTGGTGCAGTGGCAATCGAGAGAGAAATAGGTGAAGGTTCTCTCATCGTACTTTTAGAACCAGCTTGGCTTACAAATGAACATATCACCGAATATGACCATACCCAAGCTTTGTTTAACCTGATGCCTTTCGAAGAATCAGAGAAAGTTATTTTTGATGAGTACAGTTTAACTGCCTCAGGTGGACTCGTCTCCCATTTTGGGTTGTATCCTGGTTGGGCCTATGTATTGTTGGTTCAAGGCATCATCATTACGATTTTTATTTTATGGAATCAAGGGAAGCGTTTCGGACCAATTTATCCTGTTCGTGAAGAAACGGTTAGATTGAGTAATGAACGTTTACGAGCAATCGCTATTTGGCAAACCAAAGGGAAAAATTATCACACATCGATCGAATATCAGCTCGAGTACCTAAAAGAAGTTATTCGACAACAATATGGTATACCTTACCATCATAGTTGGAAGGAAAGATTAGCAAGAATGGAAGGAAAAACAGAAACTATTTCCGCAAAAGAATTAGGTCACATTGCTCAAGGAATTGAAACCATTTCAAGTAGAAAATCGTTAAATAAGCAAGAGTATCTTTCTTGGTCTGCAAAAATAGATAAAATACGAGAAGAGGTGGAGTAACGATGACTTCTACAATAACGTCATTATTGAAAAACTATGAACAACATATTCTTGGTCAACAGAAAAACGTACGATTATTATTAACCGCTGCTTTAGCTGGAGGGCATGTATTAATAGAAGGAGTACCTGGAACAGGTAAGACACAAATGGTAAAAACATTAGCTCAGCTATTAGATAGTGACTTTAAACGGGTCCAATTTACGCCTGATTTATTACCTAGTGATATTACCGGAAGTGCTATATACAATATGAAAGAACATGATTTCCAAACATTAAAAGGACCGATCTTCACTAACGTGCTCCTCGCGGATGAAATCAACCGTACACCGGCTAAAACACAAGCAGCACTTCTGGAAGCAATGGAAGAAAAACAAGTTACCATTCAGGGGGAGACCTATCAATTACCAGACTTCTTTTTTGTTGCAGCAACACAAAACCCTATTGAATTTGAAGGGACTTATCCGTTGCCAGAAGCCCAGCAAGATCGATTCTTCTTTAAACTTAAGATAGACTTTCCAACATTGGAAGAAGAAACATCTGTTTTGCAAATGGTAATAGAGGAACAAACCAACCCACAGGAAATTGCAGCAATGTTCTCCAATGATTCGTTACTAGCTATCCAAAGAAACGTTCAGGAAGTAAACATTAGTAACGAAATAGCTGATTACATCGTGAAAATTGTTCGTAAAACACGTGAACTGGAACACATTCAACATGGAGCAAGTACACGTGCTGCGATCGCAATAGCAAAAACAGCACAAGCATGGGCATACCTTGATGACCGTGACTATATCACACCGGATGATGTAAAAACAGTAGCTATTCCTAGTTTGCGTCATCGTGTTCAACTATCTCCATATGCAGAATTGGAGGGATCCGATATCGATGAAACGATTCAAGAGCTTGTGGGATCGGTTGCTGTTCCGAGATAAAGGGATTATTCCTACATACAAACTAATAACCTATTACGCTCTGTTTATCTTAGCTATCTTTATCCTATCATTCTGGCAATTTTCGTGGTTGTTTCTTGGAATAGCCACTCTACTAATGGTTAGTCTGTTAATCATAGATGCTTTCTTACTTCCTAAAGAGGAAGATATACAAGTAGATCGAACAATAGCCGATGAAATGGAGCGTTACGATAAACAAATGGTGAGTATTCATATTAAAAATCGAACAAATGACACGTTTACAGTTCGGCTAAGAGATGGGATACCAGCATCATTTCAAACAATTTTCCCCTTCAACCAGTCAGTGTCTAGTGGGAAAACAGTTGCTATTCAATATGAAATATTCCCGCAAATTAGAGGAAAATTTATGATAGATAAGTTGTACCTTCGTTTGAAGACGAAAATGGGACTTTGGGAAAAACAAATCACGTACCACTTGCCTCAAGAAGTGAAGGTAATCCCTAATCTTTCGGAGACAAAAAAGTATTTAGAAAGTGCCCAAAATTATTTATTGCATGAAGGGATTAAAATCCGAAAAATGCGTAGTGGTGTTGGAGAATTTTCCAAAGTGAGAAGTTATGTTGTTGGTGACGATCCACGTAAAATAAATTGGCGGCAGTCTGCCAAAGTACAAGATATGATGACCAATGAATATGAACCGGAACATGGGAAAAATGTAACGATCTTACTTGATTGCGGTCGTATGATGGGAGTGGAGTTAGAACAAGGAAATCGATTGGAGAAATCGATTGAAGCAGCTATCACGCTCGCAGTTGCTGCCTTGCAAAATGGCGACCAAGTATCTGTCATCGCCTTTTCCAAAGATATTAAAGCCGTTGTACCTGGTGGTAAAGGATTAGAGCATTTAAATACAATCTTACAAACGATTTATGATATAGAAGTGGATGCACAAGAATCCAACTATGCGCTTGCCTTACAATATGCTCAATCCATTCAGCGAAAACGAAGTATGATCGTACTATTCAGTGATGTCCAAACATTTGCAAATGAAGATCATCAACTATTCTATATGAAGAAAATAAGAAAAAAACACCTTTTTGTAATGCTGGGCATTGAAGATCGCCTACTGCAGGCACAAATAAAAATGAAGCCTGACAGTACTTTATCAGCAATGGAAAAAAGTGTCGCACAAAAACAATATATAAACCAAATACAAGTCATCAAAAAATGGGAAAAGCATGGATTACCTATGCTTGAAGCACCTGCAGATCGTTTAGCAGTCACTTCTGTTTCCCATTATATTGAAACATTAAACCGTGGAATGCTGTAATGCTCTTTTCCGCAAGAGTAAATGACCGATTATCATATATGCGACAAGACCGATGGCTGTCGTACAGGCTACAGCATATTTCACCTCTAATGAAATATCAGCAGGCGTGATAAATCCTTCGATGGTACCAGCAATCACAAATAACGGAATTGTTCCTAACAACAGTTGGACTGATCTTACTGTTTGAGTCTTTAGCTGGTATCCCCTCGAATGGTTTCCGGGCACAAACAATTTGTACCCCATTAAAAGCCCTGCACCACCTGCTATAAAAATGGCGACTAACTCAATCACTCCATGCGGAACAATATAGGCCCAAAAGGCGTAAGAATTACCATAGTTCCAAAAAACACCTGCAAGTGCGCCAACAATTATACCATTATAAATCAATACATATACAGTCAACAACCCGAACGTTATGCCGCCTGCAAATGCTAAAATAGCAACCCGGATATTATTGACCATAATTTCCGCTGACATAACAGGCGCATCAACAGCGGCAGGGTCTTCTCCGAGTGATTCTGCATCAACTGATTGTGCCATATTTTCTGGAAGAATACCATATACATGTGATGGATTCTCGATCACAGCTATAAAACTAGCAATACCACCAAAGCAGAATAATAGCATGGCAATAATAATCGCTTTCCATTGTTCCAGTAATAAACCTACAAATTTACTGGAAAAGAAATGATAAGCTTGTTTCCATGATGAATGCTGTGATTGGTATAATACGTTATGTGCTTTTCCGACTAATTCATTTAAATAATTGGTCACATCTTCATTTGGAAAATATGTCTGGCTGTAAGATAACTGTCTGGCAACCTTTTGATATGTATGTTGAAACTCTTCGATGATTTCGCTGGTCTTTTGTTTATGTAATTGGGTTATCAGCTTCTCTAATTGTTCCCAATCTCGGCGGTTCTGCTTGATGAATTGATTTAATTGCATATAATCACCTTTTTTACTAGCATTTTACTTTATTATAATGGAAAATAGTCTTCATGAACAGTATAGAAACATACTGTATATACTAAGAAAATATTAAGAAAGAGGTTAAACATGGAACAAGAACAGTTAAATGTCAAAACACCTGAGTATGTCTCCTTACAATTTCAATTAGCTGGCTTAGGATCAAGATCTGCTGCCCAAATTATTGACTATACTATTATCTTATTAACACAATTTTTGATTATATTGCTATTGTTTTTCGCATTTAATAATAGTTTAAGTGATTTATTTTTAGGGCATCTCGAAAGTGTCATGTTAGCTATTATCATTATCATTATACTTTTACTGCAATTTGGGTACTTTATCTTCTTTGAATACTTTTGGGGAGGTCGAACAATTGGCAAGAGATTGTTAGGTATCCGAGTTGTACAGGAAAACGGACATAATATTACACTCCTTTCGAGTATCATTCGAAACTTTGTAAGGGTGATAGATATGTTGCCAAGTGCTTATGCTGTTGGTATTATACTGATTTTCTTCCATTCTAAACACAAAAGGTTAGGCGATATGACAGCAGGAACAATTGTTGTCCACGAAAGACGAAAAAAGCCGCTTAAACAATCTCCACTTGAAAAGCATATCGTTCAACTAGGGATTCAAAAGGAAGAATTACAATTAGAATCTTTCCATTTAAGACAATTTAATCAAAAGGATTGGCGTCTTTTACAGACCTATGTACATCGAATCCTTCATATGAGTGCACAGGAAAAAAACCTGTTGACGAAGCAGGTAAGCGAGATTCTCTTGCCGAAAATTAAAGATCAGATGCAAGATAGCACAAAAAATAACGAAGTATGGTTGGTATTGCTTTATTTGCACCTTAAAGATGAATGGGAATATGATAACTAAAAATATCCACTCTCAGGGAGACTAAATGTAATCCTTAGTGCGCACCCTGAGTCGCTATCTTCATTTTTACAACGAATCTTTGCTCTCCCTTCTTAGATTTGCTGTTTACCTTTCTATGAGTTGAAGATTCCTCATGGTGATAGAAATCTACCGGAGCAGCTGAAATCTTGACTCTGCACCTCTCCACTCTGCTGCGTAAAAATAAAAGCACCTCAGTTTATTTCAAACAAAAAAGGATAAAAACCCTGTTATAATGGGTTTTTATCCTTTTCTTTTCTTAGTTATGGTAGTGGATTGGGGAGCCTGGTCCTAGGTCTATCCCTAGTAGGATCCACACGATTAGCATTAATGTCCAAATGATAAAGAAGAAGATAGAATATGGAAACATGGTTGAAATCAGTGTACCCATTCCCATTTTCTTATCATATTTTTGTGCATAGGCGATAATTAATGCAAAGTAAGTCATTAATGGTGAAATAATATTTGTGGACGAGTCTGCAATACGATATGCCATCTGTGTTAACTCTGGAGAATAGCCGAATTCCATCATAATTGGTACAAATATTGGTGCCATCATTGCCCATTTTGCTGTCGCACTTCCGATAAAAATATTGATAATACCAGCAATAATAATGAAGACAATTAATAATGGAATACCAGTTAAGCTAATGCTGTCCAGAAATTCCGCACCATACACACCAATTAACGTCCCTAAATTAGATTCATTAAAAAATGCCACAAACTGACCAGCTGCAAAGGACAGAACAACGAACATTCCCATTGCTCCCATTGAATCTGATAGGTGATTAGCTACATCTTTATCACTTTTCACATTCTTCGTTACAATCCCGTATACAACACCTGGAATAAAGAACAAGATGAAAATAATCGGTACTAATGAACTCATAAATGGTGAAATAATAATAGCTCCATCTTCCCCCCGTAATGGCGCATTTTCTGGAACAATTAAAAAGGATACAGCAATTAAACCAACTAGCAATGACAATCCTGCATAGCCTAAGCCTTTTTTCTCAACTTTTGATATGCCCGTTGCGTCTTCTTTATAGGAGCCTGTGTAGACACCTAGCCTTGGCTCAACTACCTTTTCTGTTACAAGTGTACCTACTATAGTTAGTACAAATACCGATACAACCGTAAAGTAATAATTCATTAAAATATTCATCGTTTCAGCATAGGCAGCATCTGTTGTCGCAGCGATAGTCATCTCACCTAATAACGGCTCCAATGCAGTTGGGACAAAGTTTGCACTAAATCCTGCTGACACCCCTGCAAAAGCGGCAGCAAGACCTGCTAATGGATGACGACCTAGTGCCGCAAAAAGTACCGCACCAAGTGGTGGTAAAACCACATAACCGGCATCCGTTGCCATACTGGACATAATACCTGCAAACACTAAACCTGCTGTAATAAGAAACTTCGGTAATGATAATACAAATGCACGCAACCCTGCACTAATTAATCCGGTACGCTCTGCTAAACCAATTCCAAGCATTGTTACTAATACAACCCCAAGTGGAGCAAAGTTAATGAAGTTATCTACCATACTTGTGAAAATATAATTAATTCCTTCTGCATTCAATAAGTTTTTAACCGTGACCTGCTGTTCTGGATCTCCTGGATGGTCTACAGATACACCTGTACTGGAAACAATTGCAGATGCGATCAGAACGATAAACGCTAAAATGAGGAATAGTGTCACCGGATGTGGTAATTTATTTCCGATATATTCAATTCGATTAAGGCTTCGTTGAAATAAGCCCACTTTATTTTTTTCTTCCATCGTAATCCACCTTTTTATAAATTAAAAAATTTTCAGAAAATTTGACCTATATTCTGATAAGACAAATTACATTATAAGTGGAATGGAGATACTTTCAAAGAGGATTGAGAGAAGTTCTAATTTTAATAATTTTCTAAATAATTGAAATCACCACAAGAAATTACGGAGGGGAGTGAAATCACACTAGTCACTGGGTGTGCGAAGCTAAACACGACATTATATGCTTTTTATCTACAAAACAAAAAGCCTCCAGTATAATTCAGGAGGCTCTATTTCATCTAGTCTTAAACTTCAATGACTAGTTGATTATCTCATTTTTTTACCAGCAATGGCCGGTTGTACATGCGTGTTGGGTGTTTCTAAATTCATCTCTACTTTTAGTTTTTTTCTGCGTGAAGTTACTTTTTCAATCGCAGATAAAACTAGAAAAGTAAGCAGAATAGTTAGAGAAACCATGTATAAAGAAGTTACCATAGTCAACTATCCCCTTTCCTAAAAAAATATTCTCATTTATTATTGAATTCACTTATATCGTACCATATTTTATTAATTTGTAAACATATATTATAAAATTCTTTTAAATTCTTTTTTATTCTCCGCATTTTCCTTAATTACTCTAAATTTGCAATGTTTCTGTAATCTATAGAAATGTGATGATATCAGCATTTTTTATAAACAAAGTGAATATTTATTCATGTAAATTTGAATTTTCTGAAAAATCGAATCCTCTATGTGATACGATACGTATATACGAATAGACTATTGAAAAGGAGTTGAATGGAAATGAACAATCATGAAATTGACTTTAAATTACACGGAGATGATATGCAATTTGTAGAAGTGGAGTTAGATCCACAGGAAACAGTAGTTGCTGAAGCTGGAAGTTTAATGATGATGGATAGTGATATCTCGATGGAAACGATTTTCGGGGATGGGTCTTCCAATCAAGGAGGACTGGTTGGTAAATTACTTGGTGCTGGTAAACGAGTTATTACAGGTGAAAGTTTATTTATGACAACATTTACGAATCAGGGTGCAGGTAAAAAACATGTCTCATTTGCTTCCCCTTATCCAGGAAAAATCGTACCCATGGATTTAAGCGAATTAAACGGGAAAATTATATGCCAGAAAGATGCTTTCTTAGCTGCTGCTAAAGGAGTGGCTATAGGTGTTGAATTTCAGCGTAAAATGGGGACTGGATTCTTTGGTGGAGAAGGTTTTATCATGCAAAAGTTAGAAGGAGATGGCATGGCATTTGTTCATGCTGGAGGTACCATCCACAAGCGTGAATTACAGCCTGGGGAGAAATTACGTGTCGATACAGGATGTTTAGTTGCAATGACTGGCGATGTAGATTATAACATTGAATTTGTTGGGGGAATCAAAACTGCACTATTCGGCGGAGAAGGGATTTTCTTTGCAACATTGTCAGGACCAGGAACGGTGTGGGTGCAATCATTACCATTCAGTCGCCTTGCAAGTAAGGTATTTGCTGCACTACCTGAGAAAGGTGGAAATAAAGGAGAAGGTGGTATTGGCGGGGTATTTGACTTATTTAACAAGTAAAATTTAATCTTTTCTTAGAAAACAAAGGATGGAATTTTTATATCAAACGACGATTAAGAGAAAACAGACATAGAAGATCGTGGAATTCCTTACAAAATCGTAATGAATACGTACTTATACCTGAAGATACTATGAACGATGCAATCATGTTGTTTCTAACATGCAGATAAACTTTAAAGGAGTGACTCACATCTGTTCACTCCTTTAAAAGTAACTTATTGAGTAACGGTAATACTTCCGTTTTTCGTACTTAATTTCACCAGATTGTCCCCATCCCCAATTATCGTATTGTAGTCAGAATCTCCAAATAGATTGATCCTTCCATTATCCACCTTTGTATCAATGACCGCATTTGTTGGTTCTTTCTCGCTCTGGATCTTAATTCTCCCATTATCTGTTTCAAAATTAATATTGCGATCCAAATTCTCTGTTACCAAGGAAATTGCTCCGTTATTCGCCCTCGCAGCCAATTCCCCCTCGACGTTTTCAAGATCAATTTTGCCATTAGACGTTTTCAGTTGGTAGGAATCCGCTACGATATCACTAAGATCTATTTTTCCATTCTTAGTTTCTACATTTACCTCGTTTATCGTTAAACCTTGTGCTTGTAAGCTTCCATTACTAATCTCAACTGCCAAACGTTGATATTCTTGTTCAGGTAAATAGACGGTTAACGTACGTGAGCTATTAAAGAAATTAAAGCTAAACCATTTCCCCATTTCATTTTCTGTATGAATCGATAATGTATTATTATTTTCCTCTACAACTAATTCCGTTTTAGAATGACTATCCTCTGTACCTGTCAATTCAACCTTTGGGGTAGGATCGGTTGTAGGTATGATGTCTACTTTTTCATTTTGTATATCGATTTCTATGGAAGTAATTTCAGTGCTTTGTACTTCCTTAGTTACAGCAAGGGTAGCTGGTTCATAGAATCGGTAAGACATGACACTGCCGATTCCACCTACTAATACTAATATGCAGGCAATCATAATGATTTTCTTTATATTTATCATGATTTCATTCCACCTTTAACAAGATTTACATTATAATTCAAATATTTTATGAGTCCTTTTGTCGAATAACGGGTGACAAAAAGCATTCCAATCACAACTAATAAACCGAGTCCACATAGTGTAAGAGAAAAAAACATGTCAAAAAATTCGAAAGTACCGGGAAAAACGGCTACATTAATTAGGAACAATATTGGAGACAATACGAATGCTGTACCTGCTATCCAGCCAGCCGCAATCAAGCTAACTAGAGCGATAAAAGGTCCGAGTACAATTACTAAGTTGAAGAAACTTAATCCGATAACCGCCCAAACAGCTTTTAATACATTACTCGCTGATGAAGTGGACTCCACTTTTTCTACATAGTAGCTAGCTAATAATTCTTTCTCAATTTGACTGGGTGATCCTAATGAATGAGCAATTGCTTCTTCTGTCTTCCCATCTTCTTTACCAATCTCGAAGTGTTCACTGAAATCCTGCAAAATATCTAGTCTCTCTTCTTTCGAAAGCTTTTGTAACCTTGAATCTAAACTTGTTAAAAATTCCTTTTTATTCATTACTAACACCTTCCTTAATAATATGATTTACTCCTTCAGAGAATTGCTGCCATTCCTTGAGCAAATCATAAAGATACTCTCTACCTTTATCCGTTAATTTGTAATATTTACGCGATGGCCCTTCCTGTGATTCCTGCAAATAAGTTGTAAAGTACTCTTCCTTCTTCAATCTCCTTAATAAGGGGTAAACAGAACCTTCAGATATAGCAATCTGATCTGATATTTTTTTGACAAGCTCGTAACCGTAATGATCTTGCTTATTTAACAAAGCAAGCACACATAACTCTAGCGCTCCTTTTTTAAATTGGATATTCATGGTAGTTAACCTCCGATTTCCTCACCAGTACTATACATTGTATGGTACTGGTATACAATTAGTACTCAATAATCAAACTATACCATCAACTACTGTATAATGCAAGGTACTATTTTTTTGATAGTTTGTTTTAAAATATCGATTTAAATAAATGTATTATGAAGCAGTAGATACAAACTGCGAACTAATGAAAATTTTCAGAGTGATGCTTTCTTCCACTCTTTTATAGTGAGTGCTGGAATACCGCTTCGGCAGAATACTTCGCTTTCCGTGGGCACGGCCTCAGCCTCCTCAAAAAGCAAAGTGCGCTTTTCTGTGGGGTCTTCAGCTCGCGCTGTTCCCACAGGAGTCTGCGTATTCTGCCTCCGCTAATTTTGGAGTTCTGATTGTTGAAAGAAATGGACTCATGGAACTATATTCTTGGAACTTTCTATCACTTTATTAGAACACTATTCAAAGCTGCGGAAAAATGCGACACTCCTGTGGGAAAGGAACAGTCTGAAGACCCCGCAGTGAGCGTTCTTTGCTCGCGAGGAGGCTGAAGCGTTCCCCACGGAAAGGGAGTGTTTTTCCGCAGCGTCGGACTAGCACTCATCTCAAATAGAATGGGAGGAAGGAACACAAAAGTTACTTCGCAGTTTATGGAAACTGTGGCATTGGGAGGTTTTTTGGGCATTAAAAAACCCCCTTTTGTTTTCACTAAAAAACCGGGGGAATTGTTAATCTTTTAACATCGCTTTAATACCAGCAATGTTAATTCCTTGATCAATCAGTTCTTTAATTCTCTTTAACCGCTCGATATCATGTAAAGAGAAGATTCTTCTGTTCCCTTCATTTCTGGCTGGGGAGATTAATCCTTGTTCTTCATAGTAACGAATTTGCCTTCCACTTAATTTCGTCAGTTCTTTTACTACACTAATTGGAAAGGTGGCCATATGATCTGGTATGTCATGATTCACGTTCTTTTCCTCTCCTTTCAGAATTAAGGCAAACTAGCAATATGTGTATAAATATCTTTTAAATTCGTAAAGCCCATTTCTTCTACTTTTTTTACATTTTCCGACCATAACTTGGCAGTTGCTGCAGCATCATATAACGCATGATGTCTACGGCCAATATCTACTCCATAATGATCACACCACTCATCCAATGTAATTAAAGAAACTCCCGGAGATACAACCTTTGTTAAAAAAGAAGTATCAATAATGCGATGCTGAAAGCTTGTTTTCAACGCTGTCCAACTAGCATGTTTCATAAATTGTTTCTCATGACTGGAGTGATGGGCAATCAAAGTATCACTACGAACAAACTGGAAGAATTGCCTTAACACTTCTGGCAAAGGTGCTGCTTGCCTTAGTTCTGCTTCAGTGATCCCAGTTAAAGCTGCAATTTCTTCTGAAGGGGGTAATTCACTATGGATCGTTTTATAAAATAGCTGGTCTCTTAAGACTTCTGATCCTTTCATTTTCACTGCACCTATAGAGAGAATTCGATCGCCATTGTAGGGATAAAAACCTGTTGTTTCGATATCAAACACTACCACAGTTAAATCTTTAAAAGGTGTATTTAACACATCTTTTTGCTTCAATTCTCTTTGTAAATTACGAATATAAGCAATCTTTCTTGCATCCGTTTGACTGGTAACAGGATTGATATCACTCATTTTCCCTGACATCTGTTTAATAAATTGAAGCATCTGATTCATTACCATTTAGAACACTCTTTTTCTATCGTATTTTTTGTTCGCTCAAAAAGTTCCGCACCTTTTTTCATATATTCCTTCAACTCCTGTTTGTCTTTTTTTGATAACTTCTTTAAAGGAATATAATGTACCTCTTCATATTCGACTGCATCTTTTGTAAACTGAAACTTAAAAGCTAGCAAACTTTCAAACAGTATTTGATACTCTGTTAAAAAGGAGTATTTCGTTTTAAGTGCTGCAAATCTTTCGATAGTAGGTGTTTTCATTACTTGATTGCATAATACTAATAGTCGAAGGGCGTTAACAAATGGAAACAGTGCTGTTGTTTTAATATTTATTTGACCGGTTCTTTTTCCGGATTGTTCCGGCAATATCTGTCCGAATACTCCTACACCTTTCCGGATAAAGCCTACATTATCTACTAATCTATTGATTATTTTCGGATGACTTTGAATATATGAAAATGTAACTTGTTTTACATCTGCCAGTAATCTTTCTTCACCTAGTAAAACACGAGAATCAAAGAAAGTTGAAAAATGACGTAACGATTGCCAGCTCTCTTCATCAAGCCAATTTGTGATTTGTTGTTTCCAACCTTCAACAGATTTTGTCCATCGAGATTCTGACGCCATCACTTTACCCTCACACCGTTCATAACCAACCAATTCCATACCATCCACTATCTCTGTTCCTAGTTTTTGGAAATAAGTTTGATGTTGTTTGGGACCATCGAAAATAATGCCGTGATCTTGATCACTCCATATCGATTGTTCCCTTCTGCTCGCACTACCCATCAGAAAAAAAGCGAAGGGAGCAGGGACTTCCCCCTGCTCTTCCTTAACTTTCTCCATCGCTAATTGTACGGTTTTTAGCATTAAATCATCGTGAAAATTGTTTAGTTGTTCATGGTCTATTTGTTCATGAATGTGTTGTTCACGCCATTTTCTTATGTCTTCGTAACTCATTACGGAGGTCCTCTCCTTTATAGAAGAACTATGCATTATTTTGCCTGTTGTTCATCAGGGTGTGGAATGTTCTCAGGATAACCATAGCTACCATGCTCACTCATGTCAAGACCAATGATTTCTTCTTCTTCTGAAACTCTTATTCCACCCATTACTTTATCCATAATCTTAAGGATAATGAATGATACAACAAATGCATAAGCACCAGATGCTGCAACACCTAAAATTTGAACACCTAATTGCTCGAATCCACCACCGTAGAATAAACCTGGTTGACCCCAATCCATACCAACTGATAATTCATGTGTAGCGAAGAAACCTGTAGAAATCGTACCCCAAACACCGACAGTACCGTGAACAGATAATGCGAAGATTGGATCGTCAATACGGGCACGATCAAAGAATCGCATACTCGCGTAAACAATAAGACCACCAATCGCACCAATCACTACTGCTGCCCATGGTTCAACGAAACCACAAGATGCTGTAATGGCTACAAGACCTGCTAATGCACCATTCAATGTCGTTGGAACATCTGCTTTTCCTGTTAGTGCCCACACTAGTAACATTGCTGCAATTGCACCAGCAGCCGCTCCTAATTGTGTATTTAAAATAACATAACCAAAGAATGCATCTTCCACTCCAAATGTACTTGCACCGTTAAAACCGAACCAACCTACCCATAAAAGTAATACTGCTAATGCTGTATATACTTGGTTGTGGCCTGCTAACTCATTAGAAGAACCATCTTTATTGTATTTACCAATACGAGGTTTTAAAACAACCGTTGCAGCCAATGCTGCCATCGCACCTGTTAAGTGTACAACTGTTGAACCTGCAAAGTCTTGCTTACCATGATCCGCTAACCAGCCTGCACCCCAAATCCAGTGAGCAACAACTGGATAAACTAATGCGGAGAATAAAACTGCGAATATAACATATGCTGATAATTTTGCACGTTCCGCAAAACCGCCGAATGCAATCGTTAAGGCAATTAGTGCAAACATCATTTGAAACATAAAGTCAACTGCTGGGGATAACCCATCTTCACTAAATGATGTATCACCATAGAAGAAATCGGATAAACCGATAAACATGTTACCATCACCATAAATGAAGCCCCAACCGACAGCCCAGAATACGATTGAGCCGATTCCAATTGTAAAAATTGTTTTTCCTGCAATGTGGCCGGCGTTTTTCATTCTAGTAGAACCAGCCTCAAGTAAAATAAATCCACCTATCATTAATAAAACTAAAAAAGTACCAATAATGACCCATAAATTATCCATAAGTACAGTATCCATAATCTTTTCCCTCTCCTTGTAAATTTTATTAACATCAACTGTTAAATACAGTCTAAGCCGAAATCCTAAACACCTCAATTTTTGTGTAAGGTAATCTAACAAGGTTTTTAGAAGAGGGTACATTGTATCAGATGGACAAAGGAATTACCCGATTACACCCCATTAGATTATAATAAATCAGAAAATTTAGGCGAAAAACCCTATTCTTTCTTTTATTCAAACAAAACACCCCTTCTCCACTTAAAATGGAAAAGGGGTGTTTAACTGTTATTGTATTTGGTCTAATAATTGATATGCTTCTTCCTCAGACCTTACATTTAATAATTGTTCTCTAAATTGATCATCCATTAATTTTCTGGAGAGCATTTGTAGGATCTTTAAATGCGCATCTCCTTCTGCATGTTTTGGTACGGCAATCATGAAGACTAACTTCGCCAGAGAATCATCCGCACTATGCCAATCTACACCATCTCTTTTTATCCCAAACACGACCCGTGGTACTTTTACTGCATCTGATTTACCGTGGGGAATGGCCACATTCATACCAATACCTGTAGAGCTTTCTGCTTCACGATCTAATATTGCTTTTCTAAAGTCTTGTTTAGATGTTAAAACATCATTAGCATCTAATTTTGCAATCATTTCATCAATGACACCATCTCTGTCATTTGCTTTAATATCTGGATCAATTAACTCTACACTTGTAATGTCTGTTAGTTTATCTATTTGTTCTACTGATTGGGGAGCAGAAGGATTATTCGACTCCGCTTCTTCTACAGCTGAATCTTCTACGACTGGGTTTTCAACATCTTTCCTCAGTAAATTAATCATAAATGCCGTCACAATTGCACCAATAATAATGGCAACGAAGAACATAATGACATTGTCAACAGCGCCTAATACCCCAACTATTGGGCCACCATGCGCTACCCTGTCTCCAACATTACTTAACATGGCAACAACTGAACCTGTCATGGAACCGATCATAATACTCGGGATGACACGTAAAGGATCCTGTGCCGCGAATGGAATTGCACCCTCTGTAATACCGAAGAAGCCCATTGCTAAAGATGCCTTACCAGTTTCCTGCTGTGCTTGTTCGAATTTATTTTTGAACATTAATGTTGCTAAGCCTAAACCAATTGGCGGTACAGCAATGGCAACCGCAATAGGGCCCATGATTTCATAGTTACCTTCGCCAATCATTGCTGCACCAAATAAGAAGGCTACTTTATTAACCGGGCCACCCATATCAAATGAAATCATAGCACCTAAAATGAGAGCCAATAAAATCGAGCTTGTTCCTTGCATACCTGCAAGCCAACCTGTTAGTGATTCAAATACTTGTGCTACTGGGGCACCGATTAATAATACAAAAAGCAACCCTACAATTAGCGAAGAAAATACCGGAATAATAATAATTGGCATAATCGGTTGTACCATCTTCGGCACTTTAATTTTCTTAATCCATAACGCCACATAACCTGCTAAGAAACCTGCGATAATACCACCAAGAAAACCTGCACTTGCTTCACTACCATAAAAGCTCCCATTAGCAGCAATAAAACCGCCAATCATACCTGGAGCTAAACCTGGTCGATCTGCAATACTATAAGCAATGTAACCAGCCAAGATTGGTACCATAAAGCTAAACGCGGCACCACCAATCGACTCTATCGTTTTCCAAAAGGAATCTTCTGGTATCGCAATACCGCCTTCACCTGGAACACCACCGATGGTTAAAGCAATCGCAATTAATAACCCCCCGACAACGATAAATGGTACCATAAAGGATACACCATTCATTAAGTGACGGTAAATTGGATTTTGCTTCGTCCCTTCCGAAGCTGTTGGCATTTTTTCTTTTTTGTTATTCCCTTCCCCTTTATGTACCGGGGCATCATCACTTAACGCTTTTTCAATTAAGTTTTTAGGATTTCGAATCCCTTCCTGTACACCTGCTGCTACCAACTTCTTACCTATAAAGCGAGACTTTTCAACTGCTTTATCCGCAGCAATAATTATTGCATCTGCTTCTTCAATCTCCGATGCGGTCAATTCATTTTCCGCCCCAATTGAGCCTTGCGTTTCCACTTTAATATCTATATTCATCTCTTCTGCTGCTTTTTCCAAATTCTCAGCAGCCATATACGTATGCGCAATCCCATTAGGACAAGATGTAATCGCTAATACTTTAGTCATCTATTAACACCTTCCCTTATTGTATTTACTCATAGTATACCCCCAAATCGACAAATCAAAATAAAAGAAACTTACCACTACTTCCGGCAAAAATGATTTTTTTAGTACGGAGGAACAAGGTAAAAATACCCATTTATTACCTCGGAATATACTTTGTAAAATAACCAAAATTCATCTTTTCCCTTAATATAGGAAATCCTCACAATTCATAGGAACTGCAAGGATTTTTTAATCTATTAAATCTAAAAAATTATCTACATCTGTTACACCGGTAAGTTTAGCAACCTTCTCTGGATTACCTGCCAACCTTGACAACTGATGGAATAGTTTTCTTCTTTTATCTGACGACTCCTGTTTCAATACAAGAAAGAAAATTAAAGAAACTGTTTCCGTCCCCCACGTGATTGGTTCTTTTAACGTTGCTATTACAATAGCAGATTCTTTGACTAAATCCGGGTCCCCATGTGGAATGGCGATACCACCACCAATTGCTGTAGCTGCTGCCCGTTCACGGATTAGCGCTTGATGCCCATAATCCTCTTCTACCAAACCATCATGAACTAACCTCTCTGATAATTTCTCTATTAATTCGAAGCGATGTTCTATAGCTAAATCCAAAAATATATAATCATCTTTTATATAGCTTCTTAATACAGAATCACTAGTACCTTCGCTCTTTCCAAGCAAAGCATTTCGTAACTTATTTTTATCATGCTCATTAAAAAGAGGTGTAATCATCACATGTCGAATCTTTTCGTCCTCTAAAGGCATAGTGGAAACAATAAGGTCTACTGACTGTTCCTTTAAAAACAGTTCCAATTTGTTTTGCGGAAGAGTAGCTACTATGTCAGTTGCATGAAATGAAGCAGCAATTTTTGATCGCAAAATTTCTGATACGCCTATCCCCATATGACATACGATGACTATTTTTTTGTTAAACTGACGTTCCCCTCTAATTCGTTCCACTGAAGCCTGATAGTGCAAGGTTAAAAATGCCACTTCATCTTCCGGGATTTGATATGGTAATTCTTCCTCCACATCCTGTAATACGGTAATTAAAGCATCAAACATAAACGGATACATCTGTTTAATATCTGATGCCAACGGATTTTGGACAGGAAGTTCATATTTCAAACGATTGATAACAGAATAAAGATGAACCTTTAATCCTTCTTTTAATGTTTCATCATGGCCAAAAGGCATTAATGCTAAGACACTCAATCGTTTGGTCAGCACATCTGTCAGCCATTCTGCTTGTTGATCAACATCAGCATCAAAATGAGACACATCGCCATGCCTATCCTGAAATTTTGCTCCCAGGAATTGCATGGTCAAGTATACCCTTTCATGTTCTGGTACTTTAATAAGAAAAATTTCCTCTAAGTCCTCCACTAATTTCTCAATCCATTGAAATTCTTGTTTCTTTGTTATGAATGCTAAATGATCTTCACTTATTTCCACCATATGGTTGGTTTTCAATCTTTTCATCATCACTATCATATAGGTCTTTAAATTCTTTATACTTTCATCGGTTAATGGAATTTGATAATCGCGTATAAACGTTAGAAAAGATTGATCCAATGCTCGTCGTTCATGCTCATGCACTTGTTGATACACGAAAGAAAAAGATGGCGAACCTTTCTTTTCTTTATAATAATCGATATGCTGGATTGCTATTCTAATATCCTTTTCTGCTGCTTCGACCACAATACCAACTTTTTGCTTGGTCTTCACCTGTACATTTATGGTTCTTAACCATGCATCTATCTCATCGATAACTTTTTTTATCGTCGTATGTGAAACAAAGTAACGGTCCGTTAACTGTTGAATGGAGACATTTTCATGAATAAGAAGCTGATATAATATTTCTTTTTGCTCTGTAACATCTAAAACACTTCTTTTTGCCGCATTATTTTCAGATTGAATCAAAGATAAAACTTCTTGCTTTTCATAATCAGATATTTCAATCGATACCCCTACACCAGGCTTTCTTATCAATTGACCATTACTTTGTTCTTCTAAAAACGATTCCACTATTTGCAAATCATTTCGAATCGTTTTCTCTGAACAGTCTAGCTCTTTGGCCAAATTCTGCACTAAGGCTACTTGCCCATTTGCTAACAATAATTTTCTTAAGAGAATTTGTTGCCTCTTCCTCATGAAATCACCTCCATCTCCAACACACATTACTACAGATCATTTTCAACCGCAATGGCAATCAAAAGGAAAAGGCACCAACCGAAATGGTAGTGCCCTCTGCTTCTCTATTTTAATTAGAACAATCGCCCAAATACATAAGTGATTAGAAACCACAAAATTCCAAAGAAAATAATTAAATAGGTAATATATTTAATCGCAGCAACGCCTACTTTACTAGGGTCTGATTTCTTTTCTCTTCTTTCTACTTCGACATCTTTATTTTGTGCCATCCATCATTCTCCTCTCTTTAGGTAGCGTTACTGATGTATTACCACTAAGAGAGAGATTAAAACAACATGCTTTAAAAATGGGAAAAAAGCATTAGCACACAAATATCTTGTGTGCTTGTCAAACTTATTTCGCTCTTATTTGATCCTGAAAATCAATTTCTTTATGGGATCCATCACAGAATGGTTTGTTTTTGGATGCACCACATCGACACAATGAAAACTTTGGTTTTGTTTCGAATGGATTCCCCTCTGCATCCACTAATTCAACATCTCCTGTTACTAGAATGGATCCATTGTCTCTAACTTTTAGTTGAACTTTATCTTTTTCTTCACTCATCTTTTATTACCCCCCTTTTCAAATTTTAACGACTTTAATCTTTTCTGTCTATCGTGTCTGTATAAAATCTTATGCTTTTTCACACATTAAAATGAAAGGCGGGATAAAAGATGGATAACCATGAACATGTAAACTATTTTGATCAATCAATAGCAGATTTTAAACGTGGTACCAGAAGAATGGAAGAATACTTACCTGAGATGACAAGAGGATATTTTGAGTTTACCGAAGAGGCATTTAAGGACGGAACAATTGGTAAAAAAGAAAAGCAACTTATGGCGCTAGCGATCAGTATTTATGCCCAGGACGAGTATTGTATTATTTATCATTCAAAAGGTGCTGTAGAAAACGGTGCTAATGAGGAAGAATTAATGGAAACGATTGCTGTTAGCGCCGCACTAGGTGGAGGTGCAGCATTCGCCCAGGCAGTAACCCTCGCCACAGATTCCTATGCGCACTATCAGCAAAAATTACACTAAGTATAACCGGGCAAATCTCCGCCCGGTCTTTTTCATGAAGAGCTTATTTTAAGATTGCTGCTTCTTTTCTTCTTCTTTCCTTTTCAATTGTTCATACCGCTGTTTTTGTCGATATCCATAAGTTGCAGAAAGTATTGTTTCTTCACTTTCTAAAGCAGATCCTAAAGCACCAATAATTGTAGCGAAACTAGTGATAATCCATGCTATGTAAAAGTAATCACTGTAACTAACATTAGAACTTACTTGAGATTCTAACATACCTATAGGAATGAATAAAAAAACAGCGATTAAAAACAAAAGATATAAGTTTAAGTAGAATAATGTAACTGAAATCATCAATGTACAAGCCGTGGTTATATTGTATAACATTCTTTTTAGGTTATTTGTCTCAACTCTTGGTGATTCCCATAGTTTGTGAGCGACGATAATCCAAGTGATCATCGCAATAATAGACACAAAACTTAATATGATCATGCGCCACGTCTCATATTCATTCGCTAACATCCATGAAGTCGGAAAAATTAAGGCATAAGTTCCTGTGGTAAATGCAACAACCATTACTTTTATGAAAGATGGAAACATTCTACAAGGACGGTTCGCCCGTACCATACCAGGTAAAATTCGTAAGCCTCCTAAGTATCTTGAAGGAATAGTAAAACGAACATCGATATTTTCCTCACCATTTTGAGGTGTTTCTCTTCTAACTGGAGAGAACCTCTCTAGCCCTTTTTTGCTAACTAGTATATAACCATTAACAATTCTTAGACCGTCTTTAGCTGCTTCCTCTATCTTATCTCTCAATTTTTGTTGGTCTTCATCAGTGACTCCTCTATACATTTCATTGACTAATTGGATAATAGAGGCCCTAATTCGTTTGATCATTGGGGTAGATCCAAGAGCAGGCAAACTAAGTAATGCTATATTCTTTTTTTCATATGCTTCAGCAACCACAACATTACTATTATGGAATAACGGTAAATCTGTTAAACAAATCAAAAAGGTATTATCATATTCTTGTGCATTTTCTAATATTGCTTCCAAAATTTCCCTTGCATTCTCTGTCGATCCTGTTAAAGGATCTGTTTCGTGTTCAAATTCCCAATTTACTGTTTCATCAACATAATACTCCAACAAGGAAGGCAGATCACTTTTCATTTCATTAATGACATCATCTGCAAATCCTGGAGCTGTGATTATTTTTATTTTTTTATTAGAACTGCTCAACATCACTCACCTCATTCAAAACCATTTACTAATGTTTTGCACAAAGTTGGTGATTCAAACTATTTTTTTAAAGCATAAAAGAACGTTTAACCACATGAAACGCCAGAAACAAGGCGATGTTGGGATTGTAAAATCAGAGAGGAAAGTGAGTGCATGACATTTGAAACATTTATCTTTTAGCTGTTTAAAAAAAGCTTAAAACCTATTCCTATTTTCCGGAGAGGTCTTAAGCTTTCTATTGGGCAAGTCTTTTACAATTCATAGGGCGTTTCCTGATAAACATAATAATTCAGCCAATTAGAGATCAATATATTGGAATGTGTGCGCCAGCGTAATTTTGGAGCTTGGTTTGGATCATCATCCGGATAATAGTTTTCCGGTATCATGGGGTTCAAGCCCGCTGCCGTATCACGATCAAACTCTTTCTTTAATGTTAAAGCATCATATTCTGGGTGCCCTGTGGCAAAGATCTGTTTACCATCTGTTGAAGCAATCATATATACTCCCGCTTGCTTCGATTCACTTAATATTTTCAGACTTGGCACTTTTTCGATATCTTCTTTACGGATATCAGCATGACGTGAATGCGGTACTAAAAACTCCTCATCAAAGCCACTGACTAACTTTTCTCGAGGATCATTAATAGTATGTGTATAAATACCTGATAATTTTTCTGGCATCATATACTTATCCACACCATGATGATAGTACAGACCAGCCATCGCTCCCCAACAAATATGCAGGGTAGAGGTTACATTGGTTTTACTCCATTCCATAATTTGAGACAGCTCTTCCCAGTAATTCACTTCTTCATAAGGTAATTTTTCAATTGGTGCACCAGTAATAATTAAACCATCATATTTATTAGACTTTACATCATCAATTGATTTATAAAATTGCTTTAAATGCTCTACTGAGGTATTCCTAGACGTATGTGTGCTTGTATGCAATAATCCTACCTCTATTTGCAATGGGCTATTCCCCAATAATCGTAATAAGTGTGTTTCAGTTTGTTGCTTCAATGGCATTAAATTTAATATCAATATTTTAAGCGGCCGAATGTCTTGTTTAAATGCCCGACTTTCATCCATAACGAAAATATTCTCTTCTTGTAACTTACTCTTAGCTGGTAGTAAATCCGGCACTTTAATAGGCATTTTGTGTGACTCCTTTTTAATATGATTCCCTTAAAAAATTCACGATAAAGCTGATGGTTAGTGAAACTTATCAGGGTGTTAGCGTTCGTGATCCCCCACTTGATTTACTCGAACCTTAAAGGCAGTTTTACAAACGATTAGCACCGCAACAAAACTTATTTTACCGATATTTCGAGTTAAAATAAAGAAAAATGTTTTAAAATTCTGACATGTTATATTTCTGCTATTATGGTTAAAAAGGATGCCTCCTATATGTAAGGCATCCTATCTATTACGACATCCATTTTGGTGGTGTATCTTTTCCCCAATAAACTTCTCCTATCGGGAAATGCTCTTCGAATTGATCGTCTTGCAAATGATAGTGAAATTGAAAATAATAACCGTCTTGCGGTCTTCTTAATCGATTGACATGAAACTTAGCAACATTTTCTTTTTCTTTCACATTGTATAAATTAAAAATACGCTCACCATATCCGGCAGAAGGCTCTTCGGCAACCATTAAGTATTGGCTTTCATCTTCCCCAATTTCTTCATATAATTTATCTAATACCATTACAAGGTTTGGTAAGACTACTTGATTCACATCATTATTAATTTTTGCCGATATTTTGGTGCCTAACTTCGCCTGCACTTGGTCTTTGGCAAGGTGGTTTAATTCCTGCAGATAAAGTTGATTCGAATCTTCAAGAATGAGATTCTCTTCTGTTATCGAATCTTCTATTCCCTCTTCATCTACTTGTTTTGGCCGATCTTCACTTGGCTCTAAGTCTTTTTTGCCTAAATCTACATCAGCATTAATATAGATAGGCGGGACATATAAACCAAGTGTTAATATTGTCACTAATAAAACGGTTAATTTTTTCATCCACATTTTCATCTTGATCGAACTCCCTCACATCGACTTACTAAAATTTTATCATGTTTTACTAATTTGTCCATACATGTGAAGGGCTTTTTCATTTTTTACATTAATTTTACTTATGTCTGTGCTAAACTTTGTCGCGGAATGACTGGTTGTTCGGCACCAATCACTTTACTGTCAAGAGATTTACTTAATGTTACGACGGAATCACTCAGTTCGTGTAACCGCTGTTTAATACCTTCATCAGTAAGCTGTTTATTCTGAAAATGATCGTTATGTGCATACACATTTCCAGGCAAGGTGTATGCTTTAAAATAACCAGCTAACGGCTTTAATTGATGTTCAATTGCCAAAAAATGATGATACGACCCACCTGTTGCGATAAATGCCAGTACTTTCCCTTTTAATGCAGTGTTAGGAATAAGGTCAAATACATTTTTTAATGCACCTGGGATTGATCCTCGATAAATGGGAGTACCTACAATTAACGCATCTGCTTCAACGATTTCCTTAATTATTTTTTTCGAATCTCCTTCATATTCAGAGGGATCACGACCATCACAAAAATCTAGCTGGTATTCCTTCAAATTTATCAAATTCACTTCTACATGATCGTGGTGACGGCGAATATGGCCAACAGCTTCTTTCACTGTCAGTAACGTTTTAGACAACGGTGTCAAGCTCCCCGCAATGGCAGCTATTTTCATGAAAAGACACCAGCTTCCTTCAATTCTTTTTCTTTTTGTTTCACTAAAGGAATCACTTCTTCACCAAAACGTCTTAGATCTTCTTCATAGTGGAAGTGTCCTGTCAACACCAAGTCGACACCGATTTTCTTTAGTTCAATAATACGATCCGCCACTTGTTCTGGTGTACCGATCAGACCTGTTTTAAAACCATCATTATATTGGACAAGATCTTCTTTTGTTGAATTGGCCCACATACCTTCTTTTTGTTTCGTCGATTGTCCTGCTTCTTTAACTGCTTGTCGGAAGCCTTCAACTGCATCGTCATCTTTATGTGAAATGATATCACGTAATAATTGGACAGCTTCTTCTTCTGTATCTCGAACAATGGCAAAACCGTTCACAGCGAATTTTACTTCTCTTCCTTCTTTTTCCGCTAACTCTTTTACTATGTTAATTTGCTTTTCAAAACCTTCTAATGTATTACCGTTCATGAAATAGAAATCAGATACCCGGGATGCCATTTCTTTCGCCGCTTGTGAATTTCCGCCTTGGAAGATCGGAATATTAGTTTCCGGCTTCGGTTTCATTGGTGCATCCTGAATGGAGTAATAATCCCCGCTAAAGTTTGCCGGTTCTTCAGTAAACATCGCACGTAATACGCGAATAAATTCTTCCGACCGTTTATAACGCTTATCATGATCAATCCACTTTTCACCATAAGCAGTAAATTCATCCTTCAACCAACCACTTACGACATTTACGGCAGCACGGCCATTTGTTACATGATCCAGTGTAGACAGCATCTTAGCGTAAACTGCTGGGTGCCACAGTCCTGGTAATACAGCAGCGATTAATTTTAAGTTTTTCGTTACAGCACCTAAAGCTGTCGCTAATGTGATTGCTTCCAGTTGTTTGTCCGCTCCATAACTAGCAAAAAAACGCGTTTGTAACAACCCATAATCAAACCCAACTTCCTCAGCAATTTGTGCATAACGTTTATTCGCTTCAAAACTCCAATCTGTTTTTTGCGGCAACTTTGATACTACTAAACCTCCACTTACGTTTGGTACCCAATAGGCAAATAATAAATCACTCATTTCCATTCTCCTCCCTTTTTTGCATTAAAAAAATCCTTCTCTTAAAGATAGAGAAGGATTCTACTATTGATTGTATCATGTGAATCTAAAAAACAATCGGCGTCGAATCTTCTCATCTTCTGAATCAAAATGTGATCCTCTGAAATTGGCACCGGGCACATTTGTGCTGGTTGCCGAGGCTTCTTAGGGTCAGTCCCTCCACCTCTCTGGATAAGAAAATCTTTCGTTTTATTAAATTGTACGTGCATTACTTGAATTTGTTATAAATGATATCATACTACTTCGATAACAACAAGTATTTTTTAAATTTTCTGATAACAGTATAATTATTCTCTTTTCACACCAAAATAAAGATAGTTTACGCTCAGATAAGGTGGGAGAAACAATGGATCAAGAACATATTGAAAAGTGGAAAGAACTGGAACGTGATTTCGATCATGCCATACCGGAAGAAGTACTTCCGGATATAGCATATTATCGAACTCTAATTGTAAATGTCGTCATGATCGGCGCACCAAATGAAGATTGGGTTTTAATTGATGCGGGTACTCGAAAATATCAAGAAAGAATTCTTCATGCTTGCGAACATCGTTACGGCAACAAACCACCACAGGCAATTATATTAACACACGGGCATTTTGACCATATCGGTTCTGCGAAAAAATTGGCAAAATACTGGGATGTGCCGATTTATATCCATGAAAATGAGATGGACTATGTCACAGGAGAAAGAGAATATCCTCCAGGTGATCCAACTGTTGGAGGGGGGATGATCTCTTTGTTATCAACGATATTCCCTACCAAGCCAGAGCACTTGGAAGGTCTTGTGACAGCATTGCCTAATGATGGTACTATTCCTTTTCTAGAGGATTGGAAATACATCGAAACACCCGGGCACACCCCTGGTCATATTAGTTTGTTTCGTGAAAAGGATCGTTTATTAATTGCAGGCGATGCGATTTCAACAGAAAAACCAGAGTCATCAATAGCAGTGTTTTTTCCTCTACAACATGTATACGGACCACCTGCTTATTTTACAGAAGACTGGTTTAGCGCTGAGGAATCTGTCAAAAAGCTGGCAAATTTAGAACCCGATATCATAATCGCTGGTCACGGTTTACCGATGGAAGGCGAGACAATGAAAGAAGAACTGAGAAAATTGGCAGACAACTTTATCGAACAAGCAATCCCTAAGCACAAGCGACATTAGTTAAATAGTTACTTTTTTAATAAAGTCACCCGTTTTGGATCTGGTGGCTTTTTTTCTAGCGCTCAGCCAACCGATCATCTACCAATACCACTACGATTCTTCACAAGGAACATGTTGTTGATACAAAAATGCAATAATGACGGGGTATATTCTTATCTTAAATAAGAAACCCGCCCAGTCCTTTTAGAACGTTCAAAAAGATAACAGTGATTACCATTGTAGAGCAAACGATACAGCGGAGGCCGCCCGCTTCAACTCCTACTGGAGTGGGCAGCCGAAGCGATTTCCTTGCACACGATAACTTTCATAATAAACAACATGAATAGGATACCAACGGTTATATACTTTCCTACCTTATCAAAAAAGAGATTAGCAATAATACTAATCTCCTTCTTCTTCGTATGGTCTGCTTTTTTTAATAAAAAAGGATAAAATTAACCCTATTAAGGTGATAATCGAAAGGACTAAAAAGGCCATATTAGCACCCGCTATCCCAGGATAAAGATCACCACTTTGTTCAGCAATTGACTCTGCCTGCGTTAGTACCGTTACGATGATTGCAGTACCAACAGAGGCGGACACGTTACGCAATGTGTTATCCATTGCTGCACCATGAGCAATTAGTTTTTTCGGTAATTGATTTAAACCAGCAGTTGCAGCCGGCATCATCACCATTGATATACCTAACATTCTGATAGCAAACACAACCGTCAAATAAGTAATGGATGTTTTATCATCTAAAATTGTGAATAAAAATGAGCCAATCGTCATTAATGAAAAACCTATAATTGCAAGCCATCTCGCTCCGACTTTATCAAATATCCTTCCCGTTATCGGGGACATGATGCCGGTGATTAACGCCCCTGGTAAAATAACCAGTCCCGATTGTACAGCCGAGAACTCTCTTGAATCCTGCATATACAACGGAACGAGAGTTTCTACTGCGATTAAGCCCATAAATGCAATCATACCAAGGGTTACCGTTAATGGGAAAATCGAATAGGTAAAGACACGAAATTCTAACATGGGGTGTGTCAATTTCAATTGTCTTAAAATAAACCAGAGCAGTGAGATAACTCCTACAGTTAGTACAACAATAGTTACTGGAGAACTCCAGCCATTATTACCCGCACTTGTAAAGCCATATAGCAGACCACCAAAACCAAAAGACGATAAGATAATCGATGGAATGTCCAGCTTTGGCTTAGAAATCTCGGTTACATTTTTCATAACAAAATAAGCTATGACGATATCAATAATAGCAATAGGCAAAATAATATAGAATAAAACACGCCAAGAAAATTGGTCAGTAATCCAGCCTGATAATGATGGACCAATTGCCGGAGCAAAAGAAATAACCAACCCTACTAACCCCATAATTGATCCTCGTTTATTGACAGGGAATATCATGAGAAATACGGTTTGCATTAATGGTAGCATCACACCAGCACCAGCTGACTGAATCACACGTCCAGCTAATAACATGGTAAAATTAGGAGCTAGAGCTGCCACTAATGTTCCAACAGCAAATACACTCATTGCGGTAATAAATAACTGTCTCGTTGTAAATCGATCTATTAAAAAGGCACTGATTGGAATCATAATACCATTCACTAGCATAAAAATGGTCGTTAGCCATTGCGCTGAGTTAGCAGTAATTCCCATTTCATTCATAATTGGAGGAATTGCTGTAATCATTAACGTTTGATTAAGTATAGCAATAAAAGCTCCAGCTAATAACAAAGCAACGATAGTTCCTCGTTTTTGAACGGACGTAGTCATGCTCTCACTCCCATATGTACAGATTATTTCTAGTCACGAAAGATATTGTATGCTCTTTTACATAAAAAAGCAAAAAATAGAAACTGAAAAACAGTTTCTATTTTAACCATCCCTTTTCATTAACTTTAGCAATCGCTTCGATACGGTTATCTACCTCTAATTTATCTAGAATAATCGATATATAATTCCGAACCGTTCCATTTGATAAAAAAAGTTCTTTCGCAATACTTTTGGTCGTTCTTCCTTCCGCTAATAATTTCATCACTTCAATTTCTCTGTTAGTTAGAGGGTTTTCTTCCGAAAAGGCTAGATCAATTAATTCCGGAGAATAAACTCGTTTTCCTCTCATGATCTGGCGAATCGAATGTACTAAATCTTCACTAGGGCTATCCTTTAACATATAACCACTGACACCGGCATTTTTGGCCCTTTCAAAATATCCCGGCCTAGCGAAAGTCGTAAGGATAACCACTTTGCAAGAGTGGTTTCGCAACTGTTCGGCTGCATCGAGTCCGGTCATCACTGGCATTTCAATGTCCATTAAGCAAATATCTGGCATTTCTTTTTTCACTAAGGCTAATACTTCTTCACCATTATTTGCTTTTCCTACTACTTCCATATCTTCCTCTAAATCTAATAAAGCCCCAAGCGCACCTAATAACAACTGTTGATCTTCAGCAAGCACAATTCGGATCACAGCTCTTCCTCCTCTTCTATCTGCCTCAAAACTTTTGGAACAGATATATACACTTCAAAACCATTGCTTCTTCTCTTAATATCCAGCGTTCCGTTGACAAAATCCAGTCGCTCTTTCATTCCTTTTAACCCATTTCCATAACTCTCGTTATCCATACTACCGATACCATTATCGATCACGGCAAGTTTTATGGATTGCATCGTTTCTGAAATGTAAATGAAGCAAGAAGTAGCGTTGCTATGCTTCACTACATTAGTTACTGCCTCTTTTAAACACATGCTTAACACATTTTCTAAAAAAAGCGGAAGATGGTCGCATTCCGCATCGAATGTAATTTCTCTCTCAATCTCTGCGGCGTCCAGTAACTGCTTGGCATGTTCCACTTCTTCCGCTAACCGGATACTTCTCATATTTGAAACCATTTCACGAACTTCTTTCAATGCTTGACGAGCCGTATCCCGGACATCTTGTAACTCTTTCCTCACTGCTTTAGGATCTTTGTCAACAAGTTTTGCAGATAATTCACTTTTCAAGCCAATCATCGATAATTTTTGACCTAGAGTATCGTGTAAATCTCTTGCGATTCGATGTCGCTCTTCAATAATCGCTAATTGAGCAATTTTTCGATTTGCATCCTCCAGCTGTCCTTCTAGCTTTTCTTGTTTAAATCGATTATAGCGATTTATCGGAATTAATATAACCCCTAAAATCGTCATAATTAAGAAAGGTATTTGGCTTAAAAACAAGGAATAATTTAATAAGAACCCTGCTGTCATTGCTCCAACCGTTGCGACGAGGTGAATAACATACATCGTAATGAACCCCGCTTTACTCCGGATATTTCCTATATAAAAAGCGGAGAACAAAGCAAAATAAACATATCCAAACAAAATCGTCATCATAATATGAATCACAAATTCAATACTTAATCCTATGTATACCAATGGACCATGCGAATTAAATGTCATCCAGTACACGCCAAAAAACAACATTGTCGCCGCTATTCCAGCCCCAATCTCCCACAAGGAAGTGGAACGAAATATAAAATAAAAAGGCAACACACAAAAAATAATCCAAATATACAAGCTTAACCCCGTATTTCGAGGGAAAATATCATACCAATGTCTCATTCAAAACCACCTCATTAGAAAAACTTGGCTTATCACCAAATATTGGCGAAAGCCTAAGTTTTCTTATACTATCAACAATAAAATTAGCTGATAGCACAAAAAAATAACCCCTATCAACATTGTACCAAAAAATTATGGAACAGGTGACAGGGGAACCCGTCCCAAAATTAGGGACGAATCGTTTGAGAACCTTTCGTCGAAGGTAATGAAATATTTGATTTCTTTTTAATTCGGCTTTTCATTTCCTTAAAACTAATAAATGTCTTCTGCTCTTCATCATATAAACGAAAACGAATCGATTCCAAGCTTGTCTTTAATGTAATAGTAGTTGCCTTCTGTAATGGTGGTGTTTCCTGGTGTGCCTTCTCTAAATGATAGTTCGGCACTCTCGGTGCTAAATGATGAACATGGTGATAACCAATATTACCTGTCATCCATTCCAACCATCTTGGCAACTTATAATAAGAACTTCCGTCAACTGCAGCCTTCACATAATCCCATTCCGATTCATTCTCAAAGTAAGAATCCTCAAATTGATGCTGAACATAAAACAACCAAATACCAAGAGCGCCTGCTACATATGCTATCGGTAGTTGAACAAGTAAGATTGCCTTCCATCCTAATGTCAACACGATCCCTGTATAAATCGCTACTAATAAAAAGTTGATCAAATACGTATTCCAACGCTCTTTTTTACGAGCATCCTTACGATTAAAGCGATTATCATATAAGAATAACGAAAATGGACCTAAACCGAACATAACAAAAGGATTACGGTATAAACGATATTGTAACCTTTCCCATTTACTAGCTTGTTCATATTCGTTAACTGTCATAACCCAAATGTCACCAGTACCACGTTGATCTAAATTACCGCTTGTTGCATGATGAATCGAGTGTTCTCTCTTCCATTTTTCAAAAGCAAAATGCGTAAGAACTCCTGTCATAGTTCCGATCACACGATTCCATTTCTTATTTTTGAAAAAGGATTGGTGGGCACAATCATGAAAAATAATGAATGTTCGCACCATAAACCCTGCTGCTACTATGGAAAAAGCAAGACTCAAGAAAATGGAGACTGACAAACTCTGATATGCCAAAAACCATAATAGGAAAAATGGTGGAATTGTGTTGAATAATTGAATCATGCTTGTTTTTGTTGTCGATGTAGCGTACGGCATTACATCTTTTCTTAATTTCGCTTGTTTTTGTTTACTCATCATAATCCCTACTTTCGAAACTTACTATATGTTAAAGTTTACGCCAATTTCATGATTTTTATAAGGCACAATTGTCAGGATTTTAAGATGACATTTGTCATATTTAGAGGATTAATTTTCCATCCCTTCATTACAAAAAAAAGAGCTTAGTCCTATAGTAGACTAAGCCTTACCTTGATATATTCGCTGATCTTTTCGTAAAATCAACATCTTGATAGTACGTATTTTTAACCAGAATATTCGGTCCTAAGCATTTAACAGCTGGACAATGACAGTTCAATGACTTCGCCGTTCTCGATTCCATCCAGCGTTCATAGGACGTTTGCAACGGGGTATTCTGTACATTGCCAAGTGATGGCTCTTCATCATCACCAAAATCCGTCACTATCACTTCCCCAGAAAAAATGTTTACATTTAATCGGGATCTTCCATCCGGATCATTCCGTACCGTAACATTTTTCTCCTTGTATAACCTTTTTAACAACGCAAGCTCTTCTTCATTGGTGTTACATGGATAAAATGGCAATGTTCCGAATAACATCCACATCGATTCGTCACGATGATTCAGAAGTCGCTCAATACCTTCTTGCATCTCTCTTAAGTTAAGAGTTTCCATGTTACTAGCAAAATCTACTGGATACATCGGGTGAATTTCATGACGGGCACATCCCATCTCTACAATATGATCGTGGATCGATTCTAAATAAGGAAAAGTTCGATTGTTCAACATCGTCTCCGCTGATACCATCACACCTTCTGCAGCAAGTCGCTGGGAATTTTCAACCATTCGTTCAAAATACTTTTTGCGGCTCTCTTCGCTTGGCTTCCGCTCCATATTCGCAAAGCCTGTTTCCGCAAACTCCTCCGGTGTTCCCCAATTATGTGAAATATGTAGTACATCTAAATAAGGGATAATTGCTTCATATCGGGAATATGGCAATGTTAGATTCGAGTTAATTTGTGTTCGAACGCCACGCTCATGTGCGTAACGAAGCAACGGCACCACATATTCTCGTACTGATTTCTTTGACATCATCGGTTCCCCACCAGTAATACTTAATGTGCGTAAATGAGGGATATCATCTAATCGTTGCTTTAACAAGGAAAAAGGTAATGCATCTGGATCTTTATCACGCAACGTGTATCCGACAGCACAGTGTGCACATCGCATATTACACAAATGAGTAGTGGTAAATTCTATATTCGTTAACGTCATTTCACCATACTGTTCAACGTCCATGTATGCTTCCCATGGATCATAGTCTGGAGTAATCGGACGCTTTACTTCATTTACAAACGTCATAATAGTAAACTTCCTTTCTACTAACCTTCATGATAATTGTAACAAATATAGAGACTTTTTTCTTTAGGCATAGAACAAAAGCGCAAGCGCCCGATTAGAAACGTAGCGACTAAAGCGAATCAACTGAGATAAAGGAATCACAGTGAGCTTGCGAGCCGATGATGACTTATCGTAGGGCGATTGGTGAAGTTGCCTAGTTTCTGGGCGCTGGAGCTGGACGTAACTCAACACGCTCAACTTTATTCATAGGATCAAATTTTGTAATTTCCCAGAAAAAACAAAGGAATGTTTGATTTATAAATAGGCAGTTAATATATGAAGTAAAGGAGGTATCATCATGGCACAGTTTTTATTAATCGCAGCCATCATTTTTATCATAGTTAATTTAATCTACTTTTTCCGAAATAAGACCTATAAGAAAAGTTATTTTAGTACAGCTCTCTTTATGAAACTGTTTTTTGTGTTGTGCGGCGTTACATTTGGCTTCGCTCTGCTTTATTACGCTTTATCTTTCGGGGAAACAGTGATTGTGCATGATTTGTCGACTGACACTCCTGTCGAGCATAGTTTTAGCAATCTATTATATTTTAGCGGTGTCACCATCCTTGCTGTCGGGTACGGAGATATGATCCCTGTTAACTCTGCCAGGTTCTTTGCTTTAATCCAAGCAGCCATCGGCGTCTTGTTACCTACCGCTTATTTTATAAAAGCATTAGACCAATCCAGGGATGAATAATGTTCTTCCCCTTACTTGTAAAATAAAAGCATCCCACAAACGAAGATTATAGTGAAACACTAATGTCCCAAGTTCCTCTATTATTAACCAAGTGCAATGCCATCACTCCTTGAGTCACTTCCAGCAGGTTTTATACTTTCATCATTGATTAAAATTCCTCCGGCGTGCCCCATTATATCACTGTAACTTTCTACTAGCTCAATATCATGATCTTTTCTCTTCAATGCTTCCTGAACAGATAGGGGAATTCTACTTTCCAATCTTAGTGTATTTGATATAGCCCTACACGTTCTTCCGTATAGCCACCTGGGTGCTTCGATAGCTTCTTGTACAGCGTATTGATAATCAATCATTCTGGTTACTAAGGCAGCCTGTGGTAAAAAGATTGTTCTTTCTCCTTTCAGTGTAGCAGCATGTATGGCTTTACCAACATTTTGCAATATTTTCACATCTATTTGGGAACCTAAATAGTGGTGACTGCCCCATTTGTAGACATTACCGTTGGTCAATAAGCCTTCACATCATCACTTAAAACTAACTTAAGCAATTTAATTTTATATAATATTTTCTTTTGTTAAATGATAAACAGAATTAACTTAACAAAGGAAATATAAACATGTTAAAATAACAACAAGTATTTAGAAAAGGAGACCGCGTTGCAATGAAACACTTCCATATTTTTTGGTCATTTTTTAAAGTAGGAGTTCTAGGCTATGGTGGAGGGCCTTCATCGATTCCACTTGTTCATAAAGAAGTGGTTGACCATTATAAATGGATGGATGATGATGAGTTTTCCGATATACTCGCGATTGGTAATACACTTCCTGGGCCGATTGCGACGAAAATGGCTGGGTATATCGGCTATCGTCTTGCCGGATGGTTAGGTGCAATTAATGCCGTTTTATCAACAATCGTACCTTCTATTATTGCTATGATCATTTTACTTGTTTCATTAAGTACCTTTAGTGAATTACCATGGGTGATTGGTATGACACATGCGATTGTACCCGTCGTTGGTGTTATGCTAGCTATTCTGACTTGGGATTTTGTAAAAAAAGGGACAAAAGATTTAGGATGGAAGTTTAATTGGGCCCTGATTGTCGGAAGCACTGTATTGCTGCAATTACTCAACATTCATCCTGCCATTATTATTCTTGTATTATTAATCGTTGCTTTTTCGACAACACCAAAACAAGAAGGAAAGGACTAGATAACGATGATTTATTGGGAAATTTTTATTGCCTTCTTCATACCTGGTATTGTTGGTTATGGTGGAGGTCCAGCGAGCATTCCTTTAGTTCAAAATGAAGTAGTTAATCGCTATGAATGGTTAAGCCTTTCTGAATTCGGGGAAGTACTTGCGATCGGGAATGCTCTTCCGGGCCCAATTGCAACGAAGATGGCCGGTTATATCGGGTATGAACAAGCAGGCTTGTTAGGTGCAGGTGTCGGGATTTTCGCAACGGTAGCACCTTCTCTAATTTTAATGATTATCTTATTAAGTATTTTATATAAGTTTAAAAACTCACCTAAGGTAAAAAGAATGACGATGGTTATCCGGCCAACGATTGCCGTTCTTCTAGGCATTTTAACCTTTCAATTCTTTTTTCAATCGTATGAAAATGAAGGAATATGGCAAACCATACTATTAATTGGACTTAGCTGGCTCTTCTTAGTAAAATTTAAGGTCCATCCGGCCTTTGTGATCGTCGGTGCATTGGGATATGGTGCGATTTTCTTAGCCTGATATCTTAAAGCGTCCACAGAATGGGCGCTTTTTTATAATTTCAAGCCTTTTCTGCTCTTAAATCGGCGTAATAAAATATGACTCTCCACTCTGGTAATGCCTTCTAAGCTATATAATTCTTCATTAATAAACGACTCCAGCTTTTTGAAATCCTCTACTAATACATGCATATGCAACGTACTCGGTCCTGTCATCTGATAACAACTGGCCACACTCGGATTATTCGCCAGACTCTCTGCTACCTGTACTAACGAAGATGGCTCACAATCTACTTCAAAAAAAGCAGATACTTGTTTACCTACTTTTTCAGCATTAATCACGGCACTAAATCCTTCAATAACTCCCTCTTCAATTAATTGATTCACACGTTCACGAACAGCCACTCTAGACAGACCTAATTCCTTACCAATATCAACATAGGACATGCGTCCATTGCTTGCTAGTAAATCTAATATTTTGTTATCCTTCTCATCGATTTTCATCTCTAGCATCCTTTCGAACAACTATTTACGTATAGCATGCTATTTGCTTTACAAATTGTCAAAGAAAAGGTGCTGTTTCCTTTCGAAACCAAAAAAAATAAAGATAACAATGAATCATAACTTCTTTTTCTATTTCTTCCTATTAGTTAGACTATGATGAAATTGCTTTACAAAATCTATCAACTTTTTATCTTCTCCTTTTGGGGCTATGAAAGTCCTTTACTTTTTTACAAATGATAAACATCAAGCAACTTATTTCTTAGATCTGATTAAGTTTTTTGTAACCATTTTCCTAATATAAACGTCAAACATTTGTAATAAAAAATCCTTGGGAAGGAATGATTGTATGCAAATGTTGACCAAAGGTTTACTAACATCATGTGTTCTCATTATTGGATTTTTTCTTTATACTTCAGACGTAAAAGCTTCAGAGGTTAATGAGCCTCACATAAAAGAGGATATCATCAGTGTTCAATCAACTAAGTATATTAAAGAAGGGAATGCTTCCATCCGCAGAGTGGATTCACAAAGAGTGGGGAGCAGTTGTAATACATCAAGTTATTCATCCGTTCAACAAATATATTGTACCATTTACTTACAAGTCAAAAATAAATCAACGGGAGAATGGGTGAATACAGGGAACAGTAAAAGGTTTGTTAATTATTCCAGTTCGTATGTTAGCGGCAGTGTCAACTTTCGGATCGAGAAGGGATATGAATATCGTATCCGCACCCTCCACGCCATTTCACACTACAATAACTACGAACAATTTTACTCTGTAACAGGAAGGTTAAAATATTAATTTAAATACCAACACAAAAAAGTTTCGTATCTTTTACTAGATACGAAACTCTTTTGTTATTCTATTGATTCTGCAATTTTGATAAGATTCTTTTCCTTTTCGGTACCTTCTAGCAGCCAATTCATTTGTGGAGTGCTCCATATAATTTGACTGACACCATCCTTAAATGCTATCAAACGTGCCTCTCCGTCACCTAATGCAATTGTTTTTATTTCTGTATCTTCATTATCAACCACTTTTGCATCCGCGAAGTCATTAGGTTGATAGGTTAGGTGTAATGTTAATACATCGTTCCTATCGTTTATATAATCAAGTTGAACATCTTTAGCTGAAGATTTTTCATAAAATACAGTTACTAAATCCAATTGGTAGCTATTTGGTAGGTACGAAGGTTTAGAAATATAAAATTCTGTGTCGGCTTGTGCCTCTTCGAATGTCATTTCCTTACTTTCTTCTTGTACTTCTTCTGTTGTAATGTTATCAAAATCAGGAAGGGACTCCGTTGCAGGATCCTTTTCTTCGGTTGTTGTTTGGTTAATTTGTGTCGTATTACCATCTGTTGTGACAAACATTTTCACAAACCAATCAAAAGCTTGCATTTGATCAGATTGAACAAAGGCTGAGCCAATTACAATAACAGCAATCATAGCCACTGCTAGCAAACTTTTCTTCGGCATTTTTTTCTGATGTTGATTGGTTTGCGATACTTGCTTTATTATTTTCTCCCAATTTTCATCTTTTGATCGTGGATCGTCTTCTACTTTGTGGTAATCTTCTTTAAGCCATTCCTTCCACTTATGTTCTTCACACATGATTATTCACCACCAATCCATTGCCGTTTTGGATCATGTTGTACTTTTTCTTTGACCTTGTTCCGTGCACGATGAAGTCTCGTTTTCACAGTAGATTCATTGATATTTAATGAATGCGCAATTTCTCTGATTGATAAATCATGGATATATCGTAACAGTATTACTTCCCGGTAATCTGCTTTTAATTCCTTTAATGATTCCAGCAATTCTTCTTTCACTAAATTAGCTTCTACAATATGTAAGGTGTCAAAACTTTTTTCTGTCATATTTTTTTCTTGTGTCATAATATCCTCTGTCAGCACTTCACGTGCTCCTTTTCGTTTTCTTAAAAGGTCAATGGCAGTTCTAGTTGCTATGGTGGAAAGCCAAGCACCCATCCGCTCTTTATCTTCTAATCGATGCATATATTTATATGCTTTTACAAAGGTTTCTTGTAAAGCATCCTGAGCCAAATGACTGTCTTTCGTGATGAAATAGACATCCCGATATACTCTCGAATAAAACATGTCATATACTAGACGGAACTCCTCGTGTGTAGGTTCCGATTTTTTAAATATTTTTTTAAACATTCTATTTACACCTTCTTCCATCAATCATACAAATTATAACATTTTCTTCAAAACTATAAACCGTTTTTATACATATCTTTTTACTATTATTTTTTGTAACTTTTTTCAGGTTACAGCGTGATATAGTTAGAAAGGAAAGGGGGAGCAAATGGGATCAATAGATAAAATATACCAAAAATATTTTCAAGATATTTATCGCTTCCTTCTTTCTCTTTGTCATGATCACTATACGGCGGAAGACATTGTCCAGGAAACTTTCCTGCGGGCTTACTTATATTTAGAGTTTTATGATAATGAGAATGTAAAAACATGGTTATTCACGGTAGCATATCGTTCCTTTATCGATTATTACCGTAAACAAAAAAAATCTGTTCCCAAAGAGGGGTCCTTCTTTCATTGGATAAAAGATCCAGGATCACCCCTTCACGAACAATTACTACTAAATGAAGAGACGAAACAAGTTTTACTATGGATCAAGGAACTGCCCAAGAAACAACAACACGCTATTATTCTTCATGATCTCCATGGATTACCTTACAAGGAAGCCGCTAGCGTAATGAACGTAAAACTTAGTCATTATAAAGTCTTACTTTTCCGCGGCAGGCAAGCACTAAGAGAAAGGAAGGAAAATGATGAGTGATTCATTCCAAAAGAAACTAGAAGCTTATGAAAATGGCGAGTTATCCGGAAAAGATTTAGAAGAATTTGAGAAAGAGCTTGAGAAATTAGAAACATATCAATCTTTTCTGGAAAAAGATGAAGCGGATAACATACCTTTGGATCAAAAGGAAAAACAAATAATTAAAAAAGGGAAATGGAAAGCTAGAATTCAGACAACATATTTTGTCTTTTTGTTATTTATTGGTTTTACCATTGTTACTAGCATACTAACGACTGTATATTATTCATGGGGCAATCCTGATCGTGCTGAAGTGTTAAGAAATGTTATCAATCATACCGTAACTATCACCGAACCTTATGGATATCTAAGTCATTCCTCTATAAATGGTGGTTATTACTTCGGTATGGAGCTAACAACTCCGAAAAAAAAGAAAATTGGCGATGAAATTATAGAAGTTGGAGAATATCAATCCCATTTTCTCTTTTCTTTTGTTCGTACGCATGAGGAAAAGGATTTCGGATCGATTTCGCAGGCCTCTCCATCTTTTGTTTTTCCGGGATCAGGTTCTTCTGTTACTTCAGACTGGAGACAGCTTGAAAGACTTCCGGAGGGAACAGTAACTTCAGCATATGTATCTTTCCCCCGTTTATTGGAGACAGAGGAAGTATATGAAATTTTTTCAGGAAAAGACATCGATTTACTTTGGTTAGCAGTCGACTCTGGAGCAGAAAATATGGATGAACGAACCGAGGGAGTAATCTTTGACTCTATTGGTTTTCCGGGTTATCCAATCTGGCATGATGACGATATGATCCTAGACAGCCGTGAAGAAGAAAAAGGACTCTTTGGCAGCTCGGTCATATCCGAAGGTTACAGTTCCCCCACGTATCTTGAAGGGGATTACGATGTACTACATCAGCAATTCCTCAAGACATTAAAGTTTTTACAAGAGTATGAGAATATTGCTTCTAAAGTTGTATTTGGTGATCTAGAGCTTGAAAATAAAATCCGTTATCTAGAAAATGAAGGGATCAAGCATTATGGAGTTGTTATTACAGGGCCAACCAAAGAAATATTAACTTTAGAAGACAATGATTCTATCTCTGTTTTACAAATAGATGAATCCAGGTTATGGAATTGGATGAGTAGAGAGTAGCAGAAAAAATGCCCTTTTTATTTTATAACACCCTTCCATGTCTACTAGATTGACAACAACACCCCTTACAACTAGAATAATTACAATGGTGGTGAACGAGAATGATAAATACTCGCTTTTCTGTAGCTATACACATCCTTACACTTGTTGCATCTCAAACAGATAAGGGTGTTACATCAGATTTTATTGCAAAAAGTGTCAATACCAATCCTGTTGTCATTCGGCGTATTGGATCTTTATTAAAAAAAGCCAACCTGTTAAAAGGGGGCCCTGGTATAACTGGCTATTCTCTTGTAAAAGAACCTCCAAAAATTACATTACTAGATATATATCAAGCTGTAACAACAGAGGAAGAATTATTTGCCATACACGATCATCCTAATCCGAATTGCGACGTCGGCAGAAATATCCAAGACACACTGGACACATCTTTAACCCGGGCTCAACAGGCTATGGAAAATGAATTAAAAAAGCAAACCTTAGCAGAAATTATTCAACATCTCTCTATCCAATAGGGGATGTTTTTTGTTTGACTCTAACACTAAATGTAACTATAATAGTTACAAATAAACCGAAGGAGGAATACTAAATGAAAATTGGGATTATCGGAGCAACTGGCAAATCAGGTAAACTGATTACACAAGAAGCTCTTCATAGAGGTCATGAAGTTACTGCGATTGTGCGCAGTCCGGAGAAGGTAGACAACAAAGATGTCCATGTAGTGAAAAAGGATATATTTGATATTAAAACCGAAGATGTCAATGATTTTGATGTTGTTGTCAATGCATATAATTCCCCACAAGGTGAGGAGCATTTACATATCGACTCTCACCGTGTTTTAATCAAAGCTTTTCAAGGAACTGACACACGTCTTATCGTTGTAGGTGGTGCAGGAAGCTTATATGTTGACGAAGAACAAACTACACACTTATTTGACACACCTGACTTCCCTGATTTCGTTTATCCGTTAGCTTCTAACATGGGGAAAGCATTAGACGAATTAAAACAAACAGAAGATTTGAAGTGGACACACTTAAGTCCTGCTGCTGTTTTCGATCCAAATGGAAAGAGAACTGGCTCCTATCAAAAAGGAAAAGAAAATGTCATCACCAATAACGCTGGGGAAAGCTATATCAGTTATGCGGATTACGCAATTGCTATTCTGGACGAAATCGAAAATCCAGAACACATTAATGGACGCTTCACTGTTGTTGGAGAAAAAGAATAATTTCCATAAGAAAAAGTGATACTAACAGATTAGTCTGTCTAGGATCACTTTTTCTGTTTATGATAGATATTAAATTACAAATTCACATAATGACATTGTAGCAATTCTGCTACTTTGGAGAATTGTGACTGATTATGCCCAACCGACATTGCACAATGATGTGTAGGGGATTCGGCAAACCATCTTGCCAAATATGGATCAGGATGCTCACTAAATTTTACAGGAGTTTGCGTATTACCAATTTTCATTATCGGACCATCTACTGACTTAGCTTCACTAAAAATCATCTTCAGCTTCCCGTCAAATGTTTGGGTTAAATTAAAAGTAGTGATCGGCCCTTTCTTTACTTTTGCCTCCACCGATACACCATCACCTTGTTTACCGTGATATAAACCCATTCCTCTTAATATCGGTTTGCCATCGGCTATTTTCATATGAAATGGTCCATCGTGCCCAAGCAAAATGGTTTTATCCTGATAATCAACCACCACAATTTCAGAATAACTTCCACCTGTTCCGAGTAAATCCGCTATTTTCATCGCTACCGCTGTTTTTAAATCACCTTCACCTGCAGCAGGGATTCCTTTGGCTGTTAATAGTGAATTACCTAATATAAATCCTGCCTGTAATTTCTCATATTCATTGCCAGGTGCTCCATGATAATAGTAGATTAATGAATCTAAATTATAATCTTTGACTAACTTTTCCTGAGCCACTGCTACTTTACATGCCCAATGTAACTGTTCGTCTGTTGGTTTCTTGGCAATAGGATCTGCCGGCGAATCACCACTAATCTCAAACATCTCCATTGTTTCATCTAATTTCTCTTTTATTTCCGTTTGCTTGACGTTATCTAGGTATTTCGCTACATCACACATCTCCAATACTTCAACATGGATCCCTAACTGGGCCTGCAACATCGTAAAATCACTATATAAATCAAGCATACCACTATACGTATTACCTAAAAACCCGAAACGGGCATGTTGTAATGTGCGCACAACAGAAGCTGCCCGAACCCATTCAAAAATCTCTTCCCATGCTCTTGTTGCCTCTGGAAAATGTGCTGTTACTTCATTAGTAGTCGATATTTCAGGGGTTTCTGTTAAACCTAATAAACCATTCACTACACGAAAAGGAATTTCTGCCCGGTTCAATGCGTTTGCCACCTCTGGTACTGGACATGCACCACAATGAGCTAGCCATTCACCGGTTGTCGCATGATCATAATTAATCCTATCCGTAGGCTGCAGGTTTAAAAATACAACCGGTTTTTGACAGATTTGATGTATGGGCAGAACAGACGAACTATTGGCATAGGTGGCAGAATGACAAAAAACAATATCCACATTTTGCGTATTAAACCACTCACCAGCACTTCTTGCCTTATACTCCGAGTCAACTAATCCATAATAAAAAACCTCTGCCTCTGTACCCATTTTTTCCTCGATAAATGTCCCATAACCTTCCAGTCGCTCACGCAACCCTTTAAATTGTTTCCAATATACATCTAGTCCAATCGAATATAATCCGACGCGCGCCCGCTTTTTCGGTTTGATCTCTTTAAACATGTTGCGCTTCCTCCCATAAATTAGTAAGATTATGTATATAATAAAACGCTTCCAACAATTAAGCATTATGTATTATTGCTTAAAAATAGTACTATCTTGCTTGGAGGAATAAGCAATGAAAAACTGGTACACAGATGCATCCTTAGATTGGTCTCCTGAATCTATTCGTTCCATAGTTACTCCGACACCTTTTGCGAAGAATTATTTTCTTTATATTCAAGAGGTTGGTCATATTATTGCCAAGGTAAGCTACTTTACTGAACGAGAAAATGTTAATTCCTATTTAATTGTTTATACAAAAAAAGGAAAGGGAACGTTACTATACGAGGATAAAACATACTATCTTGAGGAAAATGATCTCTTCTTCATCGATTGCAGAAATTATCAATTTTATAAAACCGTTGGAGATAATGATTGGGATCTATATTTTTTGCATTTTGACGGTGCACAAAGTCAGCATTTTTATCAACTTTTCCACTCCAATGGTGTTATATTACGAGGCGCAGATAACCAAATGGTCGGTTTATATCAACAACTTATCGATACTAGCAACCAACACAATTCTCAATCCGAACTACTTATCCATAAATATATAACCGATTTGCTAACGGAAATATTATTAGCCTCTTCTTCTTTACAAATAACGTACATTCCAAACATAATTCAGGAGATTCGTGACTATATCGAAGAACATTATCAACAAAAAATAACGCTAGATATCCTTGCACAGCTTTTTCCGATCAGCAAATATCATCTTTCCCGGCAATTCAAGCAATACATTGGCATGACACCATATCACTTGCAATTATCAATCAGACTAAACCATGCAAAAAATTTCTTAAAATACTCTAACATTACAATAGAAGAAATTGCTTATTATGTTGGTTTTGATGAAACGAGTCATTTCATTCGAATATTTAAAAACCAAGAGAAAGTCACACCACTTGTCTTCCGCAAAATGTGGTGGCACTGATAAACCAAAAAAGGAGGTTATTATGACTTTTCAATTTAAAATGACATGAAAAGATACGGACAGTCCCGTTTGGAGAAGAGTTGAATTATCTACTTTTCTAGAAGGTATGATCGAAACGTTGAGTTCAGAAAATATCGAGGATATACTTCCATTTTAATACTTAAAAGCAAAAGCCCAGATAATTAAACACGATTACCTGGGCTTTTCTACTGTTTGGTTAATTACCGAAAAATGCTTCTGCCTTTTCCAAATAAGGCTCTTGATCTGCAGTCATGTCATATTCTTCGACTATCGCATCAACAGGACAAACCGCTACACATGCCCCACAATCTATGCAAATGTCCGGATCTATATAGAACTGATCTTTTCCTTCTTCTATACAGTCTACTGGGCACACTGTTGCACATTCGCCAGCTTTTTCTGTTTCACAAGGCGCTGTTATCACAAATGCCACATCAAACACCTCCTCAATAAAAATAAGTGGAAAGACAGTAACACCATCCTCCCACTTAGCTACATTAAATACTTATTTACTTAACAGCCACTTGGTACTTTTCTGCGACAACATCCCAATTAATTACATTGTAGAAATTAGCAATATAATCTGGACGTCTGTTCTGGTAGTTTAAGTAATACGCGTGCTCCCAAACATCGATCCCTAGGATAGCTGTTTTGCCTTCTGAAATCGGATTATCTTGGTTAGGAGTACTAGTTACTTCTAATTTTCCATCCGCGTTTACGACTAACCAAGCCCATCCAGAACCAAATCTAGTAGTTGCTGCATTGGAGAATTGCTCTTTGAATTGATCAAAGCTGCCAAATGCTTGATCAATCGCTTTTTCTAATTCCCCTTCTGGTTTATCTGACTTAGATCCTGGTGCGATCACTTCCCAGAATAACGTATGATTGAAGTGCCCTCCACCATTATTTCTTACTGCAGTGCGAATATTTTCAGGTACACTGTTTAAGTCAGCTAGTAGTGCTTCCAGACTCTTGTTAGCTAAAGCGTCTTGCCCTTCTAACGCTGCATTTAGTTTCGTAACGTATGTTTGATGGTGTTTCCCGTGGTGAATTTCCATTGTCTTTTGATCAATGTGTGGCTCCAAAGCGTCAAACGCATAACCTAATTCGGGTAAAGTAAAGTTTGCCATATGTAAAACCTCCATTATATTTATTATACCTTTTAGTATAAAAAGTATAATTATATGTTATACTATTATTAACGATTATTCAACACATTTGCTCCAAAATTTCCATTTATTTCTGTATAGGCATTTATATTGTATAATGAAGATTATAAATAAAAAAAGGGAAGCCAGTTTAGGAGGAGTCCCATGAAACCATTAGAAAAAACAACAAAAGATAGAATATTAGAGTTATTAAAGAAAGAAGTTACTTTATCTGTAAATGAACTTATCGAATATTTAGATATTACCCATATGGCCATTCGCAAGCATTTAACTACATTAGAGAAAGATGGCCTCGTTTCCAGTCAGCATGAAAAAAAGGAAATCGGCCGTCCGATACAAAGATTCTTTTTAACGACAAAGGGAAAACGTCTATTTCCAAATAACTATGAATCCATAAGTGTCGAATTCTTAAAAGATATTCAGGCAATACACGGGAAAGAGTCAGTTCATCAGCTTTTCGAGAATCGGAAAGAACGACAAACACAGCAATATGCCGATCTTGTCACCCAATCCTCCAATCATGAAAAAATGCAGGAAATGGTCCATATCCAAAATGAGAAAGGTTATATGGCGGAATTATATCAGCATGGTGAAGATCAATTTGAGATTGTCGAATACAATTGCCCTATTTTTGCAGTGGCAAATGAATTTCATATTGCCTGCCACTGCGAAACAAGCATGTTTAAGAACGTATTAGGTACAGAGAGTGTGGAGAGAGTGCAATGTAAAACAGAGGGGAATAACCATTGCCGGTTTATGGTGCAATTTGAATAGTAACGAATTTCTTCACGTGCTAACCTTCTCTATAATTTTTATATCCTGTCGTATTATCTATTGACTTCTTACTTCTGTTTTTGTACACTTTGTTTAAATAAAATCGAAAGGGTGAGCCTTGGGCCAATGAAGTTATAATCCTATTCTCTCATCATATTTTCATAAAGATAATCATTCCACTATGGGATACGTATGTCTTTATGCAGAATATTCAGGATAGGATTCATACTAATTGACCGGCTTATGGAAGAGGAATAATGCAATCATTCCCCTTATTACACATCTGCCTTTCTTAACGGTATTGCCTCCTATTCTGAATACGAATAAGGAGGCTTTTTATTGTCTCCGAACAAAAATGGAGCGATAGCCTTATGTTATTACAAGCGAGTGACCTTACAATCTCTGTAGAAGCTAAGACGCTATTAGAAATTGATTTACTTGAAATATACGAAGGAGAACGAATTGGTCTTGTTGGAAAAAATGGAACCGGAAAAACAACCTTATTACACACCCTGGCAGGAAAATTGCTACCAGAGAAAGGAAATGTCAAGCACTATGGAACCGTACATCTCTTGCCTCAATTAAAGGCTCCTGATGGTCATAAGAGTGGTGGTGAAATAACACAAGACTATATCCAGAAAGCATTCTCCAATCAAAGCAGTATTTTGTTAGCAGATGAACCTACCACACACTTAGACACCAACCATATCGACTGGGTGGAAAATACGTTAAAGCATTGGCAGGGGGCATATGTTGTTGTGTCACATGACAGAGCATTTTTAGATGCAACCTGCAACAGGATATGGGAAATCGATCAAGGAAAGCTACATGAATATAAAGGAAATTACCAGCAATACAAAAAACAAAAAGAGCAGGAAGCACGCCAGTATCAACAGGAATATGAAAATTACCAAACCAAAAAGCAGCAATTAGAAAGAGCTTTAACATTGAAGTCGGAAAAAGCGGAGAGAGCTACTAAAAAGCCAAAGAAGACTAGTGCTTCCGAAGCAAAAATAACGGGGGCAAAGCCTTACTTTGCTAAAAAACAAAAGAAACTCCAGCAAACGGCCAAATCAATTGAAACCCGATTGGAAAAGCTTGAAAAAGTAGAGAAACCCTTTGAAGAATCCCCGATAAAAATGGATTTGCCGAATCAAGAAAAATTAACTGGCAAAGTCCTGATTCGAGTGGAGAATCTAGACGGTAATATAGGCGATCAACACCTTTGGAATAAAGCAAATTTTCTTATTAAAGGTGGTGATAAGCTCGCTATTATTGGAGCTAACGGAAGTGGCAAAACAACCCTAATCCGTAAACTAATCAAAGAAGAAAAAGGTGGCCATCTTTCTACCGCCTGCAAAATAGCCTATTTTAAACAAGACCTATCAATTTTGGATCCAAAACTTTCGATTCTGGAAAATGTTCAGGAAGGCTCGATTCATAACGAAACATTGATTCGGACGGTACTTGCCAGGCTCCATTTTTATCGCGATCAGGTCCATAAGAAAATTGGCGTACTAAGTGGTGGCGAACGTGTCAAAGTAACACTGGCAAAGTTATTCCTTAGTAACAACAATACATTAGTCTTAGATGAACCGACCAACTTCTTAGACTTAGAAGCAATGGAAGCTCTGGAAAAATTGCTGATGGAATACGAAGGTACAGTCATTTTCGTTTCACATGATCGAAGGTTTGTGGAAAAGATAGCAACAAAGATTATCTCCATCGAAGAACAACATATCAACTATTTTGAAGGAAGCTACCAGCAATTCAAAAACAGAGAACAGACATCTGTTAAGGATGACCGGGAAGAAAAGTTACTGATACTAGAGACTAAAATAACAGATGTATTAAGCCGGTTAAGTATTGCACCATCAGAAGAGCTTGAAAAAGAATTTCAACAATTACTAAAGGAAAAGCAACAATTATCAAAAAGCACTGATCACTAACATGATCAGTGCTTTTCTAACTTTAGCGAACTCGGATGAATCTTCATAAAAACAAGCAGTGCTAAAAATACTAAAATGGAACCTAAAAATAAAGGTAAGAGAAATGTTAACCATTGCGTGATCAGATAAAGAAAGGTGAGACTAATCAGTCCTAGTGACATGGATAGAATCGGATGGCCAAACATGATAACGGCTACTTGTTTGAATAAGTCGCGCATTTTTGCATCTATATATATAGCACCAGAGCAAACATGTAGATTATAAACAAATGCAAAAAATCCAAGAACTATAAAGACATATTGCATAATGACATTTCCTAACCTCATCATATAGAAAAAATCTATTATTAGAACAGTCCAGAAAATAGTAAATATCACACCTATTTTCATGCTTTTTTTATAATTTCTCCTATAATAACCCCAAAAATCACTCAAGAGTTTGACATCTTCTTTCTGGATAAATTGATTCACAATCGCAAATAAAGCAACTGTAGATGGAAAAAACATAAAAGGTGATAACAATAACATCATCCCGAATAATACTAATATAACAGCTATTTCATCTGCTAATAAAAGATTAACCAGAATAAAAATAATAGGAATATTACATACCATCCAAATAATATTAGCAAAAGAAAATTTATACACCCAATCCGCAATTACGTAAAATCTACCCATTACTCCTGAATTTTGCATATGCATCACCCTTCTATTTAGAACCAATCTCTAAGGTTTGCTGTGCTGCCATTTTAATCTGATAATTCTTTTTTTCTAAGTCAGCTTGCGCTACCTCACATACTCCTTTCCATTCATAATCCAAAAAGTATGAAGGTAAGCAAAGTAGGATATTTGTATCTTGATCCGCCTTTATTACAGCCGAAAATCTATCCTTTCTCAAATCCCAACGGAAGCTTATTGTCCCAGTACAAAAGTGAAAGGTATCTACCTTCCCTGTCGTCCATTCATCCGGTAATGCTGGCAAGAGCCTAATCATTGTCGGTGACACATACATCAACATTTCCTGAATAGCATTTACTATCCCCAAATTGGCATCCATTTGCACTGGTGCGGACTCGATTTCCATCGTTAAGCCCATATTACGCCAATCATTATGAACCGTATAAAAGTTATTTAACAAACATGAACGCATCAAATGATCAAGACAAGTACGCGCCTTACTCGCATCTTGCAATCGGGCATAAATACTCGCCATATGAGCAAAGGACCAGCTTGTTTGAGCTCCTAGTTTCCTTTTTTGGACTGCTTTTCGAAAAGCCTCAAACAACACCTCTTCTTTTTCTTTTACTAACTCCTGTCCAGGGAACACAGGATAAATATGTGACAGATGCCTATGTTCATCATTGTCTTCAAATAAATCGCTCATCCATTCCCTGATTCCCCCATCTTGATTCAATTGATAGGACGGAATCCTCTCGAGCATTTCTTCCCATACAGGCAGATACTGTTGATACATCGAAACTATTGAACTACCTTCTATTAGATTAGTAAGTACTTCCTTCATCACTGCGAAATCCATCGTAGCATTTATCGCTGTTGGCATTGGATGGGCAACAGGCTTACTACTTTTGGGCATGAAATTCGCTGGAGTATTCTCTGGTGATACCGAAGGATAATACTGATAGTAGCCATCCTCTCCTAACTCTAAAAAATCCTGATAAAACGTTGCTACCTCTTTCATAAATGGTAATGCCTTTTCCTTTAAATACTTTTCATCACCACTAAATTGATAATATTGATAAAAATGCTGTGCTAACCACCCAGCAGCAGAAGTCCAATTCATAATAACTGGTACCAATTGATTCGGCTTGCCGATACCAGGTGTTGTCCCAGCAGGTATATAAATTCCTCGACATCCAAATAACTTCTTCGCATTATCTCGAAAATCATCCATTAAACTTTCATAGTAATCGATTAAGGAAAGGTCGAATTCCGACAAACCACCTACAGAACTATGCCAATACATCATTTGAATATTTTCATTGGCCATTCGGTGACTCCACATTAAATGATAGTCTCCATGCCATAATCCATACATAGAAAAAGGTTGACCATCCACTTTTGTACCGGAAATAAATAAATATCTTCCAAAGGACCATAATTTTTCATAGAGTCTTACTGGAGCTTTCTCTTTATATGCTTGTAAAAGTAATGCTTCATTTGGCCATTCCTCTTTATCATCTGTTAATTGTAACGTCGAGGAAAAATACAATGGCTGATATATTTTTAGGTGTTCATCTAATAATTGCTGATAGTTTGCATTGATTTCACTTAACTCTACTTTTAATATGGGCCATTGTATCGAGCTACTTGCTTTGACAAAAACTTTTACGAGTACTAATAGACTATTAGCATTAGTACATCGGACTTTCCCTTGATCTGCATGCACCTCCCCATCCTCCGCTATCACTCTGGCAACTGCCCCGAAATCTGTATGATCCTCATTCGTAGCTTTATAGAATAGGAAGTTATCTTTGGTGTGAGCTTCCACTGTACCAGATAACTCATCGTGTCTTTCTTTCATGTTCGGCGAATGAGTTGGATGTAAGGAAAAATCTAATACCGCATCAATAGCGTTCGCGTTATTGGAACTAACTTTATAAACGATCAGATGATCAGACCGGGATACAAATAGATCTCTCGTAAACGTTGTATCATTTTCAGACCATGTGACACTGACTTCTCCCGTTTCCATGTTAATACCTCTACTATACTGGCTAAATCCCTGATCACAAGGCATTTCCAGTTGCAAATCAACGAGTGGTAGCGGACAAGCTAATTTGGAAAAATAGCCTTGTTTTTTCACTTCATTCGTTAAGTGCCAATTCGCTTCTTGGAATTTCCCCTCATTCATTAATGCTCGTGTCTCTGTTAATGATTGATTGACATCAGGCAATTCCCCTTTCACACCCATATGCCATAACCCGGAGTGATTAATTAAAATCGTCTCTTTTTTTATTGCACCATAGACTGCTGCTCCTATTTCGCCGTTCCCTGATGGTAGTGCCTCTCGCCACATATTTCTCCACCACGAGGCTGGGTATTGTAAGATAAGCTTGTTGCGATCGGCGACATTATCAAACAAATCATTGTCCTCCTTTAACCAAAGCGCTAAATATAGGTTTGAAAACCTTCCGCCTGAATATTCCATTCCCCATTTTTAGGGAATCCTGGGTATTCTTCATTTGCATGACCATCCCAACCTGCTATCATCATAGCTATAGCAATTAGAAGACCGCCATTCCCAGGCAGGTAGACTGTCAACCCTGGTCGTTGATAATTATGTCCATTAGGTAAATACGTATTTTTTACTGCATCCATTAATAAAAAATCAATAGCAAGTTCTGCTTCCCCTAAACGAGCTGCAGTCATCGCACACATCGGGAAATCCCAGCCCCAGGCCGTATCCCATCGCCACTCTTCTTTCACCTTAAATAAGGTGTTTTTCATTGTTTCCCTCTTGATTAATGATCCTGGAAGAATGCCTAATGCTGCCACCATAGAAGGATGATCATGATTTTTTTCTGAGAATGTATTGTCACCATTTTCATGTGCTAAATAAACACCGTCTTCTTCCCGAGGTCGCTTTATATGATTGGCGACGTGAAGCCATTTTTCATTAGGAGCAACCCCTAATCTTTCCGCCCATTTTACTGCCTTTTCTAAACCATATTTCCAATATTCGATTTCATATGGTGGATTTTTAGAATCCTCCATTCTGTGGCATTCTTGGGCGGGTATTAACGGCGGACCTAAAACATATACCTCTTCCTCCTCATTCCAACTTGCAAAGGATGCCATAAAATCAGCCGACTCAAATACTACTTCTTTATATTGATGAAGAATAGTTAGAGAATTATTATCTCGGTAAAGTAATTCTGCTAACATAATCGGATGCGGCTGCTGCCATATAAGTCCGGGCGCTACAGGTGATGGACTTTGCTCCCCATCGATTCCCACCATCTTTGGCCACCTTGCACCTAGATATCCTTGCCTGCTAGCTATTTTTTTGGCTATGGGTAAAATGGTTGCATACCATTGTAAACTTCTATTCAATTTATCAGCTTTACCCCAAAGCGGAAAATGAGCACTATGCCACCAGTGCATTTCTAGATGTGCTTTGCCAAACCAGCTATTGTACATCAATCCCGTTTCCTGTGGTGGAATAGACCCACTACTATGAACGGCTGTTAGATATTGGGATAAAATCACTCTTCGCTCTAACTCATTTGCTCTTAAGTCAGTACTTCCCTCGAAGGAAACAAAGGCACCCTTTTGCCAAAAATCTCCCCAATATTGTTGAGAAGCTTTCATCATATCTGCCACTGAATTCACGTTTGTTGTTTTTTCAGGGCTAAATGAAACTGTAAAGCTGTACTCGGTTTTGTTCATCGGAGGAACAAATTGATATTGATGGGTGTCTAGATGTATAAAGCTTGCCCCATTTTTCCCCCATCGCACATAATAACTATCCTCATCCATCACTCTTTTTATATTTACTACATCATCGTTATGGTCCAATTCAACAGTTTGATGCCTTTCCTTATGATCCCAGTTTAAAGTAGTCGCCTTAGCCCATGTATTGTGGCTAACATCAGGCAATGGGAATGACTGTATGATCTGTATTCTACGCGTTTGTAATAATGTAGAGGATACGTAAACTCCAATTGCGTCAGAGGTTGGATCACAAACTGTTTTTACTAAAACTTCTTCACCATCCACTTCATATCGACTAGTTATGATACCGGACCAAAGATCAAGCTCTTGATTAATATTAGTTATTTCATTTATGTCTATGAGCTGCTCATTCTCAGCTAGAAATTGAAAAGAAATTTGGCCAAGTTGCAATCGATGTGGATTTTGCCGCAGCCAATGATAAGCTTCTTCTTTATTTCCTGGTTTCATAGGATATGGAATTTCACGACCGTAATGATCGAAGGTCTGGTATTCTATATCATTTTCACTGTAAAGATGCTTACCTCTGCTATAATGCCATCCCCAATTAGATTGGGTACCTAAAGGTGTTTCATACATTTCGGGATAGGTTTGTAATCCTGTAAAATCAACACTGAAACCGAACTGACTATTACCTATTGATAATGGTGCTAATGATTCTACTTGATCTATTCTAGGATTATGTTTTTGTACGACACTTTTTCTGTCCAAATCAGTTTCCTCCCCTAAAATTTTTTTCCTTGTTTTCTACCACTGTATTTAACCTTCTGTACTTTCCTGGTGTCATCTCTTTATATTCTCGGAATTTTCGTATAAAACTATTTTCATGCTGATAGCCCACCTCAAATGCAATATCAGCTATTTTCTTATCCGTTTTGATCAATAACTCTTGTGCACGTTCCATTCTTAGCCTTGTAAAATAACCATAAATGGTGTCATTCATTTCTTCTTTAAACCACTGACTAGCAAGACTTACACTAACGCCAACGGATTCTGCTATTTCTGGAATTCCGATTGGTTCACCTACATGTACATTCATATACTGAATCATTTTTCTACACATAACATATCTTTTAGAGTCATTTAATTTTTTTATATTTTCTATTCTTTCGGATATTCTTTCCTTGAATACATTGGCTATATCTTGTAGATTCATTGTTTGAATTTCTTCTGAGGTTAAGAAACTTGAATTTGTAATCTCTTTATTTTTCGAAAAAACGACTTTTCTTACCTGCTCAATAAAATAAAAGGCTAGCTCTGGACTAATATTACTCTCCCGAAATAGCTGAAATAATGTAGTAACATCATCAATGGATTGCATAGGATCTTCGAGTGTAATAGATTTTACTAGACTATCGATTTTTTCAATTATTTCCGTTTCTTTATCTTCCTCTTTTTGATCAGTCATTATATGAATATTTCCATACCCATCAAACAGACGATATTGAAGAGCTTCCTCCGCTTCATTCATTGCGTTTTTTAGATCTAAAAATTGAACACCTGTTTGTTTTAGTCCTAATGAAACGGAAAACCCTAAGATATTCTCCACATGCGAAAGCGCTATCTTCAAATGGTTCTCGACATTGATTTTTCCCTCTAAGTGCTGGATGATGATAATCATTCTATCCCTACCAATATCTACTGCCTCTACGGAATAATGGGTCGATAATACTTCCGTCAAAATATTTACCATACCTGACTTCACTACTGTACGATAATTACCGGCAACGCTCTCTTTCCACGCAGGATAATTGTCAATCGATACTACTAATAATTGAATATTATCGTCATTCCATTCTTTAAAATAGGCTTGCCATTTTTCTTTTTGCTCGGATCTGTTCATTAATCTGCCGATATATATGTCATATAAAAATTTCGATTTAGCTTCGATCTTCATTTTTTTGATCAATTGAGATAATTGCGCATGGTCACTGACTAAATCGTCAATGATATTTTCTAAATGAAGTAAGTCTCGTTTATATAGTGGGTCATCATCAACGGAAAACAGTTCTTTCATTCTTCGAAGCGGTTTTAATTCAACAGAATGAATAAAGAATATAGCAATTCCACCAATAATAAGTGCAATTAAAGATACAATAAACACGACATCACGTATTGCTTTGGATTTAGCTAGTATACTCTCCTGAGAGACGACAGATATATATTTCCATCCGGTAAAATCTGATTCAATTTGATTTGCTAGTAGTATCTTATCGTTATAGGTAATATCACTTAAATTTCCTTTGCTTACTTCTTTATTAACAAATTGAACAGTATCTTTACCAAAAGTATGATTTTTTGTCGTATGTAGAATCGTATTATTTTGATCTAAAATATATTGCATACTATTAGATTGTGGATCAGCAGATGATTTTAATGCCGAGAATAATTCTGCTTGATTAAGATTAATCGCGACAATCCCTTTTGTTTCCCCTTTCAAATTTATCTTGCGAAACAAGGAAATGTTTGACCCTTTATACTTTGCGCCATTTGGCAGGTCACGGTATTTAACTATTCTTGATGTTTCATGGAATTCATCTAACACACTAGTCCACTCTGCATCATTAAAAGTAGCACTACTAGAGCTAAAACCTTGTGGGATGGCGACAAAACTATCACTGTTTACATTATAAATATAAATACTTTGTATAAAAGATGAGTTCTTTGTAATAGTAGCTATCTTATCGTAAATCTCCTTGATATTTTGATAGGAGAATTGTGATTGATCCGTTAAAAAACGGTATACATCATTGTCTAATGCTAATTTAACAGCAATTTGATCGGATTCTATTAAATATTCATCAATAGAATTCATGTTTATTGTTAACATCTGGTGCTGTGGTTCATTTAATTCCTGTTGTAATATGTCTTTAGATGTGTAATAAGAAGAAAACCCAACAGTCAATATAATAAAAAGAACAGGTATCATTAAAATGAGTAATAACCTTGTTTGTGTATCAGAAAGATTCTTTCGAAGCATATTTCTTATTCGAACTGGAAAAAGCTTTGGCATAAGCTCACCTGCTTTCTATTCTTCTTATTTAATTGTATGGAATGTATGACGAGAAAATTATTCTACTCCTCCAAGAAAGAGGAGTAGTACTTTATTTACTTCATCTTTTCATACCATTCTTGGACTCGTGTGGTTACTTCCTCACCACCTGATTGATTCCACTTTTCAACAAATTCATCAAATTTATCAATGGGCCATTCACCTATAACAATTTTAGTTAAATATTCTTGGAATAACTTATGGGATTGAATATCTGGATACCCTTCATACACTGTACTAGGCAATCCGTCGCCAGCAATTCTTCTAGCATCAACTGTGGTTATCTCAAAAATATCCTTAATCATTTGTTGCTCTTCTTCTGGGAAGGAATTTTCAATACGGATATCCATAGATTCTTTCGTTTGAAAATTTAACATTCCTAATGCTAATGGTGTTTCGTCGGTTGCTGGAAGTAACACTTTTTCACCGTCCACAACTTCATGTTGTGCACCTTCTATACCATATTGAATAAAATCTGCATTATCAGGATCATAGAAAAAATCAAGTAGTTTTAAAGCATTAATAGCATTATCTTCCGATGCCTTAGGAATTAACCATTCCGGAAGCCCCATGCTTTTCTGTGTTATAAATCCATCGAAATTCTGTACTTCAGGTAATGGCATTCCGCTAACATAAGCATTCGGTGCTTCTTCTCTCATGGCAGTGATTTTATCAAGCAAATTGGCCGGAAGGTGATACCAACTTCCTACTAAATTGTTATTTACTTTCGCTTGCCAAACGTCTCCTTTATTAAGAAATGTTTCATTATCTAATAATTCTTCTTCATATAAATCGCGAATAAACTCGATAGCTGCTTTCATATTATCCGATGTACCAGCATAATTGATTTCACCATCATAAATATCCCATTCTGGATACCCTTCCCACATTGCTACACCAAACATTGCGAATAAATGATCCATCCATCTACCAAACTCCCTACCAGTCGTAGGTAGTTCATCCTGTTCACCATTTCCATTAGGGTCCTGATCACGGAAAGCGATTAGCATTTCTTTATAGTCTTCCAAAGTCTGCGGCATCTCCATACCTACTTCTTCGAGCCAATCTTGACGTAGCAATGCCGCACGTGAAGGAACTAAGTAAACTTGAGGTACATAATAGATTTTTCCATCCGGAGATACGGTACGCACTATATCCCATGCCTCTTCAGGAATTCTTTCCCACACATTAGGTGCATACTTAGGCAACAAATCATCTAATGCCAGAGCACCGCCTTGACTGATAATGGTTTGTTCAACTCCACCAATTGGTCTCAATATATCCGGGAAATCCTCTGAAGCAATCATTAAGTTAATGTATTCAGCAGGTTCTGATCCAGGGGGTGTTGTTTGCAGCTCATACTCCACACCAGTTTTTTCTTTGATGTATTGTACATGTGGATCTTCACTGCCAGGAATCGTACCCTTGCTCAAATGACTTTTAAATACACTAACTATTGTAGATTCATCATTTTCCTCCACTTCTGATTCGTCATTTTCTTCATCCTGACTAACTGTATTATCACTTTCAGAACATGCTGCGAACAACAACAATAACAACATCCATACAGAAAACAATAAGAAATAAAAATAATGATTTCTTCTCATACTTTCTTCCCTCCCCACTTTTCAATATACCTACAGTTATCATCCATTATTCTTTTAGTGATCCCAGCGCTTCCCCTATACTAAAGTTTTTTAATTATGGATAAACTTAAATAATTGGAGCCAATAACCGCTGCGATTTTAAAGTAGTTGTGTTTGAAACTTCTATTCCTGAAATAATTCTACTCCTCCTCAATAGAAAGAGGAGGAGCATATCATTTTACTTAGCTGTTTCGTACCATTCCTGAACGCGTTGTGTTACTTCCTCGCCTCCAGATTGATACCATTGTTCTACAAATTCATCAAATCTGTCTATCGGCCATTCACCGATTACAATTTTAGTTAAATATTCTTGGAATAATTTATGTGACTGTATATCTGGATAACCATCATAAACCGTACTCGGCAATCCGTCACCTGCAATCCTTCTTGCATCTTCCTTACTTACATCAAAAATATCTCTTACCATATCTTGTTCATCTTCAGGGAAGGAGTTTTCAATTCTAATTTCCATTGATTCCTCAGTTGTTAAATTAAGCATGCCTAACGCAATTGGCTTTTCATCTGAAGAAGATAATAATACCTTTTCTCCATCTACTACTTCATGCTGAACTCCTTCGATACCATACTGAACGAAATCTGCATTTTCAGGATCATAGAAGAAATCGAGCAATTTCAATGCATTAGCAGCATTATCTTCCGATGCAGCAGGTATCATCCACTCGGGTTCGCCCATACTTTTTTGTGTAATATAACCGTCGAAACCATCTACTTCTGGAAGAGGCATTCCTACAACATAAGCATCTGGCGCTCCTTCTTTCATTGCTATATACCGATCATGTAAATTGGCTGGTAGGTGATACCAGCTACCAACTAAATTATTATTAATCTTTGCAGTCCATACATCTCCTTTGTTCAAAAATGTTTCATTATCTAATAATTCTTCTTCATAAAGCTCTCTAATAAATGCAATAGCTGCTTTCATATTTTCTGACGTACCCGCATAATTAATTTCCCCATCATAAATATCCCATTCCGGGAAACCTTCCCACATTGCTATACCAAACATTGCGAATAAGTGGTCCATCCATCTGCCAAATTCCCTACCAGTTGTAGGTAATTCATCTTGCTCACCGTTTCCATTTGGATCTTGATCACGGAAGGCTATTAACATATCTTTGTACTCATCTAACGTTTCAGGCATATCCATATCAACAGCATCTAACCAATCTTGTCTTAATAAGGCTGCACGCTCAGGTATTAAATACACTTTAGGCACATAATAAATCTTCCCATCTGGAGATGCAGATCTTACAATATTCCATGCTTCTTCAGGAACCCTTTCCCAGACATTCGGTGCGTATTCCGGTAGCAAGTCATCTAATGGCAAGGCACCGCCTTGATCGATCAATGTTTGTTCCACCCCACCAATCGGTCTCAAGATATCAGGGAAATCCTCTGAAGCAATCATGAGATTAATGTATTCAGCTGGTTCTGATCCTGGTGGTGTTGACTTCAGCTCATACTCCACACCTGTTGCTTCTTTGATATATTGCACATGTGGATCCTCACTGTCTGGGATCGTACCTTTACCCAAATGACTTTTAAATACACTTACAGTGGCAGATTCACCATTGTCTTCCGTTTCCACTTCATCACTTTCTTCATCTTGACTCGCTGTATCCTCACTATTAGAACATGCCGTGAATAACAACAAGAACAAGATCCATACAGAAAATAGTAAAAAATAATAATTTCTTCTCATCCATTTTTCCTCCCTATTTTTTTATCACGGTGCTAATCTTCCGTAAAAACCCCACTTCAAGGTTCAAGTAAATAGAAGAAGCTAAGTGGGGGATCAGGTGAGCTAACACCCTGATAAGTTTCGCTAACCATCAGTGGGGGACAAAAATCCCCACTGATGGAAGTCTCACTTTATTTACAGTTATCCATTATTCCTTTAGTGAACCAAGCACTGCTCCTTTCACAAAGTATTTTTGTAAATATGGATAAACTAAAACAATTGGAATGGTTGCAAAAATAATCGTTGCTGCTTTTAAGGTGGTCGTATTAAAGTCAAAATCACCCATTATTAAATCCACTGCAGCAAGCTCTTCTTCAGATGTAAAAAATGCCCGCAAACGCATTTGTAAAGGCCAAAGATCTGGATTTCTTAAGAAAAGAACAGCTGTCTTAAAGGTGTTCCAGTAACCGACTGCATAGAAAAGACTAATTGTTGCCAGTACTGGTTTAGATAGTTGTAAATAAATCTGAAATAATAAACGAAATTCATTACAGCCATCAATCCGCGCAGCGTCGTCAAGATCAGATGGAATACCCAAAAAGAACGTTCGGACGATAACCATATTAAATGTACTAATTAATCCCGGTATAATTAATGCCCAGATCGAATCCATCAACCCAACCTCTCTTACTGTTAAAAAGAAAGGAATCATTGGTGCATTAAAAATCATAGTAAGGACCATCATTAGCATGATTGGCTTACGAAGAAGAAAATCTTTCCGCGATAGTGGAAACGCTGTCAAAATTGTGAACAACATGCTAAGGAATGTTCCCACTATCGTAATAAATACCGTTACACCAAAGGCTCTCCATAAAACTTCATTTTGGAGAATATGTTCCCAAGTGGCCAATGTAAATTCGACAGGTATTAAAAATACTTTTTTTGAATCGGCAGCAATGGGCGAACTAAACGACACTGCCAGTAATTGCAACAATGGAGCAATCATTGTCGCTGCTAATACGATTAATAAGGTATAATTAAATATTTGAAATAATCTTTCACCAATAGATTGTTTCATTTACCACAACCCCTGTTCTGATTTTCTTGCAAGCCTATTAAATATCCACAACAGAGCAAAACCAATAACAGACTGAAACAAGCCAATCGCTGTTGTTAAGCTATATTGCCCTTGTAGTACCCCAGCTCGATAGACATAGGTTTCAATAATATCCCCAACAGAGTATGTCATTGGAGTTAACAAGTTAAAAATTTGATCAAAGCCTAGCTCTAAAAAGTTACCAATATTTAATAAGAACAATACTGATATAGTAGGTAACAGCAAAGGGAGTGTAATATAAATAGTTTGTTTGAATCGATTGGCACCATCTATTACTGCTGCTTCATAAAGACTTGGATTAATCGCTGTTATAGCAGCTAAATAAATAATCGTTCCCCATCCAATCTCTTTCCAAATCCCTGAAATGATGACTATCGATCTAAAATAGCCCTCTTCTTGCATAAACAGGATAGGCTCAAAACCGAGCATTTCTCTAATTGCGTTTACGATTCCCTGACTTGCTAAAAGTTCAAATACGATACCACCAACCACAACCCATGACAAAAAGTGTGGCAGATAGAATAAGCTTTGGACCGTTCTCTTTACAATTAATAATCTTATTTCATTAAATAATAAAGCTAAAATAATGGGTGCAGGAAATTGAAAAACCAATTGATACAATGCAATTAATGCAGTATTTCTCAATACTTCATGGAAGTCTTGATAATGTAACAAATGTCTAAAATTTTCAAGACCCACCCAAGGACTTGCAAATATTCCTTTGAAAATTTGGAAATCCTGAAAGGCTATTACACTACCCATAAGAGGGATATACTTAAAAATAATGTAATAGATGATACCTGGCAAAATCATTAGATATAGCATCCAATGTTTTCGTACATTTTTAATTAAACTATTTTGAATAAACCGATCCCAAAATCCATTTTTCTCTACCATTACTTGTTCATCCATGTACTCCCCCCTTTCTTTTCTTTCAATAAAATCATATCGTAAACCTTCTAAAATAAACAATTAGCCATTTCCACAATTACTATTCAATTCTTATTTGAAGGCATAATCTATAATTTGTTTAGGTTATGTCGCTTTTGTTTGTTCTAAAGTCATTACATGCTTGTTTTTCAGAAAAACCTTACTAGACAAGAGTTCTACTTGTAAGAAAGACATGTCTTATCGGGAGCCTTAGCCGTTTTCCTTCATTTTCCTTACTACTACTTCGCTACAATTTTATGCTTTTCCTAAAGTGCAAAAAAAGACAATCCATCAACCAAAGAAATTTGATTGATGGATTGTCTTGATTTTAACAATAAACAGATTACATATTTAAGTGAATTGCATATAAATTTCTTACATTTTTAAAATTTGCTGTATTTGTACTTAGAACAAAAATCGGCAAACCCCGCCGGTCCTTTTCACTAAATGCTAAGTTGATCTGCGATTGCTTTTGTAGCCATTATGAAATATATAGACCGTATGACCACCACTCCGGCTGCCCACTTCCCTTTCTTTGGGGTTTGTCCTTCACTTTATGCATGCGCTACAACATATGTCAGACCTGGCAACTTGGGTTATTATCCCTGTGAAAGTGCAAGATATGGCATTGGAAATCACTAATAATGGTTATAAAATCAATATGCTTTTTCTGATATTCGTTGTAGAAAAAGGTATAGCGAAGGCCGACCGTTTCGACTCCTAAGGGATTAGCATGATCTGAAGATCCACTTTTGCAGGAGTGTACTCCTCCTGCAAAAGTTAGCTAAAAGAGCATGCCCCTTGGAAAGCGAAACGGTCAGCCGCAGCGGTTGGCTTGACACAAGCTAGCTTTCAAAATGACAACTCCATTTGAATAGCTATCCTTGCTTTTTTTATGACATGTTTTGAATCAACCTTTTCCTACCTTACTTGTTTATAAAAGTTGTGATACCAATGGTTATATACTTTCTTACCTCAGAACAAAAATGCCCACTATTAAAGCGGGCATCTCCTAACCAACTAACCTTTGTTCTTATTATAAACATCAAAACCAACTGCGATTAGTAATACCATACCTTTTATCGCTTGTTGCCAGTCAATACCGATACCAATTAATGACATACCATTGTTCATGACACCCATTACGAGACCACCAACAATTGCACCAATAACAGTACCTACACCACCAGCCATTGAAGCACCACCAATAAATACGGCTGCAATTGCATCAAGCTCTAACATATTTCCTGCAGCAGGGGTAGCGGAGTTTAGTCGAGCTGCAAACATTAATCCAGCTAATGCTGCTAATACACCATTGTTGACGAATACCCAAAAAACAACTCGTTTTGTTTTAATTCCTGATAAATCAGCTGCTTTTTTATTTCCGCCTGTTGCATAAATATGACGACCCATGATGGTGTTTTTCATAATAAAGGTGTAAACAACGATCAAGACAAACACAATAACGAGTACCGTTGGGATACCCTTATTCAAAGCTAACTGGTAAGCAAACCAGTTGATTGCTAATAATAATAAAGCAAGCTTTGTTAATGTAACCCAGAGTGGAACTACTTCAAAATTATAATGAAGCTGTGTCTTTCTTTTGTTCATTTCAAGATAAATTAACACCAATGATAAAATACCTGATAAGACTAGGGTGAAGATGTGTACATCACCTGAACCAAAAATATCAGGTAAAAATCCACTACTAATTAGTTGGAAGGAATCTGGAAATGGCGCCAACGATTGTCCATCCAACAACCATAATGTAAGACCTCTAAATATAAGCATCCCTGCTAGTGTTACGATAAACGATGGAATGCCGACATAGGAAATCCAAAAACCTTGCCAAACACCAATTAATGCACCTGCTACAATAGCGATTACTACTGCGAGCCATACAGGAACATTCATGTTGATGATAAGTACACCGGCAATTGCTCCGATAAAGGCTACTATTGAACCTACTGATAAATCAATGTTCCCTGTAATAATAACGAGTACCATTCCAACTGCAAGTACTAATATAAATCCATTTTGCAAGATTAAGTTTGTAATATTTAACGGTTTAAAATTGACACCATCTGTTAGTACCCAAAATAGTCCTGTAATTAATACAAGTGCGATAATCATTCCATATTCTCTTAAGTTATTTCGAACTAAATTAATTAACGTTTGCATGACTAGCCCCCCCAGTTCCGGTCATATAACGCATCACACTTTCTTGATCTGCTTCGTCTTTCTGCAACTCACCTGTGATACGACCTTCATTCATCACATAAATTCGATCTGACAGTCCCAATACTTCTGGAAGTTCAGAAGAAATAACTAAAACAGCTAACCCTTGAGCAGCTAATTCATTGATTTGGGTGTAAATCTCAAACTTAGCCCCAACATCAATACCTCTTGTTGGTTCATCCAAAATTAGAATGTCTGGTTCCGTAAAAATCCATTTACTTAACACTACTTTTTGTTGATTACCACCACTTAGATTTCCAGCTAACTGTTCTAATGTTGGTGTTTTAATATTCAATTTATCTCTTAAGCTTTGCGATTCCATTACTTCTTTGTTTTCATTTATAACAGCATTATTGGAAATCCGTTGCAAGTTTGATAACGTAATATTTCGTTTTATATCATCAATTAAATTCAAGCCATATGTTTTTCGATCTTCGGACACATATGCTATCCCTAGATCAATCGCCTGACTAACATTATTCGCTTGAATCCGTTTTCCATTTTTGTATAACTCACCACTAATTTTCTTTCCGTAAGACTTACCAAAAATACTCATGGCAAGCTCTGTTCTCCCAGCTCCCATTAACCCTGCAATTCCTACAATTTCACCTTTTTTAATGTTCAAATTGACATTATCAATAATTTTTCGATCCTGCTGTTGCGGATGATAAACATCCCAATTCTTTACTTCAAAGACTGTTTCTCCAACCTTTTCTGTACGGTCAGGGAATCTACTAGTTAATTCTCGCCCCACCATTCCTTTAATAATTCTTTCTTCTGAAGCTCGTTCTACACTAGTATCTAGCGTTTCAATTGTTTTGCCATCACGAAGTACAGTGATCGAATCAGAAACAGATGATACCTCATTTAACTTGTGGGAGATTAAGATAGAGGAAATTCCTTGCTCTTTTAATTCTAGTAATAACTTTAATAAATTCTCACTATCTGTTTCATTTAAAGCTGCAGTGGGCTCATCTAAAATTAACAATTTTACATTTTTAGAAAGTGCTTTTGCAATCTCCACAAGTTGCTGCTTCCCTACCCCTATATCCATCACAGGGGTTTCTGGTGAATCCTTTAGACCGACACGAGTTAATAGTTTTTTAGACTCAGAAAATGTTGCTTGCCATTTGATAATCTTGTTCGATTGTCGTTCATTACCTAAAAAGATATTTTCTGCAATAGAGAGATATGGACTTAAGGCTAATTCCTGATGAATAATAACGATCCCTAAGTTCTCACTTTGCTTTATATTCTTAAATTGACATTCTTGCCCTTCATAAAGAATCGAACCATCGTAGGTGCCATATGGATGAACCCCACTTAACACTTTCATTAATGTCGATTTACCTGCTCCATTTTCACCAACTAGCGCGTGAATTTCACCTTGTTTCACCTGCAAATTAACATTATTCAATGCTTTTACTCCTGGAAATGTTTTTGTAATATTACGCATTTCCAAAATAAAATCAGACATTAGCTCACCACCTTTGGAAAGTCTTATTATTGAATGAATTTAGTGGTGACCGCAACCACCACTAAATTCTTTATCTGTTTATTTAATACTTTATTCTAGTTCATCTTCAGAATAGTAACCGCTGTCTATGACAACTTCTTGGTAGTTATCGATATCAACAGATACAGGTTCTACTAGATAGGTTGGAACGACTTTAACATTATTGTCATATGTTTCTGTATCGTTTACTTCCGCTTCCTCACCCTTTAAAATTGCTTCTGTCATATCAACCGCTACTGCTGCAAGATCACGAGTATCTTTAAATACGGTTTGTGTTTGTTCACCAGCAATAATCGACTTAATTGAAGCTAACTCTGCATCTTGCCCACTAATTACCGGTAACGGTAGGTCATCAGAACCGTAACCAACACCTTTAAGTGCTTGAATAACACCACGGCTAATACCATCATATGGAGATAATACAGCGTCCACTGTTTCTTCCCCAGAGTAAGAACTACTTAAAATGTTTTCCATACGAGATTTTGCAGTATTTCCATCCCAACGCATGGTTGCTGCTTGTTCGAATTCAGTTTGCTCACTTTGAATCACTAATTTTCCTTCATCAATATATGGTTGAAGTACACTCATCGCACCGTCCCAGAAGAAATATGCGTTGTTATCATCTGGGGAACCACCGAATAATTCAATGTTGTATGGTCCATCTTCGTTTGCCAAATCAAGTGTTTCTTCAATATAAGATGCTTGTAGTACCCCTACTTGGAAGTTATCAAATGTTGCATAATACGTTACATGGTCACTTTCCATAATCAAACGATCATAAGACACAACTTGAATTCCTTGATCGTTTGCTTTCTCTAACACATTGGTAAGAGCTGTACCGTCAATTGATGCTATAACTAATGCTTCTGCTCCTTTTACAATCATATTTTCAATTTGTTCGATTTGCTTATCTACATCATCTTCTGCATATTGTAGATCTGTCTCATATCCTAATGCTTCCAGTTGCTCTACCATGTTATTTCCATCATCAACCCAACGCTGAGAAGATTTAGTTGGCATGGCTACACCGATTAAACCACCATCTGCAGACTCTTCACCTTCATCTGAACTTCCCCCTGAAGTATCATCGCTACCACAGGCAGCTAAAAATAAAATAAGACTAAAGAAAATTGCTAAGAAACTAAATTTCTTCATAATTGAAACCCCTTTCAATAAATAGTTTATTATCTTGCCTAGATATAAATGTATCACATCCTTAACTGTAAGCCTTTACATAAATTTAAACAGTTTTTATAAAAATTTAATTAAAATGTAATATAAGAGAAACATTCCTTACTACCCATCGCATAAGCTTCGGCAAGATACTTCGCTTTGCGTAGTTTTCTAATTTTTGAAAGAAGCAATACATGGGAAGTGGTATCCGAATATTTCCACTTCAAAAAGATAGAATGATGTAAATAGCGGAGGTAGAATAAGGAGACTCCTGTAGGATAGCGAGCCCCCGGAAAGCGCAGTATTCTGCCGAAGCGGTATTTCAGCACTCTCTATGGAAAGAATGGAAGAAATCCTCACTCTGGAAATTTTCACTAGTTCGCAGTTTTTATCTACTTAACCTATTAAAAAACGAAGACAATGGCAGCCTTGTCTTCGTTCTTGTACATTTCCGTTCATAATTGATGCTTGTACTGTTTTGGTGTCACACCTATGGATTTTCTAAAGGCAGTGCTGAAATAGTGTTGTGAATCGTAACCTACACGTTCGGCAATTTCACGGATGCTGAGATCTGTTGTTTTCAATAAATCTTTTGCAGCTTGTAAACGCAATTGTGTTACTATTTTTACGTAAGAAACTCCTAGATCCTGTTTAATCATTTTACTGAGGTAAACAGTCGAAACATGAAGTGATTCGGCAATATTCTCTAATGTTAAATGAGAATCTCGATAGTGCTTGCGAATATACTGTATCGATTGTTTCACAAGTGGAGAAAGTTGCATATATTTATTCAACTCTTGCTTCACTTCAGAATAGATGGGTGGAATACTTGCTAATTCCACTTCTATTTGTTTGGAATAAACATGCTGCTCTAATTCCTCTCTTATTATTTCCTCTAAATGTAACGCTAAGTCTGCTGAAGCTTGATCCCAAATAAAAATGGAAATCCAATGGGTATCTTCTAAAAATATGGCATGCACATACTCTCTCATTGCCTTTTCCAGTAACAATTGTATTGCTTCCAATTGTTGTTTTCGCTCCTGCTCCTGTTCATTAAACAAGTGATTCTCAGACTCGCCATCAAGCCATTTCATAATAATGAAGGATTGAGGATTTGTTTGAGGAAGTTCTAAAAACTGTAATTGACCTTTTATCTCTTCTTCCCCTAAATTATCTGTCATCCAATCCAGAAAAAAACGATTTCTTAACTGCTTATGATTCTTCTTTACTTGATTAGAAGCTTGTTGCAAATAGTTTTCTTCTTGCTTTTTCTGATCTAATTGCTGTCTTAACTCTTCTAGAATATCGGCTAGCTGATTTGGGTTTACAGGCTTCAATAAATAATCCTCTACTTGTAAACGTATTGCTTCTTGAGCATAGCGGAAATCGTCATATCCAGATATCACTACCATGCGGCAATCTTGTATTTGATCCTTAATTTTCTTCATTGCTGTAATCCCATTCATGATTGGCATATTTAAATCGATTAATAACACATCTATTTGATGTCGGATAGCTTGTTCAACCGCTTCTTCCCCGTCTTCAGCTTCTGCTACAACTTCCATATTAAAATCATCCCAATTAACGGAAGACCTTATTCCATCACGTATGATAAATTCATCATCCGCTATTAACACTTTCCAACATTCCATCTTGATCACTTCTCCCTCTCCTCATCACTCTTGTTCATATTTGGCAATAAGATCTTAACCGTTGTCCCGACATTTTCATAGCTATCTATTGTCATACCATAATTTGATCCATGTGTTAACTGAATTCTTGCTTGAACATTCAGCATCCCGTAACCTTTTTTATTCCTTGTTTCTTCCGGATTTTCTGTGAGGTTAACGGATTCTTCCAAAGCTTCTCTCATGTCACTCAATTGTTGTGGAGTCATTCCTTTTCCATCGTCACTGATTTGAATCAGTATATGTTGATTCAATGGGTTCGCCTCTATATTAATATGTCCTACCCCTCGTCGTTCTTTAATTCCATGATAGATTGCATTTTCGATAATTGGTTGAAGAATAAATTTTAATATTGCTTTATTTTTAATGGACTCATCCACTTTAATTTCATAATTTAGCTTTTCACGATATCTTGTTTTTTGTATTTTTAAATAGCTTTCTATATGATCGATTTCTTCAGATAATGAAATGACATCGCGCCCCTTACTCAACCCAATTCGAAAAAGCTTCGCCAACGATTCTACTACCTCTGCCACATCATCTGCTTTTTGTTTCCTTGCCATCCATTGTATCGTATCAAGTGTATTATAGAGAAAATGCGGATTAATATTCGCTTGTAAACTACGAAACTCTGCATCTCTTTTTTGTCTCTCCTGTCTTTCTGTCAGGTGCATTAAATCATTAAGCTTCGTTAACATCGTATTAAAGCTTCTTCCTAATAGCCCAATCTCATCAAATCTTTTCTCCTTGTATCTAACCTTAAAATCTCCGCCTTCTACCTTCTTCATAAAAGATACTAGTTGTACAATTGGTTTGGAGATCGAATGAGATAGAAAGTATGATACCGGAATACCAAAGAACATAATGATAAAAATAAACATTACTAAGTAAAAATTAATTTCACGCAAACCAAAGATAGTTTCCTCCGCAGGGAAAACACCAACCGTAACCCAATTGGCAAAAGGAGATCGTTGATAAATAAATTGAATTTTCTCCCCTTTGATCGTTTTAGAGAAATCACCTGATTGTTGTTCACTAATCCATTTAAAAGGTATTTGACTTACAATCGGCTGGTTAGGTTGATAGATGTTTTGACCGTCATCATCAAGCACCATTAAATATCCGCTTTTTCCTAGTGTCACATCCTTTACCGTTTCGGCTATTACTCTTAGTTTCAAGTCTATTAATACAACACCGTGAACTTGCTCAGTAAAAGGATCTATCACTGCTCTTACAACCGTCACCACATCATCGTTAGTATAATCAACTATAGAATTCAACCTTCTCCCATCAGGTCGTCCGATGATTTTAAAAATACCATTATTTTCTATAGCTTCTTGATACCAGGATGCTTCTGTTAAATCCATAATAGACGGGGCATACAGTTCATTACTAACATAATCACCTTCATTGTTCACTACCATTATTCCTGCCACTTCTGGTGATACAGTTGTGAAATTACGCAAATACCGTTGAATGTCATATTTATTATCAGATAGAGCAGATGGATTATTTTCATTTCCACCTAGAAATTGTTCCACATCTTCATTATTCGCAATCATATAGGTATAACTTTGCAAATTACTGATGTAGAACTCAAAAGATTCATTCACTTTGTCAATAAGTTGAAGTGTATTATCATTGACTTGCTCTTCCATTACACGCTCCACCGTCCAACTGATTAACAAAGCTAAACAAAAAATTGGCAATATACTAATCAATAAAAAGTGTGAAATTAATTTATAGCGAATTGGCATATTATTTATTTGTGTCCAGCGCTTCACAGAGCATCCATCCATTCTTAATCAAGAGGGTAGTAATCACTAACATCGTCTTTTGTTACAACTGTAATACCTGTATCAACATAACGGGGTAGATTCGTTTCTCCTTCTAAATCGCCTGCTAAATTATGTTGAAGATGAAAAAGAAACTGTAAGGACCAATATCCCATTTCCAAAGTGCCTTGTGCAAGCGTCGCTGAAATAACACCTTCATCAATCATATCTAGTGTTCCTTTATCTGTGTCAAAGCTAATGATATGCAGGTCACCCTTTTTCTGTTGGTCTAATACTGCCTTACCTACTCCAACGCCACCATTAGCCTCTGATGCAAAAATACCTTGAATATCTGGATATTCTCTCATTAATTCTTCAGACACTTCTTTGGAAATCATCTGATCCCCACGTCCATCTTTTACATCAACCACTGTCATATCTGGGTACTCATTCTCAATAGTCTCTCGAAAACCTTGTGTCCGCTCTTGGTGGTTTAGTTGATTAGGATGTGTTACTACACCTACTTTACCTGATTCGTTTAATAATTCCGCCATTTTGTGTGCTGCTGTAACACCAGCATAATGATTATTCGTTCCTAAAAATGCATATGCTTTACTATTCGGTGCATCCGCATCAAACATCACAACAGGAATCCCAGAATCTACTGCTTTATTAATGACAGGGTTTAATGCTTCAGGATCCATGGTCGAAACCGCGATTCCTGAAGGATTTTTCGCAATGACTTGTTCTAACACTGTAATTTCTTCATTCACATCATATTGTGTCGCACCTCGATATTCTACAGAAACATTCAGAGCTTCGGCTGCGTCTTCAAAACCTTTTAGCGGCCTTTTCCAATAATCAATACCAGTCTGAAACGTTACCATTACATATGTTTCATCAATTGTACCCCTCAACTCATGTTCAGACCATTCGTTATTCGTCGTTTCACTCGTTTGATATTGATATACATATAAAACAAATAATCCAATTAAGACAATATAAGCAAACAACAACTTCTTCATATTGTAACCCCTTTCAATTAAAGCATAGGGTGATTAAAAAATAATTTGAAATTCATGAATTCTATTTCCTATATCGATTGTACTAAAATTGTATAGGAATTAATTCTATTCTTCAATAACAATTTTATACATTAATAAAGTTACACTGCTTTGTGTAACTTTTTTTGAGCTATGATAATATCAAGGTCAATTGTAATTCTCTCTATCGGTTGTTCCATTTCTTTCCCCCAGGTTAAGGGAGTCATATACCATAGATCATCGAGAACATCCGCTGGTACTCTCCATTGATATTGTAAGGTATGAATTTCCAAGTTCTCAAAATGTTGCTTAAAATGCTCTAGCACGTCAGCGTTTGTATAAACTTGCTGCTCCTCTTCCATAACCTGTTCTCTTATCTCTTGTAAATAAGCGCTTCTGGGGATTACTTTCAATACATGTCCTGTTGTATGCATCAGTCTCTTAAATTCCTGATAATTTGCGGGAGATAAAATATTTAAGAGAATATCAAATTGGCCAGATTGATAGGGACTTTGTACTAAGTCAGCAACTGTCCAGGTCAGCCCTTGATGATATTTAGCCGCTGTTAATATCCCATCCTTAGCAATATCCATCCCCATTCCAATCGAAGAACGATTCAATTGTTGGGTGATTTTTTGAAGGTGGGAACCTTCTCCACAGCCCAAATCGAGGATGTTTGCAGTACGATGATCGATTGCATCAATTAATTCGGCAATTTTCTGATGTAACTTATCATACATGCCCCTTTGAATAACTCGATATCTAGCTTCGAACAATTTTTTATCATAGTCCTTTGGAGATGATTTTGAATAAAAGTTGATATAGCCTTTTTTCGCTAAATCAAATTGGTGATATGAGTTGCAAATTACAGAAGTTTTCTCCACCCGCATCTTTCCCTTGCAAATAGGGCAACAAAAAAGAGATTTATTTTGGTCTATCAGTTGCGCCGCTTGCTCGATTTTCTTCATAATCGCACTCCATTTTTTCTCTTATCATATCTTGAGAAGGCTTTGATTGCAAATTCATCTGAACTAAATGCTCTGCAACCTTCTTTATTATCAACCTAATCTTAGCTGTACTTAAAGATTCTTTCCTATATTAGACATTACGGAGTGGTTCCCGATCTGTATTATCTCGTTCATAGTAGACTTTTTTTGATTTATCAAAAATAACTATATTAATGATAACTCCTAAGACTAAAAAGGCTAATGATCCCATTAAATAAATAGGGCGAATCTCTAACAATTCAGCAAATATCCCAGCTGTTACTGTAAATAAAATTATTAGCAATGCCTCTACTATACCTAGAAGACTTGAAAATCTCCCCATGATATTTACTGGTACATTGTTTTGATAAAAAGTAAAAAAACCTGTATTTGCGAATGATAAAGCAAATGTCAACGTAAAAAAACCAATAGATGCCCAAATAAAATTCTGTGAGTATGCAAAAATTATATACCCAAGCGGTGTGAAAATTGCACCAAAACCAATAAGATGATTTATTTTTAGACTGTTGGTGAATAAAGCATTAATCAGTGAACCTATAATAATCCCTATTCCCGCAATACTCACCAGAAACCCATATGCACTTTCAGTTAAAGAAAGAACTTCTGTTGCAAACACAGCTTCTAATGAATCTAACGCCGCCATAAATATAGTGATTCCGCTAAAAAGAATATAAAGCAATGTAATGTGCCTGTTTGATCTACTAAAACTAAATATCTTTCTCCAATCGTCTTTAATTATTCTAATATTGACTTTCATCGACATCATATTTTCTTCTCTCACTTCCAAATTAGGAAGTAAGAGAATTATTATTGCAGATATAAACAAAGCAAGTGCATTTAATTGAATAGCTGCATATGGAGACCCCATCATTAAGAGAATCCCCGCTATTGAAGGTCCTAATATAAATCCACTTGAATTGATGAAATTCCTCAATGCATTAAACCTTTGACGATCCTTCTTAGGTATAAGCTTTGTCATATAGACCATAGATGCAGGCTCAAATATTGAATTTGCAATATTGATGATAAAAACTAATACATACATTAAAATAAGTGAATTCATATACGGAAGTGAAAATATTAATAATGCTCTGACCAGATCTAAGAATATCATAAGATTCCTTTTATTTAATCTATCAACCAAACTTCCCGACCAAACATTAGAACATAAAGTGGCAATCGGTATAAGTATATAAAGAACAGAGACTGCCAATGGTGATCCAGTCCTATCCAAAACAATCAAATTTAACGCAATTAAATATATCCAAGCTCCTACATTCGATACACCTATGCCAAAAAGAAGTAATAATGGATATCTCCACATCGTCTTTTTCAATTTTACCAACTCCTAAGTTCAAGGTTTAAAAGAATACAAAAAAAGTCCCACCCCCATGTCTTTTGACTTGAGGGCGGGACTCCTTGAATTAGAAGTTCACGGTGCCACCTCAGTTTATTTTTGTGTCGCCACAAAAACCTTTTCAAGTACGCCTACAAAATATAATGCAGGAAATACTCTATCTCTATAACGGGAGAAACCGGTACGTTATCAATCATCATTTGGCTTAACGCCAAGTATTAGCGAAAGCCCTAGTTTTCTTATCCTATCAACAATAAAATTTATACTTTTTGATAGTTATAAAAGATAATATCCCACATACAGCTCCGAGTCTTGTTTCAATGTGCTCCTTCATCCTCCCTCACAGCTAACGGAGTTCTCTGTCATGCTAAAGCACACCTACTCTTCTCTTCTTCGCTTTTTAATATGAGGATATTCTACCATAATTCAATTAATTGTAAACAGTGTGTGAATAACTCATTGTAGGATTTAAGTTGAAGATAGAGTGAATTCCCGTTCACTTCTTGCCAACAACCTTATTCATCCACGAATCAATTTAGTCCGGCTATGATTAGACCAAAGCTCCACGATAAAAATTAACACTACAAGTCCAATTAATATCGAACCAACCTCATTCCATCTGTACGCATTCATCGCGAAGATTAAAGGTGCACCAATACCGCCAGCACCAACCAACCCAAGGATAGAAGCCTCACGCAGATTCATATCAAACCGGTAAATTCCAATTGATAAAAACATTGCAAAAAGCTGTGGTATTATACCATACCTGATTTTCTCAAATGAGGTACAACCAATCGATGTCATAGATTCAAAGATACTCGTATCTAAATCTTCTATCGCATCAACAAATAGCTTTGCAAGCATACCTATAGAAATTAATGCAACCGTCAATACTCCAGCAAATGGACCTGGACCTGTTACACGAATAAACATTAAACCGTAAACCAACGAAGGTATCGTACGAATAAAAATCAGCAATAACCTCGTTAAAAACGCAACAGGTTTTGGTACAACATTAGATGCCGATAAAAAGGCGAGCGGAATTGCCAAGATTGTACCTATAATTGTACCTAAAAAGGCAATCGCAATCGTTTCTACTAACAAATATATGACACCCTGCGTCGTGAAATTCAATAGCAAGTCTAAGTCCGGTGTCACAATCCCGAAAAGAATACTTTTGGCAATCGCCAAGCCACTTTCCTCCATATTTTCCAAATGGACAGCTGATAATGACCAAATAAATAATACCAGTAAAATACCGGTAATGATGTACATATAGCTATTGTTTCTTGGTGAAGCATATAATTGTTTTTCGATAGCATTCATCTTAAGTCAAGCCCTTCATATCAACTTTTTCCTAAAATACTCACTAACAGTTTCAATAAGAAAGACAGTAATAGCAAGCATGAATAATACCATTCCGACACTTGCATAATCTCGCCAGCCAAGTCCCTCATTCAAAAGCAAACCGATACCACCAGCACCGACATAACCTAGAATCGCTGCATAACGTACATTTCCTTCAAAACAAAATAAGGAAGTTGATAAGTAGTTTGGTAATACTTGAGGAAAGATTGCATAGCGAAATGCCTGTATTCTCGTCATCCCAATTGATTCCATCGCCTCAAAGGCATCCATACTCGCATTCTCAATTTGTTCATATAACAGTTTACCTACATATGCCAATGTAAAAAGAAATATCGCAACCGTACCAGCTAACGTCCCTAATCCAAAAATAAACGTTGCAATTAAAGCCGACACTAAAGTAGGCACTGTCCGCAAAACACTTAAGCATAATCTTGCAATTATAACGATTGTCTTGCTTCTTATGACATTAGAAGCAGCTAGATAGGCAGCGGGAATAGCAACAAGTGAACCTAGTACAGAACCAAGTAATGACATCTTAATCGTATCCATCAGAGGTTTCCACAAATTCGGAAGGTATTCCCACTTAGGTGGAATCATTTCATCCACAATAACAAAAAACTCATTCCCTCGTTTCACCAGCACACTAAACTCAAAGTTAGTAAACCTAATAGATAAATAGGTAGCAATAAGAACAATTATTAAAAAGAAAGGTGTACGAGATCTTTTTTCCGAAACCGTCTTACCATTAGGTAATACAACTTGCTTTGGCGGAAAAATTTTATCAAACATAGGCACCTTCCTCGAGTATTTCCTGTTGCATTTCGTCGATTTCACCTTTATAAATATGGTCTAATACTTCATCTGTCACCTCTTTGGATGGGCCATCATATACTATTTGCCCTTCCCTTACACCAATAATTCTATCTGCATATTCAAGCGCTACTTCGACATGGTGAATATTCATAATTACGGACATATCCATCTCTTGGTTAATATGCTTAAAATCATCCATTACTTGTTTGGATGTAACAGGATCTAACGAAGCAATCGGTTCATCAGCAAGAAGGACATCCGGGTTTTGCGCTAAAGTCCTTGCTAACGCGACACGTTGTTGCTGACCTCCAGATAGTTGATCAACACGGACATACGCTTTATCTAAAATACCGACCTGATCTAAAGCAGTCAACGCTTTTAGTTTATGGTCTTTTGCAAAAATGCCTGTTAGCTTTCGCCAAAAAGGAAGCTGAGGCACAAAGGAAACCAATACGTTTTTTAATACAGTAGTACGAGTCACTAAATTGAAGGATTGAAAAATCATACCAATTCGTTTACGAAAATTGCGAATTTCTTTCCCTCGTAACTTCCTTACTTCTATGCCATCTACGATCAAGGAACCGTTCGTTATATCATGCATTCTATTAATACAACGAATAAGCGTTGACTTCCCTGCACCTGATAAGCCTATAATCGCCACAAATTCGCCTTTTTCAACCTTTAAATTAATATTTTGTAATGCTTTTACCTTGTTTGGATATACTTTATCTACATTCGTAAATTCAATCATTTCTATCGCCTTCCTTGTGAAAAATGAGAACACCAAAGAATGATGTCCTCATTTTTCCTTCAATATTGTTTATAAAGGGTAGAACATTAATTCCTTTTAATCCAATGACTGGACCATTTCCTGTGCTTCACGTTCTTTATCATAGTCCGCATCTGTTGCTTCCTGATAACCTTCATGGTTGTAAATAGAAATAACTTCTTTTCCTTCTTCTGTTTTCGCAATATTCATAAATGCTTGTTGAATAGCAGATTTTAAATCCTCATCCATTTTTTCAGAGTTTTTACTTACACTGATCGTGTCATTGTAAATACCAGAAGTTACACCAATGACATTTGTTTCATCCCATATATTTACTTCTCTATCGAACTCTGATTCCCATGCTTCTTCATTATCTCGCCTAGCATCTGCATATGTTACCATCACATCAATTTGTTCTGCCGCCATTCTCGCAAAAGCACTACCATATGAATCTACTTGTGCTTTATTAGGCAGGTCCGCAATCGTAAGATCGAAGTTATCTTTTAGCCATAATGCCGGATAAATATAACCTGCTGGAGAAGAAGATGACATCACTGCCCAGTTAGCACTTTCTACATCTTCAGCTGTTAACTCTTCCCCACTGTTTACTTTATCCGCTAATTCTTGTCCTTTTTCAGAAGGACCGGCAATCATTAATGCACGGTAGTAAGTTACTTGTTCATCGCTTGCTTCAGTAGGTTTATTTTCATTCCAGTCGCTCGCATCATCTGAATCATTGTTCAAGCCCGCGCGAGTTGCCGTCAAAACAACTTCCGCACCATCATCATACAGTACATATGTACCACCAGGAATAAGTCCAATATCCGTTGTACCCGCAGAAAGTGCTTCACCTACTGCCTCATAATTGGTACCAACACTAATATCCACTTCACCAATTTCATATCCCAAATTAGCCATTTCTTCTTTCAATAAATCTTTCAAAGGTTCTGTTGCTGTTACAATTTCCTCTGGATCACGTGAAGGTACAAAACCAATCGATAATGTATCGATGGATTGTGTTGCCTCTTCCTCTGCTTCTTCGCTCTCAGATCCTGTATTATCCTCTATTTCACTAGCTTCCGCTTCATTCGTTGTATCTTCATCTTCTTCATCGCTACCACATGCTACTAAAAAAGCGATCAATGTAATCACTAATAAACACCATAGCTTTTTCAACATAATTGTCCCCTCTCTAATATTTAGAAAATTCGAATCATTTATAATGGTAAAAAATCAACATTAAGATGGTGTTAATTTCTTGTAAAAAAATGTATGTTTTTTTGTAAAACAAGAATAAAGTGAGACTTTCTTCCATGAATGGGGGTTTTGATTCCAACTCATGGTTAGTGAAACTTATCAAGGTGTTAGCGTCCGTGATTCCCCACACTTAGCTTCTTTGGTTTACTTGAACCTTAAAGTGGGAATTTTACGGACGATTAGCACCGTGATAAATAGCCGCTAACTCTATATAAGCTAGCCGCTATTAGATGTTGTACTATTCATCAATTATAGTAAAATCATCCACGTTAATACGTTCCCCAGATGTTCCGCCTACAACAATTCGGAATCTAACCATACTTGATTCATTTACTTGAATCGTCTCAGATCCCAATGAACTTCCACTACTATAGGGACCAGCGACACTTGTCCAAGTTGCTCCTCCATTTGTAGACTTTTCTAAACTCCAATTTGCTCCACTGTCATTGCCAAAATTGGCATGCTCCACCTTCACACTTTCTGCTCTGTTCACATCAAAATTCATCGAAATTGTTCCATTCGCACGAATACGACTAGATTGTGTTCCGTTTTTCTTATCTGAAGATAAAGATCCTAACAATGCATTATCAAAATGCCATGAACCTGATGCTAATGTTACATCATCTGCTGCATAAGCAGCTTTACTCCCATTGTCAAAGCTTTCAGTGACTCCATCCACTGGTTCATTTGGATCATCACTATCCGCATATCCATAGGAACCCTCTTTAAAAGTTGAACGATTCCACCACTTATAATCACTAGCTGGCTCACTCCATGGCTCTGATTCCGGTTCAGTTGAGCTTATTGGGTTTTCCATACTTAACAAAGAGGTTTCCTCATCTAAGTCTATACCTGCTACCTGATCAAATGATGAGTAATCCTCTTGTTCAGCTAACCAATTAATTAAATTAATCAGTAGTACATGATTATCTTGATCATAGAAGCCATCATATGTTGTTTTCGTACCACCTGTTTCTTCCCTTTTATATTTTGGAGTAATATCCTCAACTGGTGATGAATCACCTATCAATGCTACTTTTCCTAAGTTGTATTTACCTATCGCTACATAGGGCCCTTCGTCCATTCCACCGCCATCATACACACCTTGATCTACAGCATGGGACCATGCCTCATTTGTTTCCTCTATATATACAATGCCTTTTGCTTTATCTGGATCCGTAATAGCAATTGTCGATCCAGCATGCATAGTGATCGTATTAACATTATCCGTAATATTAAATGACTGGGAAGGTGAAACGATAACGTCTGAATGAACATTACCTAATGCATTGTAACGTATCCGCATACCAAAATGGTCACTTAACCAATCGGAACTTGAAACGTCTTGCATATAAAAAGAATCCTCTTCCTCCTGACTCATACCTAATGCCGGATCTGACCATGCACCACGTCGATATCCATTAAACGCCTCCGAAGAATCCCATCTGTTCTTATTACGATCAGCATTATAATGGTCTGCAATGAAAAAAATACTCCCACCTTGCTCCACATAATCTACCATTGCCTCTTGTTCTTGATCGGAGAAAGGAATATTTGCTTCTGGTATGACAAACACATCATAATCATTTAAATCACTTAAGGTAAATCGCCCTTCTTTACGTAACTCTTGGACATAATATCCTTCTTCCGCAATTGCTTCAGCAAAATCAGAAAATGCTCCGTCAATTACCCAATCTGCTGCACCTGCAGTCTGTGCATGTGTGTTATCAAACAAGACAGATAAACCATTTGTTGAACCATTAGGAGCTATTTCTGGAGCTGGATCTAATGGTCCCTCAGCATCAAGTGTTGGAGCAAACGCTACAAAAAGACACATAAATGCGACAAACAAGTAAGTCCATTTTTTCAACATTGTTATCCCTCCTATTTTTTGACCGTCACTTCACAAACGAAACCTTCTATTCCTTTCCATTTAAATCTATCAGACAAGTATTATGACAATATAAGTACAATGTTAATATTTGGTTAATTATGAAGAAATTATGGATTTTCACGAGATCGAATAGTTTATAGCACTTTTAGAATATAAACATTCATAGAAAATGATTGTATACTTGCTTATCTTATGTAAAAAAATGTATCCTTTCCTTAGAAATAGATAATCTAAAAAGTTAAACTTCTATCAGTGTGGAATTAGCATCATCATAAAAAAAGAGCCCCGTATAAACCGGACTCAAAATAAATATATTTACTAGCATACAATTTAATCTTCATATTCTTTCTCAAAATGTTTCGTACTTCTGATGGTATCTATATGGCGAACCATTCCTTCTATATTTTCTCGTTTATCTTCTAAAAACGGTGGTAAAGATAGTTTTTCCCCTAATGTTTCGTATGGTTCATCACCCATAAACCCTGGACCATCTGTAGCTAATTCAAATAATATCTGTGGTGCTACTCTTGTATATAATGATTTAAAGAAGAAGCGATCGACATATCCGGAAGTCTGAAGCCCGAAACGGCGATAATGTTCATCCCATTGGTGCAGTGTTTCGAGATCTTCAATCCGGAAAGCGGCATGGTGTACAGTACCGTAACCTTGACGAGCCATAGGTAAGACAACATTTTCTTCCACTATTACTTGTGCACCATTCCCTCCTTCACCAACTTCAAATAAGTGATACGAACCATCATGGTCTATTTCAGTAAACATCAATACTTTTTCCATTACTTGCTTGAAGTATTTATAGTCTTGGATACGTACAAAAATCGGACCTAATCCGGTGATTGCATATTCTAATGGAATAGGGCCATCTTGCCACGGTGTACCAGAAGCAACTCCCTCATTATTTTCATCAGAAATTAATTGGTATTGCTGGTCATCAAAGTCTACAAAAGATAATACCTTCTTACCAAATTGTTCTTTGATTTCATCATGCTTTACCTCTAAACGGTCAAACCGCTTTACCCAGTAATCAAGAGCAGCATCTGACGGAACACGAAAGCCAGTACGACAAATCTCATTCGTACCATGAGAGCCTTTCGGGATTCCAGGAAAATCAAAGAAAGTCATATCTGTTCCTGGACTGCCTTTATCATCTGCAAAGAACAGGTGGTATGTTTGAATGTCATCCTGATTAACAGTTTTCTTTATTAATCTCATACCCAATACATACGTGAAAAATTTATAATTTTCCTCCGCACTGCTAGTAATGGCTGTTACGTGATGAATACCTTTTAAGCCGTTCATATAATCATCTCCTATAATTGAAGTGAAATTATTTCGAATTCGAGATAAATATAACAGAATCAAATAAAAAAATCAATGAAGAAACTTGTGAGTGTTAGGATGGTGTCTTTTTTCTATACTTAGTATTTTTGATATTTTCTATTCATTAGAAAATCCTAGTGCCTCCGCGTAACAGGGGACTTTCGGGAAATCTTCCATTCCTATAGGATTTTTAACTAGAGCAGGCAATATTTATTGTTTGTTAAAACCGACATGAATGACAAATCATCTTGGATCAAGCTTCGATTTGTCGATTATACCCAGATAATCAACAAATCTCTTTGGGCCAAGTCACGATTTGTCGTTTATACTCAGATAATCAACAAATCTCTTGGGGGCAAGCAACGATTTGTCATTTATACTCAGATAATCAACAAATCTCTTTGGGGCAAGCAACGATTTGTCGATTATACCCAGTTAATCAACAAATCTCTTTGGAGCAAGCTTCGATTTGTCATTTATACTCATATAATTAACAAATCTCTTTGGAGCAAGCTACGATTTGTCGTTTATACTCAAATAATCAACAAATCTTCTTCGATCAGACCGTGATTTGTCTTTTATATTAGCTGAGGTAATACGAGTCCTATGGGATCAATACAGTCATGTCCTGTGGATCACGCTGATAAATTGATCACAGTACGAGCTGAAAATCCTCCGTGGTGAGCTAACCTCTGTCGAGGAGGCTAAAGCCGGAAGTGTTTTTCCGTAGCAAAAGAAAACAAAGTGTAACTTCACTTCATAATCTATGGATTTTGCACATCTTTTTTATCTACCAAAAAAGATGATGACATCACTGCCATCACCTTTTCCACCAGTCATCAAACACGGTAACAGGCTCTTCTCGCTTATGGCGAGTTTTCATGAACCACTGTTCAATTGTTTCCGCTTCTTTATCTGACACTTGTTTTCCTTCTAAATAGTCATCAATTGCATCATACGTCACACCTAATGCTTCTTCGTCTGGCAATTGCGGGCGGTCACTCTCTAAATCTGCTGTAGGTGCCTTCTCATAGAGACGCTCCGGACAATCTAGCATCTTAAGAATTGATTTCCCCTGACGTTTGTTCAAGCGGTATAATGGTAAAATATCTGCCGCACCATCACCATATTTCGTAAAGAAACCAGTAACCGCTTCAGCAGCATGATCTGTACCAACAACAACACCATTACATGCGGCAGCAATATCATATTGTACCTTCATGCGCTCACGAGCCTTGGTATTTCCTTTCACAAACTCACTAATATCACCGATTTCCTTCTCTACTGCTGCTTCACTCGCATCAACAGCATCCTTAATATTTACTCGGACAGTTCGACTCGGCTTAATAAAATCAAGTGCAACCAGACAATCATCTTCATCTGCTTGCTCTCCATACGGTAAACGGACTGCAATAAATGCATATTTTTCTTCATCTTGCTCCTCGTTCAACTCATTTATCGCTGTTTGGCAGATGTATCCTGCTAACGTTGAATCCTGGCCACCAGAAATCCCTAATACAGCGCTTTTCAGAAAAGGATGTTTCATTAAATAAGCTTTGACAAAATCGACACTACGACGAAATTCCTCTTGTGGATCAATCTCCGGCTGCACTTTCAATGTTTCCATAATTTCTTTTTGTAATGAATGCATGAATATGTCCCCTTTCCGTTATTCAACCTTCTGCTTTACCTTTGTTTTAATATCACGGATTAAATTCATTTTATTCTCCCAGCACGCTTCACTTAAATCGACTGGATACTCTTCGGGTTTCATCGTTCGCTTGTACTCTTCCCATAAAAGCTTCATATTGCTAATCGTATAATTTTGAATCTCTTCCAAGGAAGGGCTTTGATAATTGATTTCACCATTTATCACTACATCCTCATGCAAGTTTACAGCTATATAATTAGTAACAAACTTACTAATATAGGTATGCACCGGATGGAACATTTTCAAACGTTCTTCTGCATGTGGATCCTCATGCTCTAATGCAATATAGTCCCCTTCTGAATGTCCATTGTCATTATTAATGATACGATACACCTTTTTACTCCCTGGGGTTGTTACTTTTTCCGGGTTAGCTGAAATCTTAATCGTATCAATCATTTCCCCATCTTCCTCAATAGCTACTAATTTGTACACACCACCTAATGCTGCTTGATCAAAGGCTGTAATAAGCTTCGTGCCAATACCATAAATATCGATTTGTGCTTCCTGAGCTTGCAGGTTTAATATGGTATATTCGTCTAAATCATTGGAAGCAATAATTTTAGCATCAGGAAAACCGGCATCATCTAACATTTTTCTTGCCTTTTTCGATAAATAGGCCATATCACCACTATCTAAACGAATACCTTGAAAATTTATAGTGTCTCCAAATTCCTTTGCAACACGGATGGCGTTCGGGACACCAGACCGTAATGTATCATACGTATCAACGAGAAAAACACAGTTTTTATGTGTGCTGGCGTATTTTTTAAATGCAGTATAATCATCTCGATAAGCTTGCACCATTGCATGTGCATGGGTTCCGGCGATTGGAATTCCAAAAAGTTTTCCAGCTCGAACATTACTTGTGGCAGAAAAACCACCGATATACGCAGCCCTTGTTCCCCAAATCGCTGCATCCATCTCATGCGCACGTCTAGTACCAAACTCCATCACAGTATTATTTCCGACAACATGTTTAATACGGGCAGCTTTTGTGGCTATTAATGTTTGGTAATTCACAATGTTAAGCAAAGGGGTTTCAATTAACTGTGCCTCTGCCAGTGGTGCTTCAATCCGCAGCAATGGTTCATTGGCAAAAACAACTTCCCCCTCTTTCATCGATCGAATCGTACCTGAAAACTTTAAATTTCGTAAATAATCGAGAAAATCCTCTTCATATCCACCAATTTCTTTTAAGTAGGTTAAATCACTTTCTGTAAAACCGAAATTCTCAATAAAATCTAATACACGATCTAACCCGGCAAAAACAGCATAGCCATTATCAAAAGGAAGCTTGCGAAAATATAATTCGAATACCGCCTTTTGGTTTGCTTTCCCATCACGCCAGTAGGTTTCTGCCATATTGACTTGATATAGGTCGGTGTGTAGCATTAAGCTATCGTCTTCATACGTCATCGTTGTTCTCCTCCAAATTCTGTTACTCTTGCTCCCAAAGTATGTTCAATCATTCACTCTTATATGCAGAAATATAAAATCCGTAAATTCTTCTATTTAATGAGCACTTTTTCCTTTATCCCTAGTTTAATCTCTAAATCCGCTCCTGTAAAAGAGAATACTCAGATTTATCTCTATCATATACATATCATCTAATTTCATGCTCCTTACCTATTTAACTGTTAATTATAACAAAACAATGAACAATTGTCAGAAAAATTTTATAATGATGATCTATTTGATATGATAGTGAAAACGAGTGAATAGGAGGAATTGGATGACAAATAAAGTAGTGCTTGCAGGTGGTACAGGATTTATCGGCAATTATTTGAAACAAAAGTTCGAAGCACTCGGTTATGAGGTAATCGTGATCGCAAGAAAGGCACCAGCCATTACATGGGATGATCATGAAAGAATGGTTAATGCATTAGAAAATGCTGAGATGGTGATTAATTTAGCAGGTAAATCCGTTAATTGCCGTTATCATGAACAGAACAAGAAAGAAATTCTTCAATCCCGAACAGGTACTACAAAATTGTTAGGAGATGTCGTAGCAGCTTGTGAAAATCCGCCAAAACTTTGGGTGAATGCTAGTACAGCAACAATTTACAGGCATGCAGAGGATCGACCGATGACAGAATCAGAAGGTGAAATAGGAAAGGGATTCTCCGTGGATGTCGCAACAAAATGGGAAAATGCCTTTTTCCAATGTACTGTACCAAAGACCCGCCAAGTAGCATTACGTATCGCAATTGTACTCGGCCCTGATGGTGGTGTTATGACACCATACAAGAACCTGGTGAAATTTGGATTAGGCGGAGTTCAAGGTAATGGAAAGCAAATGTTTAGCTGGATTCATGTCGAAGATTTATTTCAAATCATATTATTTTTAAATGAGCACAAAGATATGGAAGGCGTATTTAATTGCTCCTCTCCAAATCCCATTCCAAACCATCACTTAATGAAAGCAATACGTGAGCAGTTGAACCGTCCACTTGGTTTACCAGCACCTGCTCCATTATTAGAGTTAGGAGCTCTCTTTTTACGCACCGAAACCGAATTGATATTAAAAAGCAGATGGGTAATACCTAAAAGATTGCTTGACGCCGGTTACACCTTTCGTTTTCCGACAATAGAACAAACACTCAAAGATATATTATAGAAGAAAATAAACAAAGCTTTTAAAATTATCAGCACTGTTAGTATGTTTTTTGCTGATAATCCGCTATACTAGAAATAGTCGTTTAGTAGTTACTTTATCACGGTATTAATCGTCCGTAAAACCCTCACTGAGGGAAGTCTCACTTTATAAAAGGTAGGAATCGTGCATGTCGGATCAAAATGAAAATATTACGAGAATTGAATTAGATGGGAAAGAATACATATTGATTGGAACTGCTCACGTATCAAAGCAAAGCGCGGAGCAGGTTAAACAAGTGATTGAACAAGAGCAACCTGATTCAATATGTGTGGAATTGGATAAACAACGTTATGAATCGATAGTCAAGGGTAATAGTTGGCGTGATATGGATATATTCCAAGTGATTAAAGAGAAGAAAGCTACTTTATTACTTATGAACCTTGCTATCTCCTCTTTTCAGAAACGGATGGCGAAACAATTCGGTATTAAGCCAGGCCAAGAGATGATTCAAGGAATTGAATCCGCCGATGAAATAGGTGCAGAATTGGTGTTAGCAGACCGAAATATCCAAATCACGTTTGCACGCATATGGCGAAGTATAGGCATTAAAGGGAAAATGCTACTGTTGACACAAGTATTAGGCGGTGTCTTCTCTAGAGAATCAATCTCAGAGGAAGAACTTGAAAAAATGAAAACGCAAGACTCGATTGACAGTGTATTGAGCGAATTTTCGGAAGCTTTCCCACGCCTAAAAAAACCATTAATTGACGAACGGGATCAATATTTAGCACAGAAAATTAAAAAAGCACCGGGTGAGAAAATTGTGGCGGTACTAGGTGCTGCCCATGTTCCTGGTATTACGAAGGAAATTCACAAAGAGCAGGATCTGAAAAAGTTAACGAACCTACCTCCAAAATCGAAAGCACCCAAAATTATTGGATGGTCGATCCCCTTAGTTATTATTGCGTTGATCGCTTATACATTTTGGTCTAATCCTGTAGCAGGCTGGCAGCAAGTAATGAGCTGGTTAATTTGGAATGGAGGCTTTTCCGCTTTGGGTGTAGCATTAGCCTTAGGTCATCCTTTGACGATTTTAACTGCATTAGTCGCAGCACCGATTACATCACTAAATCCATTGATAGCTGCCGGTTGGTTTGCAGGTTTTGTTCAAGCTTTAGTGAAAAAACCTCATGTTTCTGACTTTGAAGCTTTAGCAGATGATGTTCATACCATAAAAGGATTTTGGCACAATAAAGTCACCAGAATTCTGCTAATTATTGTGTTCGCCAACCTTGGCAGTACACTGGGTACAATTATTGCAGGAACAGATATTGTTCGATTATTTATTAATAATTTATAGGTAAAAAGGACTTTTCTCTACGAAAAGTCCAATTTTTTTAGTTATTACTAGAACGTATGTTCGATTTTGTGGTATACTATAGACAACCCTCTCCACAGAAAGGGGGTGTGGAATATGGAAGTGGTGCTAACCATTATTGCATTAGCTGTTAGTATCGTGGTTGCTTGTGTAAATTTAACAACGGCGATCATGAACTTGAAAAGGCATAAGAAAAAGGATCACCGCTCTGCCAAGCGACGATCCGATTAAAAGCCACACGAGTGTGAGGATTATTCCTCGCACTCACTCCATATTCTACTTTCATTATACAAGAAATATGTATGATATGTAAACGAATTTTGTTTGCAGTTTCCTTTCTTTTGAAAATCCCACTCCATATTCTTATGACCACTCTTTTAATTTTTCGAAGTTTGTCATATATGCAATAAACCAGTAACAAAATGTCATAATAGTCGCGCTCCGTAAACTTGTCAAGTGCATATTTCGATTATTTTTTTCTATTATTGCTAATTTTTTCTTATCTCCTTTTTAATAAAAGTGCTTGATGCGCAGATTTAAATTTCTCTCGATTTAATTGGTATAATAATCCGTTATTATTACAAAAATCCCATGCTATGATAACAACGTAAAACAAAACAACAAGGAGTGGATTACTTTATGATAAAGAAACTATCAATGACGCTTCTATTAATTGGAGCGCTAGTAATGACAACAGGGTTTTCATCTAATACAACACTATCTGCAAAACAACATGTACAAAGTAATAGTGTTGAATTTGTTTCAGCAGAGAAATTCTCTGAATCTACTATGCAAGAGCTAATAGATAAATGCTTTGGTAATTTCAATGTTGAAGTAGAGAAACAGCCAGATCAGAACGAGAACGAAAACGAAGCAGAAAAAGAGCAAACACCTGCTGAACCACAACCAGAAGAAACACAAACTAATGAAAAAGATCAACCAGAAAATAATAATGAAAATGAAGAACCAGTAGAAGTACCGGCTGAGAATGAAGAAGCACAACAAGAAGCACCTGCTAACGAAGATAATACTCAAGAAAATACAGAAGAGCAAGAACAAACAACAGAAAATAATCAAAACGCTGATATTAGCGAATTTGAACAAGAAGTTGTTGCTTTAACAAATGAAGAGCGTCAAAAACAAGGATTGCCAGCTTTGGAAATCGATGAAGAGTTAAGCAAAGTAGCTAAACAAAAATCAGAAGACATGGCGGCAAATGGTTACTTCAGCCATAACAGTCCAACACACGGATCTCCTTTTGACATGATCCAACAAGCAGGTATCGACTACCGAACTGCTGGTGAAAATATTGCAAAAGGTCAACAAACACCAGAAGAAGTAGTAAATGCTTGGATGAATAGTGAAGGTCACAGAGCAAATATTTTAAATGAAAACTTTACTCATATCGGCGTTGGATATGTAGAACAAGGTAATCATTGGACACAACAATTTATAGGCAGATAAAGTGAGACTTTGATCAGGGGCATCTACATCCCCGACTGATAGATCAACAAACACCTAGAGATTTTCTATATCTCTAGGTGTTTTGCTTTTTAAGCTTTCCTTTTAAAAACACTTCCTAATACATAGAAGCAAATACCTATTATGATAAGCCAATAAACCTCGATTGTTATGGACGGCCCAAAAGGTGGCATAAAGTAGAATAATGCTAGAAAAATACCAAATGGCAAGGCACCAAAAATTACTCCAGTAAACAAGAGTTCGAAAATTTTAGATATATTCTTAAAACAAGACCATCTGAAATATCGGATAACAGAATAAACAACAAGAAAAGCAATGCCCAATGATAATAGCGTATTAATGGACAAGCTTCCAATATAATACGTTTTAATAGATTCTAATTGGCCAAATCCAAAATAAAGGATTGTACTAACTAAACCATTAATAAACGCTGCGACGCCCAGAAAATAAAATACCCCCATAAAAAATAGCATCAATACTTTTTTCGTAATGGTTTGTGGCAGCTCACCAACTATTTCATCTGCATACTTTTTTGGATCTGTTCCAAATAACTCAGAAGCTTCCCTTCCTTCGTGCTGTAATATTAACAGATGATCTAGTAATTCCATTAATACTTCTTCTGTTTCAGCCTCTGACTTGTTATATGACAAACGAACATACATCAGCATATCTTCATAAATTTTCTTATTTTCTTTGTTCAACAGCTTTCTTTTTTCATTATTCTCTGCAATTAAGCCTTGCATTTATAGCTCCTCCTTACCTCTTAATAATTGATCAACTGGCTTCTTCACATTTTCCCAATTCTCTTGAAAAATGAGTAAAGACACTTCTCCTGCATCTGTTAATGTGTAATATTTCCGATTCGGCCCACTTGGTGATTTTCTCATTTCACCTTGAATTAATTTTTCCTTTTGTAGCCGTAATAAAATCGGATAAATCGAACCTTCACTGACATCCAAACCTTGATTTTGAAGCTTCATTGCTAATTCATATCCATACACTGTTTCCCTGGAAATAATAGCTAAAATGCATCCTTCCAGTATTCCCTTTAGTAACTGACTCCTTACAGCCATAAATTCACCTACCTTGCAATACAAGTTACTAAGCTATAAAAATAACAAGAATTAGTATCTTGTTATACATTATAGTTATAGTATATATGCTTTCAATTTTTTTAGCAAGTAAAATCTCCTGAGAATTTCCCAGGAGATGGATTATAATTGTAAGATATATTCCATGATCTCATGTAGATCCAAATGTTTTACGTGGATAATCTCAATTTGTTGTTGTTGCAACTCTTTTTCAAGTTCTGAAAGTTGATTCGTTACAATTTGAACTGGACTTTCTTCTATTTGCCACACTCTCCCATCATCTTTTAAAAGATCAGGAAAATGAGATAACCATATTCTTGCCCAGCGATATTGTACCTCATCCTTTTCAAACATATCCTTTATTTGACCATTGTCTAACAAGCAGATATAATCGCATAATTGTTTGACTTCTTCCTGCAGATGAGTAGCCATTACAATGGTGTGTTGGTCATCCGCCATAAATAATGATAAATCTTCTCGCATTCGTTGTTGCGAGATCATATCTACATTAGCTGTCGGTTCATCTAACAACAGTAGCTTGGGATGATGGGCCATTGCTAAAATAAATTCAACTTTTTTCTTTGTACCCATTGAACAATGAGCGAATTTCTCTTTCCGATTAATGTCATATCTATTGATCAATCTCTCATAATATGCTTGATCCCAATTGGTGTACCAATGCCCCACAAGTTCAGCAAGCCCATCAACTGTTAATTGATTAAAAGCTCCATACAGTCCGCCACCTGCATAACCAATCCGTTCTTTAACTTGAACTTCATGCTCATTGATGTCCATTCCTAAAACTTTGACGTTTCCGTAATCATGATTTTTTAACTTCATGATCGTTTGCAATAATGTGCTTTTCCCTGAACCATTCGATCCTAGTAATGCTACAACCATACCCTCCTCCACTGTAAGATCAAGCGGACCCAGTTTAAAATTGTTATATGTTTTTACTAGTGATTGAATCTCAACTGCAGATTTCATGAACGATCTCCCCCTCTCTCAAGATCATCAAATACTTTATCACTGATCTCTTTTAACTCTTGGAGTGAATAACCCATTAACTTACTTTCTTCTATCGCTTTTTTAAAAGTTGAATATACGACTTCTTCTCTTATTTGTTTTTGGGCACTCGATTCTAAGGCCCTTACGAAGGTTCCTTTTCCTTGCACCGTTTCAATATAGCCATTATTCTCGAGATTTTGATATGCTCTTCTTGTCGTAATGACACTACAAGATAGATCATGGGATAAAGCCCGAATGGAAGGAAGTGCTGTACCCGCTTGCAGTTGGCCACTTACGATTAATCTTTTAATTTGTAGTTCCATTTGATAGTAAATGGGTTCCTTACTATCATCTGATACTACTATCGGTAGCTTCATTCTGTTTCACCTTCCATCTACAAATAATCTCTATCAAGGAGTCGCTTGTTTAATAACTTTGCCATAGTAATAACTCCCAAGATACCACATACGAGGGAAGCTATCACCGGGATAACAGGGGATTTTGAAATAAGTATAATAGTAGTTTCTACAATACCTACTTCCCAGATTTGATAGACAAGCAATAGAATAATTAATAAGCACACCGTTATGGTAAAGAGAAAGATATATAACACTTTTCCATTTGTACCTGATTCAATAAACGTATTCAAACTCCCTAACGCTAACGCATAGCCGACCCAAAATAAAATGAAGGATAAAAAATGTGGAGATTCAAAATAACTAAAAAAGTCATCTGGTACACTTAGAAAAATAGTTAAATAAAAAGCAGCTGACAAAAATACAAAGATAATTAACATAAATAATACTCGACTAGCTGTCAGTACATTAGTTGAAACCGGCAACGTACGATAGACTGCTAACCTTTTTCCAAATGGGTCCTCCTTAATTGCTCGGAGACTTATATAAGGTCCCCACATAAACAATGCTGAAAAGGATGGTGTGAGACCTAAAAATATGACATCTAAAATAAAACTATCTACATATAATGTTTTCCCTTCAAAGACGATACGATTTGCATATAATTTAGGATTATCAAATATGTTGAGAACAAATGTATAAAGAGTCGGTACAGCTATAATCGCAATAAAAATGGTTACGAGTAAGGTTATGATAATACCAGGAATCTGCATCTTTAGTTCTTTCTTCGTTATCCACCAAGATTCTTTCCACATATCATTCTCCTCCTTTACCTATTGTTTTGTGAAGAATTGTTCGATAAAGGGATTTTCCACATCCATAAATTCAAACCCTAATGCTGCAAGTATTCCCAATAGTAAACTCCAACCAACAATACTTATCGTCATCCAAACTGTTACTTGTCTCTTAGTTCCTCCAAAAACCAAACTTAAAAATGCACTAAGATGACTACCAATCAAGAATGGACCGATTAGTGTTAGACCTGGAAGTCCATACTTTTTCCAAATGTTTTCAGCTCTCGTAGCTTTTTTATTAGAGGGTTGATTCTTTTTCTTTCTCCACTGTTTTATTTTGTTAATAAATAAAATAACAAAATAAACGGTCAAAAGATTCCCCAATACAGCCAATATAAAGGTCGGTACTGGTGATAACCCTGCCACCACCGCTATTGGTGTAAGATAAATAGCCTCAACAAAAGGTACCGCAGCCAATAAAAAAACCAACATATACGCCCAAATCAATTCCATAAATTCCATTTTTTCACCTCAGATTGTTATAGTGTTTATATCAATATATACAGTATAACAATTTTCTGTATCCAGTCAAGACCATTTTTATTTATAAATGATTTACATGATAAGATGATTATATTGTGTTGGTTGAGGATAAGCTGATAACCAAAGTAATAAGTTACTATTTGAAAGGGGATTTTCATGGATAAAGCAAATACTAATACCAACAACCATGCTAACTATTTGCAGCGTAATTTGTGGTCCGGTATATTGTTTGGACTTGGTCTTGTTGCTTTTCTTGATGAAACACTCTTTCACCAGCTGTTACACTGGCATCATTTTTATGATAAATCCACCACAAATATTGGTTTAATATCTGACGGTTTATTCCATGCTTTTAGCTGGTTTGCAACCATTGCTGGTTTATTTTTGTTTGCAGATCTGCGCCGTCGTAAGGAATGGATAGTTACTAAATGGTGGGGTGGTGTTTTATTAGGTGGTGGAACATTTCAATTATACGACGGGACTATTCAGCACAAGTTGATGCGCATTCATCAAATTAGGTATGTGGACAACGTTATTGTTTATGATGTGATATGGAACATTATTGCTATTCTGATGGTTGTAATGGGCATTATCATGATTAGAAAACGAGGAGATAAACATGCATAAACATATTCAGCATGAAATAGTCAATGTAATTGCACAGATTATTCTTCTTTTCCCTTTTCTAATAGGATTGATTATTTATTTTCTGGCAATCGTTATATCTCACAGGAAGCAAAGGCCCTGGACTGTCTATCGGACTTTATGTTGGATTACCGGTAGCACCTTCGCAATAATTGCAGTTGTTGGCCCATTAGCAGTGCGTGCCCACATCGATTTCAGCGCTCATATGTTAATCCACTTATTTCTCGGAATGTTGGCTCCTTTACTTATGGTTCTAGCAGCACCTATTACGCTTATCCTTCGAGCGCTATCTGTCCAACATGCGAAGCTCCTAACTAACTGGTTAAGAAGTAGATTTATTCGGATCATCTCCGATCCTGTCATTGCTTCGATTCTCAATATTGGTGGATTATGGCTTTTATACACAACCAATTTATTCACGACAATGCATGAGAACGTAATACTGTATGTAGTCATACATCTTCATATATTTTTGGCTGGCTATGTATTCACCCTATCATTTATTTATATCGAACCAACTCCACATCGCAGGAGCTATCTCTATCGTTCGGTTATGATAGTGCTAGCGTTAGCTGGTCATGGTATTTTAGCTAAATATCTTTACGCAAATCCTCCAGCCGGGGTGTCCTACCGTCAAGGGGAAATAGGCAGTATGTTAATGTATTACGGAGGAGATCTTGTCGATATGATGATCATTGTTATACTTTGCTGGCAATGGTATAAGGAAACCTGCCCCCGTATGAATATAAAAATTGCAGGAAAGAAAGTACCCATCGATTGATGTAATCCTAATCAACCGCTTATTGTTCATCATAATCGCAGACAAACCAATTGACGCCCAATTCATAAGAAAACCAGGCAAAACCCTCAGATTATCTGAATCGAAATAGATAAAAACTGCGAACTAATGAAAATTTTTTGGAATGAAGCTTTCTTCCCTTCTGGTTATAGATGAGTGCTTAATCGTCGCTGCGGAAAAATACTCCCTTTCACTCAAGAGCACAAGTGCAACATCTACTCAAGCAAGATCGCTTTCGTAGTGTTTTCTATGCCGTAGGGAACGCTTCAGCCTCCTCGGCAGAACCTCACTGCCTGCGGGGGTCTTCAGACTGTTCCTTTCCCACAGGAGTGTTGCATTTTTCAGCAGCATAGAGTAGCTTACTGGTTAAGTAAGAGGAAGCCCCTAGAATGTAATTCCATCGGTTTTGTTCTTACAATAATTAGAGAATCATTATTAGCGCAGGCAGAATACGGAGACTCCTGTGGAAAAAGCGCGAGTCGAAGATCCACTTGGTAAAGTGCTTTTATTTACCAAGTTAGCTGAGGCCGCGCCCATGGAAAGCGCCGTATTCTGCCGGAGCGCATAACAACACTCATCAATATTCAGAATGGAAGAAAGCAAATCCTCATGAGAGTTACTTCGCAGTAATTGTATTTTGTGTTCAATTTTATACTTTCTACCTTGTAAAAAAAGCTGACCTGAGGCATTTGATAAACCTCTAGTCAGCTTGCTTCTCATAGTCTCTTGGTAAACTAGGCCATTTCTTCTTGGACTTTTTCTTCTTTTTCCACTTGTTTGTTTGATTTCCATAGTTGACCGATCTCTTCTAGAGTTTTGTTCTTTGTTTCTGGAACGATTGTCATTACGAAGATGAAGCAGATAACGTTAATGACAGCGAACATCCAGAATGTGAATGAACTACCCATGTTGTTGATGAGCACTGGTGTAAATTGACCGATTGCCCAATTAGCTCCCCATAAGAAGATGGTTGCAATCCCTACTGCTTTTGCACGTAAGTGATTCGGGAAAATCTCCGGAATCATAATCCACGGAATAGGTCCCATGGACACACAGAAGGAAGCTGTGAAACCTGCAATTAAAATAATCAATAATACGCCTGAACTTGCTGGTTCAAAGTAGAATACACTTCCGATTAAAAGCATAAAGAGCGCCATTAAACTAGAACCAATTGCCATCAATTTCTTTCTGCCAAGCTTATCTATTAAAAAGATCGCTAAAATTGTAAATACAACTTGTACACTACCAATAATACTCGTCGCTAGAAACTCTGTATTGTTCTCAAAACCTACACTACGGAAAATATCCGGACCATAATAGGTTACTGCGTTCATTCCGATGACCTGATTAAATAGTGCAAGGAAGATACCAACACCCATAGCCATTCTTAAGCCAGGCTTTACGAGTTCTTTTACAGAACTACTTTGTTCTACTTCGATAGAAGCTTTGATTTCTTTTGCTTCTTTCTTCGCAACTTCTTCACCATTAATTCGTTTTAAAATATGAAATGCCTCTTTGTCTTTTCCTTTTTGAATTAGAAATCTCGGACTCTCTGGAATAAAGAATAAAAGGAACAAGAAAATAATTCCCGGAATTGTTCCATAACCTAACATCCAGCGCCAGCCAAGCTCTAATCCCCACTCATGAGTACCACTATTTGCTACAAAGTAATTAATATAAAAAGTAGCACAAATACCGAAGATCGTGAACAACTGATATAACGAGCCTAAACGTCCACGAATTGCTGGTGGAGCACACTCACTGATGTAGGTAACAGATAAAGCGGAAGCAAAACCAATCCCAAGACCACCTAAAATTCGTGCTAATACTAATGTGGTTACATCAATCGCAAAAGCAGAGCCTAATGCTGAAATGATGAAAAAGATAGCAGACATCATCAATAACTTCTTACGTCCCCAACGATCACTTAAAAATCCGGATAATGCAACCCCTGTGACACCACCAATCATGACACATGAGATAACCCAACCTTCCATCGCTGGACTTAAATTATATATTTCCTGCAAATATCCGATTGCACCTGAAATAACAGCGGTATCAAAACCGTATAAAAGACCAGCCATACCGGCAGATGCTGCAATTAAAATGACATACCAAAGTGAATGTTTCTTTCTCATGATAAATCCCCCATTATGATAAATTTGATATTGTTTTCTTTTTAGCTAAGTTATAACCTTTTTTGATCCGCTTTCATTCTGTTTTTAAGGTTTATAACTTTAAGATGTATTTAATTTATCATGTATACACTTTCATGGGAGTGCCATCATCTTCACTTTTTTGTCATTTGCTAGATTATTTTGTTATACGTGGTGGAATTTAGGCTGATGGTAAATCCATTTCTCTTCACACCAATAAAGTAAATATCCATAGAAGATTCGGAATCTGTTTTATACAAGTAGAAGCTGACAACTAAGCCAGCTTCTTCACTAATTAATCTTCATTTGAATAATTATCATATGCGTCTTGATTAATTTCAACATATCTATCGACACCGAGAGATTCTAAACCTGCCACATAGTCATCCCAGTCATCTTCTAAACTTAATTCTCCCGTAATAAATTGAACAGCGCTTTGCTCTACATTATCCAAAATATTAGTTTCTAGAGTTGAGTATTCATCTTGTACATCTTCTGGATACCATGCCGCCCAAAATGGGAATTTTTCTTCTGGTTCTTTGCCTTCGTATAAATAAGTAGCTTCTTGAAGGCGTCTTTCAGACCCTTCATCTGAATAGATATCTTCTGCTTGTACTTGACCATCACGAAATTCTCTTGGTTGATAATATTGAGCTGCCGCAGACCAATTATTATTTGTTGGTTCTTCAGGATGTAACAACTTACTATTCGGTTCCATCTCCTCATTCATTGCTACATCACCTTCTTCAGGCTGAACCCAATCTTCACCCTCCACACCGATGTGGGCACGTATCATACCATCGATAGTGAACATATAATCTAATAGTTTAATTGCCTTCACCTGTACCTCTTCACTCGCTTTATTAGTAATCGCAAATGTACCACCATTCGTCACTGGATAATTATAGGTTGCATATTGATGGTTTGGACCTTGCAATGGTTCAATTGCATCAAAGACAGGATTATTTTCATTATCGATAAATTCCCATGGATGCTGCGCTGCTGCGGCACCTAAAATGAGGGCATCTGCATTATTACCTAATTGAATAAAAGCATCTCGATTTTGAGTGAACGCTCCTGAATCAATCAAGCCTTCCTCATATAACGAATGGATATATTCTAATCCTTCTCTCCACTCAGGTTTAATTGCAACAAAACTAACTTCCCCATTATTTATCAATAGCCTCGTTTGGGCATCATCATATATAAAGCCATTCATCAATATAGGAATGACGGAGTGATTAGGCGAAGCAGCGGAACCACTTAGTGGAATTTCATCCTGCTCACCATTCCCATTAGGATCCTGTTCTTTAAAGGCTGTCAATACTTCTCTTAATTCCTCGTGTGTAGAAGGTGCTTCTAAACCTAATTCATTTAGCCACTCTGTATTTAACCACAATTTATTTGGCCAAGTACAATGAAAACATTCTTCTAAACCAGGCATACTATAAATATTTCCATCTGGTGATGTTGCAATCTTTCTAAAATCTTCACGCTCTTCCAAAACTTTAGATATGTTTGGTGCGTGCTCTTCTATTAGATCATTTAGAGGAATCAAAGCACCTTGTTTTCCATATTTTAAAACTTCACTAGGTGAAAATTTATCTACCCAATCCACTAAGAAAAAAACTTCCGGATAATCCCCACTCGCCAAAGAAATTTGTCTTTTCTCCTTTGCTGCTGTGGAATCATAACCTGTTTTTTGAAGATCAAATTTGATATCAAATTCTTCTTCAGCAAATTTTGTAAATGAGTTTGTTTCCAACTCTTGTTCCCCATTTTCCGCAATAAATACCGACATGTTCGTCGCGCCATCCGAATTTTCTTCCTCATTTGCCTCATCATCCGAATTACAAGCACTTAGAATTAAAATTAATGATACAAAAATTAACCACGTATGATAACCCTTCCATTTCATTCTAATTTCCTCCCTTATAGTTAAAAAAATAATATTATAACAAAAAATCTACTCTTTCATCACCTCCTTAAATAGCTAAAGTACAGATTATCCCTTAACTGAACCAAGTAGCATGCCTTTAACGAAGTACTTCTGTGCAAAAGGATAAATAATCAAGACTGGAATACTTGAGACAACAATTAGTGAGTACTGCATTAAATTTGCCAATTGCTGTCTTTTTTGTTGCTCAGCAATGTCTTGATTGGCTCCCGACTCAGACTGAGTGATTAAAATTTCCCTTAATTCAAGCTGTAAAGGGAATAGATCTTCAGTTCTTAAAAAGATCATCGCATCAAAATAACTGTTCCATTGGAATACAGCGTACATTAGAGCGAGTACTGCTATGATTGGCTTCGATAATGGTATTACTACGTGCCAAAGAAACCTTATACTACTACAACCATCCATTTCACTTGCTTCCACCAACTCTTCTGGAATACTGGTATAGAAAAATGTTCTAGCAATAATAATTTGCCAAACTGCCATCGCCTTCGGTATTAGAATTGCCCACGGAGTATCTAGCATTCCTAATTGCTGGACAACTAAATATTCTGGAATTAATCCGCCATAAAAAAGCATCGTAACTAATATAAAAATCATAAAGAAGGTTTTTCCGTAAAAGTTTTTTCTAGAAAGTGGATAAGCAAAAATTACTGTTAAAAACACTGCAATTAATGTATAACCAATCGTATAAAGGATAGAATTTCTAAACCCTCTAATAACATCTGAATTATTAAATACTTCTATATATCCCTCAAGTGAAAAATCGACCGGCCATAACCAGACCTGCCCAGAAGTTACAGCTTCAGGACTACTAATTGAAGCGCTCACAATATAAACCAGCGGATAAAGTATCACGATCATTAGAATACTAAGAAAAATATAGATTAATGTTAGAAATACACGATCATTATAGGATTCTCTTATAGTTCCATTTTTTTTGCTCATAATGTTTTACTCCTTTCTACCATAATCCGTTACCAGAAACTTTCTTTGCAATTGCATTGACGATAATTAATAAAATTAAATTAATGATTGAGTTGAACAGTCCTACAGCTGTAGCAAAACTAAAATCAGCATTAATAATACCCATTTTGTAAACATAAGTCTGTAAAATCTCTGAAGTTCCCAAATTTAAAGGGTTTTGCAATAAATATACTTTTTCAAACCCTATCGCCATTAAATTACCTACACTTAAAATGAGAATGATTACGATCGTGGGCATAATTGCTGGTATATCAACATTCCAAATTTTTTGTAATCTAGTAGCACCATCAATTTTAGCTGCCTCATATTGCTGTTTATCGACCCCGGCAAGCGCTGCCAAATAAATAATCGCTGAATAGCCGGTAATTTGCCATGCATCGGACCAAACAAATATAGATCGAAACATATCTGCTTGACCTAAGAAATTGACTGCATCAAGTCCTATCGCTTCCATTAATGTATTTACGATTCCACTCCTTGGAGAGAGCATCAAGATAATCATTGAGACAATAACGACTGTAGAAATAAAGTACGGTGCATATGTAAACATTTGTACAGATCGTTTAAAAATACCATCCCTTATTTCATTCAAAGCCAATGCCAATAGTATTGGAAGCGGAAATGTTACTGCCAACTGATAAAGACTTAGAAATAAGGTGTTTTTTATCAGATCCCATGCAACTGGGTTGTTAAAGAAATTCTCAAAATGCTTCCAACCTACCCACGGACTCTCTATGATACCTTGGACCACATTGTAATCTTTAAATGCAATGACTGCGCCCAACATAGGTACATATTTAAAAATAATGAAATACAAAACTGGCAATATCATAAGAATATATAGTTGCCAATGTCTTTGAAAACTTCTTTTGGCAAGATGCCATTGTGTTATTTTCTTTATTTCTTTAGATTGATCAATTGAATGATCCATTTCATTTTTACCCCCTTCTATAAATTTCTCCTCAACAGGAAACGCTTACAAAGAATTTATCATGATTTTATAAACCAGCATACAGACAACTTAATTTAATGGGTACAATACCGATTATTTGGTCTTTTAACGAGGATAGTACATATCAAGATGGAGGGTGCATTTTGCGAAACGCTACTAGAAACGCTGTATATACCCGTTTCGGCAGATTATTTTTAACAACCTTTTACCCTATATAATTTTGAACTAAAGAAGCCATAAAAAGAAGCTGGGATAAAAGAATTCTTTAATTAAAAAAATCCAAACGATTCGATAAACTATTTCAAATCGTTTGGATTTTTATGCGTATTAGAAGGGTTATTCGACACAAATCTAGTTGGTAATTATGAAATTATTTGTGTGCGTAAAAACCGCTTCGGCTTGCCCACTTCCCTTTCCATGGGGTTTTCTCTTCAGCTAACTTTTCCAAGCAAAAACCGCATGGAAAAGTGGATCTTCAGAAAAAACGAGTCCCATTGGAGTGGAAGTGGCCGCCTACGCTTAGTGGGACTCTACAACTATTGCAAATGCTAATATTTTGGATTGTTCCAATTAGACAATAAATCAGCTTATATTGATAACATTGATAAGAAATATAATGATTAATTGATGGGAAATAGTAAATTCGCCAACATGATTATTCTTGCTTTAGTTGTAAAGCATTAAAAAGCACAGGCGTCGGCTTTTATTCCAGCGGGATGTTTTTATCCGAAGCGATTGCAAAGCACATATAAAATCTCATAATTACCTCACAGTAATGTCGTACTTTCCTCTTTATTCACTTGTTTTTCTAAATTGATTAGGTGTCATATTGTGTACTCGCTTAAAAGCTCGTCTAAATGAATGAGCACTATTATACCCCACTAGTTCTGCAATTTCATTGATCGTTTTCGATGAATTAGTTAACAACGTCATCGCTTCTTCCATTCTTATTTTTTCTAAATATTCATACAAGTATTCTCCCGTTTCCTCTTTAAATATTTGCGAAATATACTTTTCTGGACGTGAAAGATGCTCTGAAATCGTATAAATCGTTAAATCTGTACAAGAGAAGTTTTCGAGCACATAGTCTTTTATAGCTTTCACAATAGAATGGTTTGATTGCTTTCGGTTTTTATTAACAAATTCACAATAAAGTTGCAGAACTTCCAATAATCTTCCTTCAATTCTTTGCATTCCTTCATCAATAGATATTGACTTTAACTTTTGTCGCAAAGTTTCAGCGGTTTCATCATTGCGAAAAACATATTGATCCAATGCTTTATAAAAGGTACCTTTTAACTCATAGATAAACTGTTCATGCATATCAGCTGATAAGCTTCTATTGTCCATGTTTTCTTCTAGAAGATCATGTACAATTTGCTCTGCTTCTAAAGTTTCACCTTCTCTCAAACTTTTTAATAATCGAAATTCATACTCTAATGGATAATGGAATACTGCCGTTTCTTTCATCACTGTATCGTACCAATACATGCCTTGCTTTTCATTAGAAAAACTTGCAAAATCTATCGCTTGCTTTGCCTCATTATATGATCGACTAATATCTGATAATGAATCAAAAGGATGGCCGAGACCAATTTTTAATAACACCCGATACTCCTCTTGAAATAGGTTTTGTAAGGAGGTAAACATTTTTTCGATCTCTTCTTTTAAGACTTTATCGTCTTCTTGATCTAAAAATAGGTAAACTAACTTATCAGAATGAATAGTGGTCGCATAAAAATTATCAAATATTTTCATTGATTCTTGCTTTATAAATATGCGGATTGTATTTAATTCCTGGTAAATTTCGCTACTTGACATGTCTTCATAACCCTCTACTTTCAATATAGACACATAACCATGATTGCAAGATAAATTCACATCTGCTTGTTCTGCAAATTCATGAAGTTTGCTATTTCTTTCCGTCACCTCTCCAGACAATAACTGCTTAAGAAAGGCATCCTTCAATAGAGGTTTTTGCTCTGTTAATTGCATTTGTAAATCTGTATTCGTAGAAATCAGCTTCGAAATATTTCCATGCAAAAAATCATATTCATTTTTAGCATCTGGATCCGCATAATCTTTCAATGTTTTAATGATATTATTTATCGGACGACTGTTTCTATAAGCAAAAAACAAGGCTATAAACAAGCCAATAATAAAAGTTATACCCGTAACTGTCCAGGTAATATACTTTATCGGAGCAGCTTCTTGAATTAATGCTTTTTGTGGAATTCCTGCAACATATAACCAATCATTTTTTTCGGATTTCTCGGTAATCAGCATTGTCTTATTTTCTAAATTGATCGTGCCGTCGTTGTTGATTACCTTCTCTTTTAGTGGAGCAATTCTTTCCTTGTCAATTCCGGTTGCCGTTATGAGTTGATGATTTTCATCTAAAATAAATGCCCATCCATTAAACTGTTGCTCTACGCCTTCAATCAACGTATTCAACAGTTGATTTTGGATTGGTATAATAATCGAACCTTTATGATCTGACACATCACTCATTGGAAGTGGTTGAATATATGTGATCACATTTGAAGACGATTCACCTTGCATATATAATTTACTAGGAATAATTTGTCTCTCATTATTTAGTATTGTTTTTTCCCATTCCGTCATCGTCATATCCGCATAATGGTCATTTGCATAAAAATGATAGGGACGGTAATACACAGACCCTGGTGTTACAATTAAGTCTGGATTTTTCAGATAAATATATAAATCTTCTAAAGTCTCATTAGTTGTAGCATAAGAGGAAAGTTTAGTATCCAACTGTTTAAGAGTAGATACGATTCTTCTTTTTTCAGAAGCATCTTTATTCAGTAAAGTGTTCAAATCTCTATCTAAAGACAATTGCAGAACAAAACGATCTATTTCGTCTATACTATGCTCTAATATTTTTTTACTTTGATTTAGAACCTGTCGACTATTAATAGTTGCATACTTTTCAGCTGTATTTATAGAAACCTGATAAGATATAAAACCTGCAACCATTGGAATTATTAAAATCACAAGATATGAAATTAAAAATCTCCTAAATATTTTGGAGGATTCTAGGCGTTCCATAATGGTACCTCCTCAAAGAAATTCATTTTAAAGTATTACCGAACTTCTAACTTTCATCTATTGGAAAAGTTAATCCTGATCAATAGGCATTTATCGCTAATTTATTTAAGGTATGTATTTAGTTCAAGTTTTCTTTGATACTTAACATAAAGTGAGACTTCATTCAGCGAGAGTTAGCATCAGTTTTATTATCCACTTAACTTCTTTGCTTGTGTTCGATTCTTGAACTGGTACTAATTACAGCAGATTTCACTGTGATAGAATATTCAGTTTACATGATATAAATGGAAGCGATTTCATATATTTGCAGTGAAATTACAAATTCTATACAGGATTCCTATCTATCGGTTCAGATAGAAATCTCTTTTTCAATATCTTTTAGCATAGCGTTCTTTTTCACCGGTTACAACATGGAAATATGCTTATTTTTTGCTCCTAAATAGAAAAAGAAGCTCTTCAATCAAAAATCTTGTATAAACTCCTACACAATAAATTTCAATTGCCTTCATGTACAGGCAACTGAAATTTATTACTTTGGAAAACTGTCACATTAAAAATTAACGCTTATCTGCTCACCAGTACGTTATTTCCTTCTGAGCCACATTCTCTCCCTCTCCGCTAATAATCGTCAGTACTAATTCAGTCGACGTTTTCATACTAGGATAAGTACCTTGACGAGCTTCTATGACAAGATGATTATTTTCGTCCTCCCAATGAAGAGATATAGTGGAATATGCACCTTTTTCATAATTATAGTTATCTCCTTCATCGTCATACCACAAGAAGCTTCCATCGTTCCCTTTATAAACATGTATTTCAACAGGAAGGCTTGTACCTTCAGATGTATACTGAATAGTAGGCCCAATCGGAACTATAGAACCTGCTCGCACATATAGTGGCATCGTTTCAAGATCTGCATCTGCTGCAATGGTTTGCCCCCCCCCCCGGGGAAGGGAGGCCGCAGACCCGTCGATGATTTTGTTTAAGGGGAAATATTATCTTTTCCCATCCATGACTACTGGATTCTTTAGCAATGACAATCTAACAGATTGGGAGTTTCATAAGCTAACAGATGTACCAGTGTAGACACAGTAAATCCATCACCACTTTGAAGTGCATAAAACTGATACTTATACCCAATGTTGATAGGGTTACATACATAACTCACACTAATTTCCTCCTCGTTTAAGCTCATCATTTAGACTTACTCATTTACTGAGAATCAAACAGCCACCTTCAAAATATCAGTGATACTTATAAAACCTCTATTGCAATCTGATAATGATAATATCCCTTACTAATGCGGTATTCGGAATGTATATTTTTTGTCCAGCCATTATCTCCACCTAAACCAGCATGCACATAATCCACATTCAAATAAATATAATTATCTTTTATCAGTTCATCCTCGTAATTGGCCTGATCACACGATGCAATCGAGTAATCATGAATATCAAAGTGAAATGGCACCGCACCTGTCACGCGTACACCATGATCTGTGTGATCTTTTACGGTAAGGTATCTCACATCCTCTTTTCCTCCACACTCTACTGGCTTGATATATGGTGTATACTGTTCAGCAACAGTACTATTATAGCAACCAATTCGTGCTGCTTCTTTTCTATCACTATAATTTTCAAAAGGTCCTCTTCCATACCAAGTAATTTGATTTTTATCTTCAGGTAATATAAAAGAAAGTCCAATCCTTGGAATTGTTTCACTTACACAATTATTGATTACAGTTTTATTAATCTCGATGCCTCTGCTGCCAATCCTATATTGCGTAGAAACAATCAATTTATCATTATTATAGGATACTTCAGTAAAAATAAATATTTGCGTATCCGTTACAGCAGTTTCTATACTATGAACATTGATTTTGAGTTCATTTAATTCTTCTGCTTTCCAACCAGATGCATAATTCATATTAGGCTCGTTTGTTCCTTCATCAATTCCTGTTGCTGCCCTATAAAAATTATCACTACCTCCTACAAAGGTATCTTCTCCATTTAATACGACTTTAGTGAAGCTACACTTAGATTTATCAAAACAAACTTCTGTATTCTCCCCAATAATTAGAATTTCATCAGCAGTTTCATTCATAGTTATTTTTGTATCAGTTATACATACTTTCTGACTTTTTAATGTTGACTGCTCTATAGGAAATTGATAAGTATAAATTTCATATCCAGCCTTTGCATAAGAGGAGTCCTCTCTCAAAGCCACCTTTATATTTACAAATGCTTCTCCCGAAACTTTTTCGGGATTAAATGGATACTCCAAAAGCTCTGATTGTCCTGGAAGAGTAAAATATTGTTTCATCTCTCCACTATCCATAATTTTTCCATCACACTGCAGTTCCCAAGTAATTCTAAGGTGACTTAAATCCTTATTTAGATAATTATTTTTGATAGTGTATCCACTTGGTCCAAGAAATGGGTGTATTTCTTTATACCAAATCACAACTGGTGACTGACCATTTTTCACCTCAAAAGCTGCGGGTTTCCAGCTTAAATCTGGGAACACTACCCCATTCAGGCACATATCTTCTACGGGATCAACTACCTCCTCGTTGAAAGCACCTCCATAAACATATCTTGTCGTTCCATCTTCGCTTTTCTGTACCAAAGCCTTGTCTTGAAAATCCCATATAAATCCACCCTGAAAACGAGGGTACTTATCTACCAAATCCCAATACATTTTAAAGTTACCATTACTATTGCTTTTAGCATAAGCGTATTCACACATAATAAATGGTCTTAAATCCGAAGAGTCTGCCATCTTTTCTTCTATCCATTCTTTGGAAGGATACATTGGTGCTATAATATCAGTGATATTACTTCCTGGATTCATTGATTCATACTGGATATATCTTGTCTTATCATATTCTTTTATCCAACCATACATTGCTGCGTGATTGGCCCCAAAACCAGATTCATTTCCAAGAGACCAAATAATAACTGAAGGGTGGTTTTTATTACTAAGTACCATTCTTTGAGCACGTTCCAAATAAGCTGCCGCCCATTCAGGAGATGTACTTAACTGGCCACCATATCCATGTGTTTCAATATTAGCTTCATCCACAAGATAGATTCCCATTTCATCACATAAATCGTACCAATCATTGGTATGTGGATAATGACTATTTCGAACCGCATTGAAATTCAATTGTTTAATATGCTTAATCTGTTTTCTCATATATTCCTTAGATACGTATCTTCCAGTTTCAGGGCAAAATTCATGTAAATTCACACCACGAACGATTAATCTTTGTCCATTTATACAAAGCACACCGTCTTTACGAATTTCAACTTTACGGAAGCCAACCTTAGTGCTTTCAATATCTGTAACATTTCCTGCACCATCTATAGTTTCCATAACTAACGTATATAAATATGGATCTTCATCTGACCACAAATGTGGCTTCTCAACATTAATTGATGTGGAGGCTACAAACTTTGTCATAAGGTAAAAACCACATTGCCCATAAGGAGGGCTTTGAAAAGCAGACACAATTTTCTTCTCAGCATCATAAAGGCTTAATTTTACATAACACTCTCCGTAACCTTTTACTGTATTGTTTGGTTGCAGCATTACCTTTAGATCAGCACTTTCATAATTATCTCTATTGAATATTGTTTCTACCTTATAATCAAAGATTCGTTGTTTTTCCTTAGCATATATTCTTACACCACGATGAATTCCAGATAAATGCCAATAATCCTGATCTTCCAGGTATGTTCCATCACAAAACTGAAGCACTTTTACTGCCAGTTCATTTGTTCCCGTTTTTATTGCACTCGTAATGTCAAAGGTAGCAGATAACTTACTATCTTGAGAATATCCTATTTCGATTCCGTTAATCCATAAATAAAAACAGGATTCTACTCCACCTAATTCTATAAATACATCTTTTCCTTCATAATAATTAGGTACTTCAAAAGTAGTACGATAACACCCTGTAAGGTTTTTTTCCGGTACATATGGAGCATTTAACTCTACCTGTCCTTTTGCAATCCCTATCTCAAAATGAGAATCTGCTCCTTCACTCTGAAACGGATATAGCATATTGGTATATACTGGTTTCCCAAAGCCATGCAGTTCCCAGTTTGAAGGTACTGGTATTTCCCCCCAGCTAGAGTCATCATAATTTACACTTTCAAACCCTACCGGTGCTTCAAAAGGACTTTCTGCCAACTTGAATTTCCACATACCATTTAGGCTTTGTACATATTTTGAAATAGAACGATCACAACTGAGTGCCTGCTCAACTGTTTCATATGCTCCATATGGAGCATGCATTGGATACCTATTTTTTTGTGTTACATATTGATTTTCCCAGTCTCTGTTCATAGTAATCTCCTTCTTTGCCAAATTTGCTGCAAATTTTATCAACATTTTTTCCTATCTTGTAGCTATTATATAATCGGATTTGTTCATATTAAATGTTTAATTTGGTTTTTTTTTTATCCATTTTGGTATAATTAAAATGAACCTAATATACAGACGCAATGTCGGTCAGAAAGGATTATTATGAAACCAGAATTAAAAAAAGACGTTATGTACCGTTGTATTGGTACGGATTTTACTAATGGTATATTAGCTTGTGGTTTTATGACAAAACCCATAAAGGAACAATCTCAATATAATTTTCTTATCGATTACTACAGTTGTTTCATACTGTTATCCGGAAGTGGCTTTTATTATACAACTGACAATAGGAAAATACCTATTGATGTTGGTGACTGCGTACAACGTATTCCCGGGGTCCGTCACTCCACAGAGGTATTTCCAGACGGGAATTGGCTCGAGTTCTTTATCAGTTTTGGTCGTAGTACCTACGATTATTTATGCAGCCTGAATCTCCTTCCTATTGACACTCCTGTCAGGAGAGTTAAATATGATGACAGCTTAATGCATAGATTTACTAGGCTCTTAGAACAATTAAAAATTGCTGAGGATACTGAACTTCCATATTTGTCTCTGAAAGCACAGGAAATAGTTCTATCTACTCTTCAACCAATACAAAAATCCAGTTCCTCTAATTCTTTAAAAGAATTAATGGAACAAGGCTGTCTACTACTTTCGTCTGATATTAATACTACTATTTCTTTAGAAGAAGTTGCTGTTACACTAAATATGAGTTATGAAAATTTCAGAAAGCAATTCCGCAAGTTTTCAGGTACATCACCTGCTCAATATCGAATTAAGCAAAAAATGAAACATGCAAAACTTATGCTTCTATCCGGTATTTCAATTAAAGAAACTGCTGAGCTTGTTGGTTATAGTGATACCTATTCCTTTACTAAACAGTTTACGAAGACAGTAGGAATATCTCCTGGGCGATATAAGCAAGAAGAGCAATAATCAACCTGCATCGTTTTATTTTTCGATTTTCCTTGTGCTGATATTAATTGCCCCTATATATAGGTAAGCGTCAAGTAGCCCACACCTATTATTCAGGTCTGGGCTCATGCTATGATTGGGTTACTTCTTACTTGGTATGCGACAACCTTCTGGTATATAGTCTGACCAAGGTAGATACTTTTTGATTTCATTAGAATCTGTCAGATCTACATTCGGAAGTTCCTCAAATAAATATTTTAAGTATGCATAGGGATTAAGGTTATTCGCCTTAGATGTTTCAACGACACTATAAATAAGAGCGCTACTTTTTGCACCCTTCGCCGTGTTGCTGAAAAGCCAATTTTTCCTTCCTAAAACAAAGGGCTTAATTGCTCTCTCCGCACGATTATTATCCAACTCTAATCGTCCATCCAATAGAAAGGCTTCGAGTTTATGCCACTGAGACTTGCAGTATTTAATGGCTTTGCCCAATGCACTTTTTGGTAACACCTTCGGTGCTTGTACTTTTAACCATTTAGAAAATTCATCTAAGATGTGAAGCCTTAATTTTTTCCTCTCGTGATAACGCTCAACGGCATCCAAGTCTCTAAGTTGACGTTCAACTTTATAGAGCTGATCACAAAATTCCAAACCTTCTTGCGCAGTAAGCCGTAAGGCTTTTGCTGTCTCTGGAAGTGCGGTTAATGCATCTTTAAACTTCCGACGTGCATGTGCCTTATCTAAGTTCTCGGATAAGGCGCATTATCCAAGAAAATTGATTATCCGAGAAGAATTACTGTATGTCTTTAAAATACAATAATTTTTCTCTTTTTCTTAGATAATTATTTGATACAAATTTTGGTTTTCAATTCAGAAAATCTGGAATTCTATTTGACCTTTGAGAAGTTTTTCTTTCATCTAAATTTGAAGGGAACCATTTTTTATTCCACTCTTTTACATGTTTGTTAACCGTGTCTTGGGAAATTTCCGCATAAATCTGAGTCGACTGTAGAGATGCATGACCCAAAAAAATTTTTTATTACAACCAGAGGAACACCGGCTTCAAGCATATGGCTAGCAGTTGTATGTCTCATAGAATGAGGTGAATAACTACCAGCAAGAAACATGGACGGTTTTTCTTTTTTAGCAATGGTTATATACTTTTTGAATATTCCTTCTATGCAAGATACTGTCATATGCTCATGCGTTTGACTTGAAAATATATGTCTTTCAGGTTTATCACTGATTTTTCTGTGCTCGATATACTGTTTAAGCGGGGTGGCACAGGCGATAGGAATCCCGATACGGCGGCTCTTTCTGCCTTTCCCCGTAATATTTAATGTAGCGCCTTTTTGATGAAACTGAAGATTTCCGACCGTAAGGTCACATATTTCTTGTGCACGCGCTCCGCTTGCATACATAAGACTAAGCAAGATTTTATCTCTGAGACTAATTTCCCTATTAACATTAGGAAGGGCTAAAAGTATTGTGACTTCCTGACGGGTAAATATCGCCCTTTGCTTATGCTGGCTTTTCTTCATTGGAATCTTATTTACACTATTCCTGAAAACAGAAGCGGCAGCAAAATCCCGGTTTTGTGCATAAGCAGAAAAAGAGTTTATTGCTGACAACCGTTGGTTTTTAGTAGATGCACTGCAACTACGCACGGATTCAATCCATGTAAAAAATTCCGTTAATGTTATATAGTTAAGTTTTTCAAAGGTTATTTTGTCAGCTTCGATTCCTTTTTCCTTGTACATGAATTCGATTAGTAGGCGGAATGCATATTTATAGGATTTAACTGTATTGGGACTTGCGCCTACGGAACACGGAAGATAGATGGTAATAAAAGCGTCAAGGAGCCTTAAAAAATCAGATGTTTTATTCATCATAAGATACCTCCGGGAAAACCTGCAGTGTGTAATCGTCAAACAGTTCCATAGCTTCAGGATATAATTCACTACTGAACTTCAGATAACTCTCCGTTTCTTTAAGGCTGTCATGTCCCAAATATATAGATAAATAGGGAACAGAAGCGTCAATCGATCGCCCTGACTTTTCAGCTGCTGCAAAGGATTTAAAGGCAAATACACGCCTTAGGCAGTGAAGGCATGGTCCACGTTCCCGTTTCGCTCTACCTTTCAACGATATATCGGCATATTTCAGTATGATATTGAGTTTATTACGGGCAGATTTTACAGAAAGTGGTACTTCTTGTATTGCACTGGGGAATAGTAATGCTTCGGCTTTTCCTATCAACCCCATTGCTAAACAGTATCTAATCAAGATTGATGTCAAAGTCTGATGCATAGGTACTAGCCTTTGCTTGTCTCCTTTTGTCTGTTTTAGTAGTAAGATTCCACCATCTAGATCCACATCCTTCATCTTCAAAGCTAGAGTTTCCCCTACGCGCAACCCACAGCCATACATGATTCGGAGCATCATTGGAAACTCAAGCTGGATATAAGGATTTGGTTGGGTTTTTGTAAGGGTAATATTATCGGATAGTGCAAAAATCCTTTTCAATTCCTCGTCAGAAAAAATATACGGGATATAATCATCTGTAACCTTCGGTATTGGCGGCATAAAAACCCTAATTCCAATACTGCTTAAATACCGGAGAAACAGTCGTATAACAATAACCTTATTGGCAACGGAACTGCTTTTTCCTGATAAATTTTTAATCCATTCGGTTATGACACTCTCAGAAATCTCCTTATGTTGAAGATTACAATCTATCAAATAGCTATCGAAGGAGGTAAGATAATGGCAATCATGAGCATAAGCACTTTCACTTAGTACATCTTCTCTCATCGATAAGAAATCGGCAAACTCAATGCGCAAGATGCTTTTAAAGTCCAGCATAACTCCGCCCTCCATTCAGAAATGCTTCGAACACACCGGAAGGTGCTGGTACCGCTATGGCGTATTCACGCAAACGCTCTATATCAACTTTTGCATAATGCTTTATTGCGTTTGGATCAGTATGTCCAAGCACTTTACGTACAACATCATATGGTACTTGATTATTAACCATGGAGCTAGCGATAGATGACCGGAATGTATGTAAACCATGCCTTTTATCAGAAATGTCAATGCCAGCTTTTCAAAAATATTTTGTAGTCGCAAATCGAATAGCCGAAGTGGTTATTCTCTGATAAGGAGCATTCTGACGGAGAAATATACGACATTCATCATTATCTGTCGGTCGTGCATTTTCAATATAATTCATAAGAGCATCTTTTATTTCTGGAATCAGTGGTAATTCTTGCGGTTGTAGGGTCTTTTCCTGAACTATATGAATAGAGTTTCCCTCAAAATCTATTTCATCAAAAGTCAAGCCTGCGATATCTCCAGAGCGCATTCCAAGCCGAGTAGCAAAAAGTAGCATCGCATAATCGCGTATTCCGATTTTACTTGACTGGTCTATAGAGTTTTCAAATCTGAGGATTTCATCTTCCGAGTATGTGGTGGGGACCATAAATGGTCTTGTATAATGGGGGACAATGGTGGAATAATCGTATTCGATCACGTTTTCTTTGTAAAGATACTTAAGGAACATTCGGATAACCGCCCAAGCGTCCTTATTATGAAACATCAAACAGGCTTTACATATTTGTGTGGAATTTATATCTCTTATGTCATTGCATCCCAAAATCATCAAAAAGATCAGAAAATTTCCACAGAATTTTCTTTTTCCTTTAATGGTACTTGCCCGATTCCCATTCTGCTTACAAAATGACAGGTAATCTTCAAGCAAAACCGCATGGTTTGCTGGCAACTTAACAGAAGGTTTCTTCCGTTGAAGTGAGTACTCCCTTCCATCACAATAATCGCTTAATCTTCCTATTACTGTACTAATTGTATTTTGAAAAGAAACACTTATTTTATGAGTTGAAATATAATCCTCAACAAAGGTTTTCCCGATTTCGGAAGAGTACGTAGATATTTCATTCAGTTGCATATATAGTGCAAGGTTTTTTTAATATTCGCCGGTAATTATTTACTGTTTCCTTTCCATAGCATTTTATTTGAAGCTCCTCTAACAATCCATGTGCTAGTTGTTCGATTGACTGATTCTCTTTTTCCATAAGATAAACCTCCTATACAATATTAATTGCGGCACCAAGCAGCCATACTAAGGCCGCTTTCGGTCCATTGGTTCATTCTTGTCTCCCATTCTAACTGTTTATCTGACATGAAAAGCCTCCTTCGAGATTTAATCTATGAAGATTATCTCATCTGGAGGCTGTGATGAATACGTGTGAAGTATTTGACGCTTACATATATATAGGACTATGAACAAATCAAAACAAACGGAAACTAGGCTGTCTTCCCCAGGGACTGAATCCTTTTGAAAAAAGAGAATAGATCCCTCAATTGGGGCAACAAAATCTGAACCAGCTTGTTTGTGAATAGAAAAAACCGCTAAAACAAAATCTTAACGGGTTTAAGAGTGGGGTAAAAAAGAAGATATTCCAAACCTTATTGATACAGCTGTTCATGCAAATGGGTCGTTAATAACTCGGGGCTATCACAATAAATTAAGATGGGTTATGAAAAAGTATTTTTGGAAATGTTTCTGCAAGTTTCCCACTTTGGCTAACCACTCTAAATACTATATCAGCAATTGCTCCACCTAACTTACTGATAAAACAACCATATTTTTATATACTATTTTGCTATTTTGTTTGAACAGCGTTTCTACATACTGCAAGTTCATGTGTAATTTCTTTTTGTTTTTCTTCTGTTAAATCAAATTTCGATATAGCTAATAAACCTATAAAAAATATAGCTGGTACAAAACTCATTAAAATTCTTAAATCAAAGATTGTACCGCACCAAGAGTTTGAGTCACTAGAAGAAGCACGCATATGGGCAGCAAAATTTGTGCAGAGGTACGCCTATGGACACCAACAACACAGTGGGTTAAATTTCGTGACACCACACCAATGCCCTACTGGGGAATATATTGAATTTTGGTGAAGTGAAAGGAAGATAGACCAATCTTTTCTGAAGAGGCCAGCAAGCGAAGCGCAGTAGGTTTTTTTGTAAAGTAAATGCGACAACTTTCTTGACAAACACCGGTAGTAATTATATACCACACAAGGCACATAATAAAATTTCAACTTTATTTTAAAAAACGCACTAACTTTTTTAATAATAAACATTACATTTTAATATCAACATATAAGTTACACTATACTCCTATACGGCAATTACTATGATTATAATTGGGGGCTTTGCACTTGGATTGCCACCTTAAATCCCTTTAAATAAATTTTGCGCATTGCTCGTTATGCTATTTCTCTTCTCAAGATGTCAGAATAACTCAAAGTTAAACTTTGTAAAATTAAAACTATTTTCCATAGAACTTTCAAAAGGAGACAAAAGTATTTCATTATAATTGTAATCATAATACTCTAGAAAACTAGTTAATATAGTAATTGTAATATATGAAGAGAGCTTTTACGTCGTTTCTAACATGTTTCATATTGTATAAACATATGCACTATATCCGTCAGAATCCCATATTCCGTAATCCTTCTTTTCTATAGGTATCGGAATTGGTCCTCCTGGTTGTAAGCATTTATTGTAAAGTGTCGATACAACTTCAATTTCCAAATCATTTTTACCGAAACGCACTAACCCAGTTTTATTCCTGACATCATACTTCTCTTCATCCACCAGAATACATTTTCAAAAGTTTGCCCATATGCATTACCAGATTCACAAGCACATTCAAAAGAGTATCTTTTCTTCCTGCCTAAATGAACAGATGCTGCCACGGTCTTAAGATTATTAATATTTGGTCTACCATATGATTCATTCTCTGGTATCTCTACAAATAATCCGCAACGTTCTACTTCAAAAGGTTTATTATATGTAACCTGATAGCGGATTGCTACTCCGATTCCTGCTAATATTAAACCTTCTTTAAGAGAAATACCACCTCCATTAATTTGTAACAATTCATTAGATGGTATTTCAAAAAAATTTCTATCTTGAATATTTTCTGTCATTAACACGTTTACACCTCCCCTCTATAATTCTAATATCTATAAAATACACTTATTTTCTATTCAAAAGCCTTGCAATGGACAATGTATCTGCTACCGATCTATTAAACAAAGAAAAGTATCTGTCTCCGAACAAACAGATACTTTTCTTTTATTAATTTAGTGTTTTTCGAAATTGATTCGGAGTCATATTGTGAACTCGTTTAAAGGCTCGTCTAAATGAGTGAGCACTGTTGTAACCAACTTGTTCTGCTATATCATTAATCGTTCTTGAAGAATTCGCTAACAAATGCAGCGCTTCTTCCATTCTTATTTTTTCTAAATACTCATACAAGTATTCTCCAGTCTCTTCTTTGAAAATTTGCGATATATACTTCTCCGGACGCGAAAAATGTTCAGAGATCAAATAGATGGTTAACTCAGCACAAGAAAAGTGTTCATGCACATAATCCTTTATAGCGTTTACAATATAGTGATTTGACTCTTTTCGATTGTTATTAACATAATCACAATAAAGGTGTAACACTTCCAATAAACGATCTTTGATTGCACTCATACCTTCCTCAAAAGATAAATTCCTTAATTTTTCCCGTAAAGATTCAGCCGTACGATCATTACGAAAAACATAATGATCTAGTGCTTTATAAAAAGTCCCTCTTAGCTCATATATAAACTGTTCATGCATTTCCGTTGATAAACTTCTTTTCTCAACATTTTCTTCAAAAAGTTCATGAATTATCTTTTCAGACTCTGTTGTATCGCCTTCTTTTAAATTTTTCAAAAGTCGAAATTCATATTCTAGCGGAAAGTGGAATACAGCCGTTTCCTTCATCATGTCATCATACCAATATATTCCTTCTAGTTGATTCGTAAAAACTGCAAAGTCCATGGCTTGTTTCGCTTCATTATACGACCTACTAATATCTGGTATGGTGACAAATGGATGGCCAATACCGATTTTTAATAATACTCGGTAATCATTCTGTAAAAGATTTGTTAATGATGTGAACATTTTTTCAATATTTTCTTTTAAAGATTCCAAATCCTTTTGATCAAGAAAAATATATACAAGCTTATCAGAGTGAATATTGGTTACATAAAATTTATCACATATTTTCATCGATTCCTGTTGAATCACGATACGAATGGCATTTAACTCCTCATAAATTTCACTACTGGACATATCCTCATAACCCTCTACCTTTAGAACAGCAACATAACCACTATTACTAGATAAATTCACGTCGGTTTGCTTAGCAAATTCATGCAAATTACTGTTACTTTCTGAAATTTCACCAGACAATAACTGTTTAAGGAAGGCATCCTTTAAAAGTGGTTTTTGCTCCGTTAATTGCATTTGTAAATCTGTATTAGTAGAGATTAATTTTGAAACATTTCCATGCAAAAAATCATAATCATTTTTAGCTTCCGGGTCCGTGTATTCTTTTAATGTTTTAATGACATTATTGATCGGACGACTGTTCCTATAAGCAAAAAACAAGCAAATAAACAATCCAATAATAAATGTAATACCGATAATGATCCACGTTTTATATTTAATAGGAGCTGCTTCTTGAAGTAATGTTTCATTAGGAATTCCAGCAACATATAACCAATCATTTTTTTCTGATTTCTCCGTAATTAACATGGTGTTGTCATCCAGATATAGTGGACCTTCATCATTAATCACTTTTTCTTTAAGTGGGGCAATATCTTCCTTGTCGATTCCATTTGCTGTAATGAGTTGATGATTTTCATCTAAAATAAATGCCCAGCCTTTAAACTGTTCCTCAACCCCTTCCAATAAATTATTAAGCATGGGATTTTCGATCGGTATAATAATCGAACCATGGTGCACGGACAAATCATTCATTGGTAGCGGTTGAACATATGTGATCACATTTGTAGATGTATCACCTTCCATATAAGGTTCACTTGGAACAATCTGTCTTTCTTTATTTAAGATATTGTCTTCCCATTCTGTCATCGTCATATCTGTATAATAATTATCTGCATAAAAGTGATATGGACGGTAATATACAGACCCTGGCGTTACAATTAGTTCAGGTTCTTTTAAATAAATATAAAAATCTTTTAAAAATTCATTCGTTGCTGCATAAGATGAAATTTTATTATCCAATTGTTTTAGAGTCGATATAGCTTTATTTTTATCAGAAGCATTTATTTTTAAAATGTTATTCAAATCACTATCTACTGACAACTGCAACACAAATCGATCTATTTCATCCAAATTCTGTTCAAGTACTTTTTTACTTTGATCAAGAACTTGTTTGCTATTGATGATAGAGTATTTTTGAGCTGTATCTAGAGAAGTTTGATAAGATATAAAGCCAGCCACCATTGGAATAATTAAAATGACCAAATAAGAAATTAAAAATCTCCTGAAAATTTTGGAGGATTCTATCCGTTTCATGTTGGGACCTCCTTCCAAATATTAAAAACCGTGGGTTATTTTCGATCAATCTTCTGTTACTCACAAGGTGAAATCTTCATGGATCTACTTCCTAAGTTTGTGATTTTTTCATTCTCTATCTAAAAGTTTAATAATAAATGCATGAATAAGTTATGTTAGAAAACGTTATCTTTTTATTATAACGCCATTTGTTAGAGATTTTTATATGAAGTTTATTCCAAGTTTCCACTTTTTGAAAGCGATTACATATTTTGGCTTTAATATTTATTTTGAAGTTTATTTTTACCCTTACAGTGTATGTGCTTGAACAGTAAATAAATCCTTCTTACTCTATCTAAATCAATAAATCTCAATTGCCTCATGTAAAGGCAATTGAAATTTATTTTTTAGCAATAATTCTACAATATTTTTCACTTTAAAAATAACAGCTATAATCGTATAGCTACTTAAATGTAACCATTTTTTGTTCGCCAGTATATTTTATCTTCTTCTGATCGCCTTTTCCAGGTTCCTCTTCCATACCATTAATAACCGTAACGAGTACGTCTATTGACGTTTTCATACCAGAAAAGGAACCTTGTCGCTCTTCTATCGTGAGGCGATTGTTTTGATCATCCCAATGAATCGGTATCGTTGCAAATTCTCCTTTTTCATAATTGTAGTTATCGCCCTCGTCTTCATATAATAGAAAACTTCCGTCTTTTCCTGTATACACTCTTATTTCTAAAGGTTCAATTGATTCTTCTGAGGTATACTGAATATCTGGACCTATAGGAACAATAGACCCCGCCCGAACATAAAGTGGCATTGTTTCCATGTCAGCTTTCGCTTTGATCGTTTGGCCACCATGAAGGCGTTGATTTGTCCAAAAATCATACCATTCGGAACTAGACGGTAAATAGACCGATCGTTTTTTAGGGACACCCTCCATTTCTACAGAACCACTATCATAATACATTGGGTCTGTTACAGGATTAACGAGAAAGGACGGACCAAACATATACTGATCTTTTACGTCATACGTATTTAGATCGTTCCTAAAATCAAAAGCGAGTGGTCGCATCATCGTATAATCCTCATGTGTCACCCAACCAGCGACCGAATAAATATATGGTAACAGGCGATATCGGAGTTTTATATATTTCACAAGCGTATCATAAAATATAGTTCCAGGTTCACCAAATCGCCAAACCTCTCTAGGTGTATCCGTACCATGAGAACGAAACACCGGTAAAAAAGCACCATATTGTAACCATCGAACATAAAGCTCACGGTAACCTAAATCGTCGCATCCGTCCTCGTAATCACCATCCCAGAACCACTGTTCCTTATTCGCTACAAAAAAAGCACCGATATCTAGCGTCCAATAAGGTATGCCCGTTACTGACATATTTAGACCATCCGCTATTTGATTACGTAACGTCTTCCAATTCGCAGCAATATCTCCAGACCAAGTAATCGCACTGTATTTTTGTTGCCCTGCAAAGGAGGATCGAGTTAAATTAACAACACGTTTTCTATCAGTAGTTTGGCGTTGATTTTCATAAAGACCTTTCGAATGAAGCAGTGAATAGGCATTAATATAACCGGGATCCAAATACTGTTTCGCTTCATTGGTATTTATCAATAGTCTCTCTTCCGGTTCGGGTTTTACTTCCCCATTCCAATCCGCTTCAAAAGGCTCTGTACAATCACACCACCAGGCATCCACACCATGTGAAAACAATCCTTCATTCGTTTGCTTCCAATACAAGTTACGTGCCTCTTGATTAAAAGCATCATAGTTTGCTTGGTTACCGAGCAAATAACCGTGTTGTTTCATTTCTATATGATTTGGTCCATCATTACTCATTATTGGCCATATAGAAACCATTAATTTAGCATTTAACTGATGAATTTCCTCCATCATGGCAGTTGGATTTGGAAATCGATCAGGGTCAAAAGATTTCTGTCCCCAGAGATCACCAGTCCATGACCGCCAATCAAGGACAATTAAGTCAAGAGGGATTTGTCGTTCCCTATACTCTTTTATAATGGAGATTAATTCCTCTTGAGATTTATACCGTTCTTTTGATTGTACATAGCCAAAAGACCATTTCGGCAATAGTGGCGCTTTTCCTGTTAGATAACGATAGTTCTTTACAATCTGATCGAATTCAGGTCCATACATAAAGTAATAGTCCATTTCGCTATCTACATCTGTCCAAAGATAGGAACCATGTAAATCATCACGAAACTTCATCATCGAATAACTATCTACTACGATGCCATACCCTTTCGTAGACACGAGTACAGGTACAACCGCTTTCATATTTTGCTGATAAAGATATTGATGGGTTCCCCTCAAGTTAAGTACACCTTCTTCATGTGAACCTAAACCATAAAGTGCTTCATCATCTGACCATTCAAATTCAAGCTTCGTATGATAAGCGATTCGATCTACCACACGTTTTGCTGGCGCTGCTTTAGCACGGGCACCGTCTACATTATGTGTATGTTCTATCTCTGTATTGTTATCATAAACAGGCTTTATTACTTCTGTAGGGACTAGTGTTTTGCCACCTTGTTTCGGTTCTTTCGTTAATATATTTCCTGAAGCATCCATATAAGTAAAAGCAGCTGTATGTTTTTTAATTTGAATCCGCACCTTACTAGTTGAAAAAAATATCGTATCCTCATTTTCATCAACTGAGAAATGAATAGATTGTTGGGTATTCGGCTCAACAAAAAGACTTTCTTTTTTGCCGAATTGTTTTTCTAATGTATATCGAATGCGAATGATAGATTCGGTATAAGGAATAATTTTCATTACACCTTTTCTGCATTCAATCAGCAAGTGATCATTCTCTGTTTGATATTTTAGAACTTCCATATAAACCTACCTTTCACCAATTTTCAACCAGTAAATGTTTATTCTAGAATAAAAGAAGCTAGGTTAGCCTTTCCATTTCCAGTATAAGTAATATATATTGCTTGACGACCATCTGGAATAGCTATATCAGCAGAATATTCAGTCCATACATTTGTAAACTTGACTGGAATCTTGGCCAGAGCTTTCCCATCCCAAGATGTTTTCACTTCAAATGCACCATCGCAATAACCTCTTACTTTAATTGTGATCTTTTGAATCCCTTGGCAATCGAAATATTTAAATCCAGCTGTTGCTGATTCCGTCATATTGGCGATATACCCTATTTCTTCATCACCATCTTTTCCATCCTGGGTAATTTTCGGAAATTGCGTGTCCATCCATAAGTCACCAGTGTACATTGCCTCGTCATCACAAAAAAGGTTACAAGCAAGATAGGCCGGATACTCCCCTCTCCCATCAAGTGGCTTATCATTAGCACCAGATGATGTCATCTCTACCTGAGGGATCGTACCATCTGCTAGAATTTCAATTGGTTCGATACATCCTTGACGACTGAAATTGGATCCATTCGTATGACGATGATAAAAAATATACCACTGGTCACGGATTTCAACGATGCTACCATGATTATTACCACCATAATACATCGGCTTGTTCGCTGGTTTATATGAATCAATATGAAGGTCATTATTACTCACAATAACTCCACCATATACAAAATCTTTTGTCGGGTGTTTGCTAGTGGCGTAACACAGCTCATGCATAACAATAGAAGAATAGATGAGATAATAAGTGTCTCCTATTTTCCTTATTGAAGGCGCCTCAAAAAATTCATGACCTTCAAAACTACTGCCTTTACTAAATGGTTCACTTGGTGTAATGGTTACCGTCTCTTCGATAATCGTAAGCATATCTTCTCCCAACACTGTCGCCATCGTACCACTTCTTGATTGATCACCAATGGCACAAAAACCAGTGTATAGGTATGTTTTAGTTCCTTCCGTCAAAACACCTGGATCAAATTGCGGCTCATCCCCTACTCTTTCTCCTAAACGACCGCCATCTTTATCCTGTACATAACCGTAAAATTCGTATTTGCCAGCAGGTGTATCACTTACGGCCACAGATACTACCGATACTTTATCCAGTACATAGTACAAATAATAGCGGCCATCAGGACCGACGGAAACATCTGGTGCATAAAGACACATATTTGCTTCCTTATTCAACGGATCGTCAGTTTTTTTGTAAATTACTCCTTCATAACGCCAGGCAGCTAAATCATTTATTGGTGCAGACCAGCATACATAATCATTTAAGCAATATGCGTGCCCATTAAAACGATCATGGGAGCCATAAATGTATACTCTATCATTGAAAACATATGGTTCTGCATCTGGTATATACTCCCACGATGGTAGATAAGGGTTTACGGCTTGATTTTTCAATGTGTTCATTTTAATTCCTCATTTCTATTTTATTTTTTTAATAACTCGTTCACTTATTATGATTCATGGTTGAATACTAAAGGATACGTGTGACCAGCCGTCGTTTCAAACTCTTTTCTTTCATTATTAAATAAGACTGCACATTTTTCTCCATTTAAGGAATGAATAACACCTTCAGTTAATTCACCCTTCTCCCAAGATAAATCTACTTCAAACCCGCCTCTTGCTTTTAATCCCTTTACTTGACCAGAAGACCATTCATTCGGCAATGCCGGAAGTAGATGTAACTCACCGGTATGACTTTGAAGCAACAGTTCTGCAATACCTACTGTACCGCCGAAATTTCCATCGATTTGAAACGGTGGATGGTTATCAAATAAGTTTGGCAGAGTAGAAGACTTAAGCAATTGAAGAATATGCTGATAAGCTAGTTCTCCTTCTTCTAAACGAGCCCACATATTGATAATCCAGGCACGGCTCCAACCAGTATGGCCACCACCAGATTGCAGCCTTCTTTCTAGTGTTACTTTTGCTGCTCCTGCTAGTTCCGGTGTAGTGCTTGGTGATATTTGTTTTCCAGGATACAATGCAAACAAGTGGGAAATATGACGGTGACCTGGCTCTTCTTCATCATAATCTTCTAACCATTCTTGAAGTTGACCATGTCTGCCAATTTTCGGTTTTGGTAATTTCTCTCTTAACTTAAGCAATTGTTGGCGAAACGCTTGATCCACGTCTAAAATTTCACTAGCATCTATTAAGCTAGTAAAGAGAGCAAATATAATTTGGCTATCCATTGACGGGCCTTCACATAATGTTCCTTTTTCACCATTTGGTAATATATACGTATTCTCAGGTGATACAGAAGGAGTAGTTATTAACAGTCCCTCTTCATTTTCAACTAAAAAGTCAACAAAAAATAAAGCTGCTTCTTTTAATGTATCATATGAGTTTTTCAAAAATTTCTCATTACGCGTAAATTCAAAATGCTCCCACAAATGTAAACAAAGCCATGCCGCACCCATTGGCCAAATCGTCGCTGGCATATAGATGTCTTGTGGTGCAGTATCTCCCCATATATCAGTGTTATGATGAGCGGTGAACCCTCGGCATCCGTACATGCTTTTAGCCGTTTTTTTGCCATTTTTCTTTATTTTTTCAATATGTTCAAATAGCGGATCATGGCATTCAGATAAATTACAGATCTCTGCTGGCCAATAATTCATCTGTGCATTGATATTAATTGTAAATTTACTGTCCCAAGGCGGCAGCATTTTCTCATTCCAAATTCCCTGTAATGTTGCTGGTAACGAATTAGGTCGACTAGAAGAAATGAGTAAATAACGTCCAAACTGGAAGTACGTACTAATTAATGATAGATCCTCTTTACCTTCTTTCACTAATTCTAAACGTTGATCTGTCGCCAAATCCGCATTCTCTTCGTTATCGTCACCTAAATTTAATATAACTCTATTAAATAATTTCTGATAATCTTCTATATGATGTTGCAGCAACTCTTGGTAGGTTTTTGCTGAGACTTTCTCAATTGTTTTCAAACATTGCTGCTCAGGGTCCTCATAACGGTATGATGTTGCAGCGGAGAGAATCAAAGTTACCGCATCCGCATTTTCAACAATTAAATGATTTCCAAGCGTCTTGACTGAACCATTTTCTGCGGTTGCCTTTATTGCACTGCGGAATACAATGCCATCCTTACCACCCGTTTCTCCTCTCATGATCAACGAATGATTGGATATTGCTTCAAGCTCATCGTAGTTTCTTGCGTTTCCTCGATCGAGCAGCGTTCGAAAGGAGATGGAGTTTGATTCAGAGGCTGTAAAACGAATCACCATCACCTGGTCTGGATAGCTCGTAAATGTTTCCCGGTTAAACGTCACATCACCTATCGTATATTGCACTTTCGTAACGGCATGATCCAAATCTAACTCTCTAGAATAATTTGATGTCTCTGTTTCCTTATGTTCCATATTTATTAACAGGTCACCCAGTGGTTCATAATGACGTTGTGTTTCTGGTGTTCCTGTAAAGGTCAGCGCTGCCAAATTCTCTGCTTTTTTTAATCTTCCATCAGCTAATAACTTTCTAATTTGCGGTAAGTGCTCGAGTGCATCAGGATTGTTTCGATCTCTTGGTCCACCGTACCAAACAGAATCCTCATTTAATTGCACTCGTTCTTGATGAATGCCACCAAAAATCATTCCACCTAATCGCCCATTGCCTACGGGTAAAGCTTCGTTCCATTCTTTTGCTGGTTGTTTATACCAGATACTTTTGTTTATATGTTGCATAAGTGCACTCCTTTCTAAATATGAAGTGGATTTTAAAGATAAATTAGTGATTCCATTCTGCATTCCCACTTTGCCAAGTCCAGTTATGTATGGGTTGAAGTATATCTAGAACTCGCGCTAAAAGATCCTCATTTATCGGTTCTTCAGTCCACTTAATATTTTTTGTTATGTTTTTTACACTTGCCGTGCTGACTAATGTAGTGGGAATCAATTCATTTCGAGTTGCATACTGAATCGCCAATTTAGCAAGGTCTTCACCTTGTGTTTCACAAAATTTGGCTGCTTGCATACACAGTTGCTGTATTTCTTTATCAGCTGGATGCCAACTAGCAACGTCACGGGAATTTAACAAGCCCATAGACAATGGCGAAGCATTTACTAACCCTACCTGTCTTTCTTCTAATAAAGGAAGTAACGATAGAAGTGATGTATCATTTAGAGAGTAATGACAATAGGAAAGGATAACATCTAAATCTACCTTCTTTAGTACTTTTTCAAAAATAAGAAGCGGCAGACCAGATACACCCAGGAAACGAATTTTTCCTTGCTTTTTTAATTCTTCTAAAGCAGGAATACCTTCCTCTATTACTTGGTCATAGGAACCAAATTCAATATCATGTAAATATAAGATATCTACATAATCCGTTCCTAGCCTTTGTAAACTCTCATCTAAACTTTTAGCTATTGTTTTCTTAGAGAAATCAAAATCATCCACACCAAATCTGCCAGCTTTTGTAGAAAGAATATATTGGTCACGAGAAATATTAGCTAATGCCTTGCCTAAAACCGTTTCTGCTTTTGTTAAACCATAATAAGGTGAAACGTCAATTAAATTTATACCTTGATCAATGGCTGCATGCACAGTGTTAATTCCTTCCGTTTCATTAATTTCCCTAAAAACAGATCCTAATGATGAGGCTCCATAACTAAGTACGGAAACATCTAATCCGGTTTGTCCTAGTTTCCTATATTTCAACATGATTCCTCCTCTTTTAACTATTTAATTTGTAAAAGTCAATTGCGTTTTGACCAAAAATCAATTCCTTATCTAAAGTGGTAATATCATTTGGTAGTGCATCATTTAATAAATGGTAGACCTGATCATAGCTAGCAGCTAATAAACAAACAGGCCAATCACTACCATACATAATGCGATGAATTCCAAATGTATCTACAATATGATGGACATAAGGTATCATATTTTTAGTTTTCCAATTATCATGATTTGCTTCGGTAACCATTCCAGATAGTTTACAATAGATATTCGGGTAACTGGAAATTTCATCCATTTGTGTTTTCCAGGGTTCTAACGTCCCCTTTTCAATATCTGGTTTAGCAATATGATCGATTACTCCTCTTATCTTCACGCGCTTTAATAATTCACATACGGCTGGAAGTTGACTAGAAGTAACTAAAAGATCTACCGGGAGATCTATCTCTTCAAAATATGAGAATGCACCCAAGTATTTTTCACTTAAAATGATATTCTCATCAGGCATATCTTGAATCATAATACGAATCCCAACAAACTTAGGATGTTTTCGAAAAGTCTCTAGTTGCTCCTTATATAAGGGATCATCGATATCAATCCAGCCTACCACACCAATTACCGATGTTACATGGTCACTTAGTGAGAGAATGAATTCAGTTTCCTCAATAGTCGGAGCGGCTTGCACAACAATTGTTTTGTCTATCCCTAACTTCTTCAAGTGTTCAATTAAATCCCCTTCGAGAAAATCACGATATAGTATAGGAAGATCTGGAGTAATCCAATCATAATCATCTCTGTTTATCTTCCAATAATGCTGATGTGCATCAATTCGCATCTCTTCACCACCTTACCACTTTTTTTAATATAGATTTCAAAATGCTTAATTGATGATTATATCTCAATCATCGCTTTCACTATACCATTCTCGGGTTTTAACCAATTTTCGAATTCATTTGGAAGATTATCGAATGTTGATCGGTGTGTAATAAAACTCTTTTCATCAATGAAACCATTTTCAATAGAGTTTATCACAAAATCAAAATCTTCTTTAGTAGCATTTCTACTCGCCATTAATGTTAGTTCTTTAGAATGAAATAGCGGATCAGAAAAAGTAATATCCGATTTAACTAACCCTACATATACTAATTTCCCTCCATTGGCTGGATATTGGAAAGCATCCATCATGGATTTGCTGTTTCCAGTTGCATCATAAACAATGCTTGGCATATCTCCATTCGTAATGTTCATAAGTTGCTCAACTGGTCCGTTTAATACATTGATAGAATAGTCTACATTTACCCACTGTTCAGAAAATGCTAATCGTTCGTCGTTCATATCCATCGCAATTACTTTAGCACCTTTTTGCTTAGCAGCCTGCATAACTCCTAATCCAATCGGCCCCGCACCAATCACAAGGGCAAAGTCACTTTTTTGCAAATCAGACCGTCTCACGGCATGGGCCCCAATACTTAATGGCTCTAAGATGGCACTTTGATCCAACGTTAATGCATTTGTTTTAATTAGATGATCATATGGAACAGAGATTTGTTCAGTCATCCCCCCATCAAAGTGGACCCCCATAACTTGCATATTTGTACAACAATTTGTTAATCCTTTTTTACAGGCAATACATTCACCACATTCCATATAAGGAATAACGGAAACTTGATCACCTTGCTCTAAGCCATAAGGATTTTTTCCTACTGATTCAATAACCCCTGCAAGCTCATGTCCTAATATTCGGGGATACTCAAAAAATGGTTGATTTCCTGTAAACGCATGCAAATCTGTCCCACATACCCCTATTCGTTTTACGTTAACAAGAGCAGTTCCCTTTTCTAGTTGAGGTCTCTCCTGATTAATCGGCTTAAATACTCTAGGTTCTTCACAAACTATAGCCCTCAATTATATATGCCTCCTATGAGTTTTCATTATGCAATATATATACTGTATAAATATAGATTAACAAAAATAAATTGAAATAAAAATTGCATTTATTGCTTTATTTATACTGTTTTTTGATATAAAGTAAAGATAGGTGATATTTATGAAAGCTATTAAAAAAAATGCTAATTCCTTATTTCCATTTTCTTTTGTTTATAAAGGCAGTAAGGAACCTCAAAATGAATTACCAACCCATATGCATGATTTTCATGAGATTATTTATGTTCATAAAGGTACAGGTACGTTTTTTATTAATAACACGCTTTATGATATGAACCAAGGGGATGTATTCTTGGTCCCCAACGACACTATTCACCATGCTGTACCCAATCAGGATGATTTAGTTACTTCATCTGTCGTTTTTTTTAGTCCTGCATTAATTCAAACCATACCGATTGATGAAAACTTTTCCTATACATTTATTGTTGAAAAAATTAAGAAGCACAAACACTATAAAATATCTCTTTCAGAAACCAAACAAGTGACTTTTGAACAATTTCTCAATGATATAGAAAAGGAATTACGAGAAAAACAAATGGGCTCTATTCATGCCGCTATCTTAATTACCCATCAAATATTACTTTATTTATCTCGCTTAAGTATAGAGCAAATAGATCAAACATTTAGGGAAGAAAACCTTAACCGCTTTTGGATGAACGAAATATTCGCGTATATTGACCGTAACCTCCAAGGTAACATATCCCTTAGCCTATTAGCTGAGAAAGCACACGTTAGTCCAGCTCATTTCAGTAGAGTCTTCAAAGAAGTAACTGGCATTGGGCTTATTGTGTATTTGAACAAAAAAAGAACCTATAAAGCTAAAGATCTATTGCGGAAAACGGACTATCCAGTTGCTCATATTGCCGAGCTAAGTGGATTTGATAGTACACCACATTTTTATCGCACGTTCAAAAAATTTATTGGAACTACTCCTTCAGATTATCGAAAAAACAAAAAAAACATGTTTAAATCGACAGGTGATTAGGATAGGTTTCATCTTTTTAAAAGACTGCAGTTATATGGGGTTTCATGCGAGGAATAACACAAAAAGAGAAAGAGCCTAAACCGATTGATAGAACAAGGATTCAGGTTCTTTACATAGGATGATTCTGATTGGCCTAGAACTAACGACTTCCACCCTGTCAAGATTATATTATCAGAAAAAAAGCGATCCTCTAACCGCTGTTAAAAATACTGCTTGCGATATTCACTTGGGCTTAGTCCCGTCTCTTTCTTAAATACTCGACTGAAATAATTAGGGTCTTTATATCCGATTGTTAAAGCAATTTCTTTCAATGATATTCGATCATCTAATAATAAGTCTTTCGCTTTGGTTAACCTTGTATGTGTTACATATTCAACAAAAGTAATTTGGAAATGCTCTTTAAACAGCTTACTCAAATAGTATGAGCTTAGTCCGACTTCCTCCGCTATCTCTTCCAGTGTTATATTTCTCTGGTAATGGGCTTCAATATAATCCTTTGCTTGAAGCAACAGTCCGCGGACCCCAGTTGAACGCCATTCACGTATCTGCATAATAACTCTTTGCAAGTGGGCTTTGGATGCTTCCTTTATCTGTGTCGCTGTTTCGAACTGGTCAAAGCTCATTTGGATATTCCGATCAAGACCGAGCTCTTTTGTCATTCTCGTTAAGACAATAAAAAAGTTTTCGATTGTTTTTTGGATGATTTGCACTTGATAATTAGTATCTTGTTGCACCGATTGAAAATACCGGTCGAATACATAAGTACCTTGCTGACTATCTCCTTTTTTAATCGCTTCGAGTAATTCTTTCTCTTCTTCAAAATAAATCCGTTCATTTCTTTTTTCAGCTAGCTGTTTATTGAAGACTTGATATTTAGCAGCAGGATGGCTTTGCACTTGTTCTAAGGCATATAGTGCTTCCTGATAGGAACGAGAAAAGTCCTGTAAATCAGCAATAACTGTTCCTACCCCAACGCAGAGCTGGCAATCACGTAAATCACGCTGAATATCCTGAATAACATCTCGGGCAAACTGATCAAGGGTAAGCTTGTCATATTTGACCAAAACCGGAACTTGATAACCTGTCAGTGGTCCTGCAAAAGTTTGGTAAGGAAGTCTTGATAATCCGTCTTTTAGCGTGCGATACCAGTTACTTTTTTGTTCACGATCAGGTCTGTGTGACTCTGATTGAAAAGAAAATACAGCTACGAAGCCTTTCGTATTTTCAACATCCAGCCATTTCGTCCAATCTTCTGTACTAAACTCATGCACATGATCCATCATCAGTGTTAAAATAAATTCCATTTCTACTAATGAACTTGCTTGTTCTAACCGTTTGTTTACATCATTTTTTTCAGATAGTTCCGCAACCATGCGATCATAAGCTTCCAGTACCTCCGACACCTTGCTTGGCTTCAATAGATATTCTTTTATCCCAAATTTCATGGCTCGTTTCGCATATTGAAAGGTATCGAATGCGGATACCATGACACATTTTGTTTCTGGTAATCTAGGAAGAATCTTTTCAATGGCAACTAAACCATCAAATTCCGGCATTTTAATGTCCATAAAAATAATGTCAGGTTGATGAATCGTTGCAAATTCAACTGCTTCTTTACCATTCTTCGCTTCTGCTACGATTTCAGCATTAGACCTGTTTCGCTCAAGAATCATCCGGATTCCTTCCCGTTCAATCGCTTCATCATCTACAAGCATAACTCTTACCATTTTATCACTCCTTTCATAGCTGAATAATTACTTTCGTTCCTTTACCAACCTCTGATTGAATCGATACGTCACTTTCTTTATCAAATAACTTCAGTCGATCGATTACATTTCGCATGCCAATACCTGTGGAATGACCTTTTCTATTCGTTTCAGTATTCTCATACGCTTTTAGTAAGCGATCAATCGTTTCCTGATCCATCCCTACTCCGTTATCGGTTATTTCAATCCATACTTTTTCTTCTTTTTGATAAATGGCAAGTGTAATTTCTGCACCGTCTGCCATTTCCTCAATTCCGTGCATAAAGGCATTTTCAATGATAGGTTGTAAGGTCAGACAAGGTATTGGTGTTTGTAAACATTCCTCCTCGATATCTTGATGGAATGTTACCCGATCACCGAATCTCGTTTTTTGAATAAAAAAGTATTCCTTGACGATTTCTACTTCATCTTTTAAATAAGTTTCCCTGTCAAGACTGCCAATATTATAACGAAGCAATGCCGAAACAGAAGAGATTAAATCACTGGTTCGTTCTGCTCCCTCAATATACGATGTTTTGGAAATCGTATTTAATGTGTTAAATAGAAAATGAGGATTAATTTGATTTTGCAAGCTCTTCAATTCCATTTCCTTTAACAATTGAGACATCCGGGCTTTTTCTTTCATTTCCCGAATCGCCTCGACGATATTCCATTTCATTTGATTAAACGTTTCTGTTAAAATTTTTAGTTCATCCTTTTGTGGCACAACGACATCTTCTACTGTATAATTTCCCTGCGAAATTTCCTTGGCAGCACCAGTTAGGCGTTCAATCGCCCTTGTAATGCCATTAGAGAACCATAAGGCAAACAAAATACTAAGGATGATCACAGAAATAAAAATAGCAGTTCCCATATTTTTCGAATATTGGACCCGTTGGTCTTCCAGTTCTATTAAATTCTGATAAACGGTAAGCTCTGAATTAATTAACTCTAATGTTTTCTCATGAATATAAGTTGCACTATTATCTGCTTCATTCAAATAATAGGAATATTGCTCAATATCATCCCGTGCTACACCTTCTGCAGTTAAATCGGTTAGTTCGAGAAAGCTTGTTAATAAATGGACATAGTTTTTCTTGTCTATACTATCTTCTGCAGCTATCTCAAACCGCCCTTGTAATTCACTTAATTGTTGCTTGTCCTCCTGATAGTATTGGAGGTTTTCATCTGTTGGTTCATGCACATAAATTTGAAGTGATTGATAAGTCTGATCTGTAATATTTGTTATTTCATTTAATAAAAAATAATGATCAGAACGTTCATCATGTAATTCGACAATTCTTTGCGCGCTTTGTTCACGAATGAAAAATAAAATAATCACTAATAACAGAATAGCAGCGAAGTATATGAGTAGTTTTGTTCTAATCCTAATCATAAATATCCTCTTTTCTGACTACAGATGCATTGGTGTGGTAAACATCCTTTACTTCTTGATTATTCATCAAGTCCAACATTAACTCCACACTGCGATTTCCCATTTCATATGGTTTTTGCCCAATTAATACATCCACTTTTTCCTGTTCCAAAAGTGCAATATTCGCTGGCAATACATCGAAGGCAATCATATATAGGGATTCTTCAACTCCCAACGATTCAGCAGCAGCAACCATACCAATCCCATCTAATGCACTCGTTCCATATAAAGCTGTAATATCGGGATAGTCACGTAACATATTGTGTGCCTTCTCTTCCGCAATCACTCTCGTAATATTCGACTCTTCAATCGCTACAATATCAATTCCTGGCTCTTGTTCGACAACATCTCTAAACCCTTCGACACGCAACTGATGATGAGCGTTTTCAAAACTCCCTGTGATGATCCCGACAGTAGCTTCACCACCAGTATCTTCTACCAACGCCTTGCCAGCTAGTTTTCCAGCTTCATAATTATCCGTTCCGATATAAGTTGACCGTTTACTTTCAGGCGCATCGGTATCAATCGTTATAACCGGAATGCCCTGCTCTACCGCTTGATTAATTACTGGTAAAAATTCATCATTCAACGCTTGTACAATAATGCCGTCCACTTTGGATTTCATCGCAATATCGAGAAGTTTCAATTGTTCTTCTGGATTTGAACGCCTCGGCCCCTCATACTCGATAAACACATCATATTTTTCCTCCATATCTTTTGCCCCTTCACCAACTAATCGCCAGTAATCATGATCCATTTCTTCTCCAATCAGAGCAAAATGATAGGTCGGTACTTGTTCTTTCGAAGTCGCATCCGTAATTTTGGATTGAAATGCCTTAGACTGTATATAAAAATATATTGAAAAGCTCACAGCTATAACAAAGCATGAAATAAGTATGATATTCATTAACTTACTATTTCTCATGTCATCCTCCTGTTTATCAATGATAGATACGAATTATGATAGCATATCGATTTTGAAACGAAAACTAACTGCACCTAAGTTTATTCGTCCTAAATATGGGAATCGTACATTATGTAAGCACAATACTATGATTGGAGGTTAAAATCATGATTGATCAAAAGTACCAAAAACTATTAGATCATTTACACATTTGCATGACGAAATGCAATCATTGTTTTGATGCATGCTTAAAAGATGAAAATGTCGACATGATGGCCGAATGTATTCGACTTGACCGTGAATGTGCTGAAATTTGTAGTTATTTAAAGGCAGCTATCACAAGAAATTCACCATTTATCAAGCAATTAGCTACCGTTTGCGCAGAAATTTGTCAAACATGCGGGGAAGAATGTAACCAGCATCATCATGATCATTGCCAAAGATGTGCAGATGCATGTTTCCAATGTGCAAAAGCTTGTAGAGAAGTATCCTAACATACCTTCAGAGAGGAGTGACACCATGACTTGGGATACAAATGATTATCCAAGTTCATTGAAAAACTTAGAAACTCCCATAAGAAAAAAAGCAATTGATATCGCCAACGCAATGATCGATGAAGGATATAAGGAAGGACAGGCTATTCCGATTGCAACCGAACAGGCAAAGGAATGGTATGAAAACGCATCTGATAATGAGATTCAACAAACCAAACAAATGAGTGACGAAGATCTACGTAGTCGCGATGAGGATGCACAGAATAGTAGACCCGAGTTATTGGAAAAAGGCGAGCACGTCATTCCACATGAAAATGGCTGGGCTGTAAAAGTACAAGACGCCAAACAAGCTTCTTATGTTTTCGACAATAAACATGAAGCTATTGATAGAGCAAAAGAAATTGCCGCTAATAAAGGAACCGCTGCTATAATCCATAAAAAGGACGGTTCCATTCAAGAAAAAGTAACTTTCTCAGAATAATAGTTTAATCATTTTAGCATCGGGTATCACATTAGTACAACTTAGAGAAAGGAGTGGATAATTCATGGCCAACAACCAAGGGAAAAGCGGTGAAGAAAGAACAACGAAAACAAACAAAGAATATGGCCGCCAAGGAAAATATACAAAAGGCAATCAGAAAAACAGCGAAAATGATGATAATTAATATAGGAAGGCTGACCAGGGGTATCTCACACACTTTGGTCAGCCCTTTTCTATATAGTTAAAATTAATGAACTTGAATAGTCGTAACCAGAGGACTTATCATTTCCATGTCTCTTCCTTTATCAATTCCACTTGTTTACCACCAGGTACTTCCACAACCCGTTCATCAACACTTAACCAAACCGATTGCGCTGATGGGTTATAGACAAACTGGCTATTTGCTGAGAAATGCAATCCCCTAAAGGCTTTGATATAATCAACAATTTCCATATTGGTTGCATACCATATATCTTCTTTGCCTCCAATAAATTCGGAGAACTGTTCGATTAAGTCCCAATTATCATCATGATCAAATTCATAGCTATGTCCCCACACATAAAACATATATAAATATTGTTTTTTATGTAAGGAAACAAACTCTTCAGCCAGTTGTAAAAGATTTCGGTTATGATGACACGTTGGATTCCATTCGATAAAATCATCTGGCATGCCAAAGTTTCCTGTACTATTTACTGTTCTTGCATATTCAATCCCTAAATAAGGTAATATTTCTTTGATTAAAGAGCTATAAGAACCATTCGGATAGGATAGGCCTCTTACTGGATAGCCAACCAATTCTTCTAGCTTTTTACGGTCTTCCATTACTTCTTCTATTAGCTGTTCTTTTGGGGAACGTGCAATGGTAGGATGTGTGACCGTATGTGCTGAAAGTTCATGCCCCTGATATAATGACGCTATTTCTTCTGGTGGTATCCTGTCCCCTTCTCCAAGTAAACCTGAATTCAAGTGAAAAGATCCTTTGATTCCATAACGATTAAAGATATCTATTAAACGTCTGTCTGCCGCTTTCCCATCATCATAGCTCATCGTTAATACTTTGAATTTCCCTTCTGGGAAAGTCATCACTACTTTAGGCATTTGAACCATCTCCTTTTTAAAACGCTTCCATTTTATTGTAACGCATGTAGAACGAAATATCTGCTATTTAAATTCGATCAAAATGCGTGTCCTTAAACCCGGTGGTATACTTTAATCCATAGCCCACCATTCGATCCATACCAATATGTGCTGTCCAGATTAAACTGATCGCCAATAACAAATCATTAAAAAGAAAACCGATAACGACACCACAAAGTGAAAGAACATACGTATGAAAAAGGTTATAAATAATGGAACCGACCTTGTTGTTAATCAAATATCCTAGCATTGCAAGATCTGGAGCCAGTAATAATAGGACTAGCATCAGCCAACCAAAAGAGAAATAAAAATATGCATAAAGACTTAATGCAAAAACAGTCGCTCCTTCTAAATGTAACAATAATTTATTCACAGGACACCGCCTTCTTTTTATCTTACAACCATTCTACTACAAATTAGCATTTCGAATGAATAAAGTTTTCGTTAATTTTATTTTATAATAGTAGATAATAACTATTTTTTACACAAAAGGAGAATAATCGATGAACTTTTCACTACTAAAAAACCATTATTCCGTCATAAAATTAGCACCGCAAGAAAGCATTCCAGCTCACCTGATGCAAAGCGATGAGCTTTTTTCTGTCTCTTATACGGAAGAGGAATGCTCCATTGTTTGTAATAGTAACATAACGTTTGATGATCATATTGTTGTCGACAAGGAAGATGGATGGTGTTGCCTAAAAATTGAGGGAATGCTTGATTTTGCGCTTACAGGGATATTAGCCAACATAGCGACCACTCTTGCCAATCATGATATAAGCATCTTTGCTCTTTCGACTTTTAATACAGATTATATTCTGATCAAAGAAGAAAATTTGGAAAAGGCGATAACCGTGTTAACAGAAGCGGGACATCACGTAATTAATGGAACTGCTAGATAATTTTAGAACGTAGAACATGTAGGCAACGCCCGTATATTCAAACATACAGGCTACTGCAATCCAATATTCATCAATTTCAGTTCATCTTGTTCATTATAAATTTTGGTACTTATCCTCTTTCTTAGTTCCAAATTTAAGATATTGGGTTTCATTTTGGTACTTAAACTGGCTTTAAGTACCATATTTGACCGTTTGCTTTCTAGTTTTGGTTCTTAATCGTCTTTTAAGTACTATTTTGATTTTACGCTTTGATATTTTGGTACTTATTTTTTAGGCTGACAATTTATACTTTCGCCCAAGGGCATAAGGGCGATTCGAGAAGTCGCCTAGTTTCTGGGTGATCGGAGCCAGACATCTGCGCAAATTCTATACTTTCTTGTTTAATAAGAAAGAAGAAGAGATATACACTCTCTTCTTCTAATAACCTTATTCTTTTATAATTCTTTCCCATTCGTTTCAATCACATTTTGATACCAGAAAAATGATTTCTTTTTGCTACGTTCAAGTGTTCCGCTGCCATCATCCTCTTTATCAACGTAAATAAAACCATAGCGCTTGGACATTTCCCCTGTAGATGCACTCACTAAGTCAATACAACCCCAAGCGGTATATCCCATTAAATCGACGCCATCTTCTATCGCTTCTCCCATAGCGACAATGTGGTCACGCAAATAATCCATTCGGTAATCGTCATGGACAGAGCCATCTTCTTCTACTATGTCTTTCGCACCAAGTCCGTTTTCAACGACAAAAAGTGGTACACGATAACGGTCATATAATTGACTTAAAGCAATTCTTAAACCAGTTGGATCAATTTCCCATCCCCAGTCACTTGCTTTCAAGAATGGATTTCTTACACCAGACATAATATTACCATCTGCTTGCTTTTCATCCGCTTTTTCCTTTTTCTCTGTACGGGACATATAGTAACTAAAGCCAATATAATCAACGGTGTGTTCTTTAATCAGGTCTAAATCGCCTTCTTTTATATCCAACTTTATATTATTTTCTTTGAAGTAACGTGTCATAAACGCAGGATATTCACCGCGGACTTGCACATCTGCACAATAATAGTTAAAGAGACGCTCTTCCTGTAGTGCATGCATAACATTATCCGGGTTAGCATCATATGGATAAACTGGCGCATATAAAATCATACAACCAATTTGGGCATCTGGAATAATCTCATGACAAGCTTTTACTGCTAGGCTGCTTGCAACAAACTGGTGGTGAAATGCTTGAAATGTTGGCGTATATTTATCCTCTTCCTTCTGAATCGAGAAACCGAGTCCCATAATTGGCATGATTAGCCCACTGTTAATCTCATTAAATGTCATCCAGTATTTCACTTTATTTTTATAACGTTCCAAAATCGTTTTGGCATAACGCTCAAAGAACGTTACCACTTCTCTGCTTCTCCAGCCACCATAATTTTTCACTAAATTAACCGGCATTTCATAATGAGAAATAGTCACGACTGGTTCAATATTGTGTTTATGCAATTCATCAAATACCCGATCATAAAAGGCTAATCCCTCTTCATTCGGTACTGTCTCATTACCGTTAGGGAAAATTCTCGTCCATGCAATCGACATCCGAAATACTTTAAAACCCATTTCTGCAAACAAGGCTATGTCTTCTTTATAACGATGATAAAAATCAATAGCCTCATGATTGGGGTATGTATATTTCTCCGTATTCACTTCAAAATTAAAGCCAGGTTCTTTTAAAATATTTAGCCGCCCTTTTCCACCTGGTAATACATCTGCTATATTTAAACCTTTATTTCCTTCATGGAACCCGCCTTCAATCTGATTAGCAGCAGTAGCTCCACCCCATAGAAAATTTTTCGGGAATTCATATGTTTTTATAGACATTACACAACCTCCTGTTACATTATTCTATTTGCATTATAGTGTGGATCATATCTAAGGTAAATATGAATCCAGCTTTCTGTTGTGTATAACAACTTTCGTGACATGTTTCATTAATGATACAATGTGTAACATTTTCTGTGATTATGCTAAAATGAGAGAAAGACTTTATATAGAAGGGATTCCACATCCATGTTTACCCATGAAATGATTGCTTCCTTTAATGAATTAGAGTTGTCGCTGTATAACTATATATCGAATAATAGTGAAAAAGTAGCTTACATGAGAATTCGTGAATTAGCGGAGGAAACACATGTATCGACAGCTACGATTTTACGCTTCTGTCGTAAAATTAATTGTGATGGCTTTTCGGAATTTAAGGTGAAATTAAAAATGCACTTAGAAGAAAACAAACGGACGGTTATCAAAAGCCCTCAGCATTCCATCACAGAATTCTTCGAACGTACACTAACCGGAGATCTAGAAGAAAATATGAATGATGCAGCCAAATTAATAGTAGCAGCAGAAAGTGTGATTTTCACTGGAATCGGAAGCTCCGGTATTCTAGCTGAATATGGAGCAAGATATTTTTCCAGTATGGGGAAGTTTTCAGTCTATATCAAAGATCCTCATTATCCGATTCACGCTAAATTTCGCTATAACAGTGTAACGATTGTACTCTCGGTTTCAGGAGAGAATCCTTTTACTGTAACACACGTAAACCAATTGAAACAGGAGGGCAGTAAGATTATTAGCATTACGAATAATAAACTTTCAACGATAGCCAAAATAGCAGATATTAACCTTGCCTATTATGTTACGGAAGAAAGATTTCAAGATTCCAATGTAACGACGCAAGTACCGGTTGTTTATATTTTGGAATCTATTGCACGAAAAATAAAGAATCCATAATGGCGATGTCTTTTCCAAAGTAAATAGTCAGCAAAGTCAGCCCTAATAACAAAAGATTTTCAACTGCACCACCGGTTTTTGTTGTGAATGGAAATCTTACGGTAATGTTCACTGGATAAAGTAATTTTATTCCTTGTTTCGTCATAGAATCTAATAGGAAGTGGCTGATCATTCCAATAACGACACCTATAATCAATGATCTATTACTAGTAATTAGCGATAATAAAAATCCAACTAACAGTAAAAATAATAGACTATGAGTAAATGTACGATGACCAAATAACGTATTAATCAATTTAGACAGGAGTGGAAATTTTCGGCCAATTTTACTTCCCCCATGACATATGTCTGGTATTAATCCCCCTATAGCTCCTGCAAATATAAACCAAGCAGGATCATAATCTGTAAAAGTGGCCATCACAGTAGTTGCTGCGATCCCACCCATTATATGTGTTTTTCCTGTCATATGTATTATATCTCCTTTTCATGTTGCGGATAACAGTATGCAATGAAGGCATTTATCATACCATATCCATTCTTTTCTATCAAGAATATATGTTCGCTGTTGTAAAAATTTTATAGTTTAATTGTGATTATAATTTTAGGGAGGATAGTCATGACATTTATCGTATTTTTTCTGGCAGCTATAATAGTTATTTTTGCCGCAATACAATTAAATAAATATGGAGATGTCATTAATCAAAAGTCAACACTAAGTGGGGCTATGGTAGGGACCTTTCTAATTGGCGGGGCAACAAGTTTACCTGAGTTAACAACTAGTTTAACTGCTGTATATATTGACAATGCCGATATTGCCGTTGGGAACATGTTAGGCAGCAATGTGTTTAACGTTTTGATTTTAATGACATTTGATTTTATTTATCGAAAAAAAAGAGTATTTAATACCGTAGAACAAACCACGCATTTCCCAATTGCCAAAACCGGATTTGTAATGACTTCCTTATTAGTCATTGCCATTCTTTGGGACAACTCTCCCAGCTTTTTTCACATTGGCTTTGAGATGTATCTACTTATTATACTTTATTTATTTGTTGTGAAAAAACTCGATTATGAGGAAGAAGATATTGAGGTAACATCTGATTTAACATTAAAACAAGGTGTCATTCGTTTTATCTCCGCCGCCATTGTCGTCTTTCTTGCTGGTAGTACTTTAACTATTTCCGGCGACAAAATTGCTGAACAAACAGGCATGAACTCCAGTTTTGTCGGAAGTTTTTTGATTGCAGCGGCAACCTCTTTACCTGAATTAGTCACTGTACTTGCAGCATTCCAGATGGCCAAATACTCCCTTGCTATCGGAGCTATTTTAGGTAGTAACCTATATAATCTGCAGCTATTGGTAATTACAGATATCTTCCATCAAAAAGGTGCAATTTTAAATATGACAAGCCTATCAAATGCTATGACAGCTTTACTTGGGCTGATGATGATCTTCTTAACTATCTATGCATTACAACGACCATTAGTCAAAAATGTATTCATCTATGCGTTGCCATCAGCAACAACTATTGTTCTATATTTTATTGCTACCTACATCATGTTTTAACACTAGACAGGGGACAGGGAAATGAATCACTCTGTCCTATTTTTATACATCTCGATCCATTCATTTACTGTTATTTTTGCGGAAAGTTCACCAAGCAACTCAAACGGGATTTTTTTAGGATTTGTGAATCGAATACAACTCTTACCCATATTTAATTTGGTAGACATGTGATTAGGATATTCCTTTTCAAACCAGTCTAGCAATTTCTCATCAGCATAGATGCCCATATGATAGACAGCGATATGCTTCTTTTGTGCTGCAATACTTATAAAAGGGAGAGGTGTGCCTTCTTGGGCATGGTACCCTTTAGGAAATGTTGACAATGGAACAACAAACGAAGGCATCCCATACTGCATTTCAAGTGTAAAACCATCTGGAATGTTCTCATCAATCACATGATAGAGTTTAGTAAACGGTTCATGCCATTTTTCTTCTTTATCTTTTAAATATGCTTGAATGATAGCTTCTGACATAAACGCTCCTCCTTATTTTCTTTACATTGTAGCATATCATTTTATTATTTACTGTCAAAAATAAAGTAAGCAAATATCAATTTGAACCTCTTTTTAGCAGCAAAACACAATTTATTAGATGACACGGTAACAAATGAACATAATGTTTGTTTTTTACCAGTTTTTTCATATAGAAAACAAAGTGAGTACATAAAGGTCAGAGGGACAGTGGTACTACTCACCCTTACGGACACTTGCCTAATTGTGAAAAATAAATTAACCATTATGAAACACTTTTTATAATCTACATAGAATGTAGTATGACAACTAACTTATGGAGGTGTTTAAACTGTTTCATACTGTTAAACCTGGTGAAACACTGACTCAAATTTCAAAAGATTATCGTACACCACTATCGGTAATTATTAGTGCCAACCCGGCAATAAATCCAAATGTCATTTATCCTGGCCAATCCATTGTTATACCAGGATTTCCTCAACCTCATACAATTTCATATCAGATTGATGTATCAATTAACAATCGTTGGTTAAGGTTACTAAAAGATGGTGTACTACAGAAACAGTATCCCATTGCTGTTGGAAGAATACTACATGGGACACCAGTAGGAAATTTTATAATTATAAATAAAGCACCTAACCCTGGGGGGCCATTCGGTACAATGTGGATGAGTTTATCAAAAGAACACTATGGGATTCACGGAACGAATGATCCTAGTTCGATTGGTAAAGCTGTATCAAGAGGCTGTATTCGAATGTATAATAGAGATGTAGAGGAATTAGCAAGTATTGTGCCAATTGGAACAACGGTTTTAATTCATCCATAATTTTCTTAAGTGTGGGGGAAACCTACCACTTTTTATTAAATTCTTTCATTCCCTAATAGTGGATAATCTATGTTTTGTTAAACATAGATTATCCACTACTAATTATAGTACAGTTAACTTAAGCCTACCCTCTTTCTTTATTCTCCATCGGTTACTTCTGGTTTTTCTTTTTTAGCTCCTGCTAAACTATCTTTAATTTTTGTTTCATTATTGGATGCCACATTATCTAACATCCCTTTTAAATCAACACCAGATACATCCTTTAATGTTTCTGGTAATTGGCTCATCAACTGCGTTACATAACTACTCATTCGAGTAGCACCATCGCTATCGCCTTTCCCATTATCAACAACCGTAACCTTGTCAATAGAACGAACTGGTTCAGCAATTTTTCCAGCAAATTCAGGAAGCATGTTGATAATCATTTCGAGGATCGCCGCTTCGCCATATTTCTCCATCGCATCGGCAAGTTTTTCTTTCGCTTCTGCTTCTGCTAAACCTTTTTGACGAATAGCATCTGCTTCTGCTTCCCCGTCTAAGCGAATTTGTGCAGCTTCTGCCTCGGCATTTTTAACACGAGTAACTTTATCAGCTTCCGCTTTTTGTTCCGTTGCATAACGCTCCGCCTCTGCCTTTTTGGAGATATCCGCTTCATATTGACGTTGCTTACGAAGTACTTCTTTTTCGTCAATTTCAATTTGTTTATTTTTCTCCACAAGCTGGATTTGCATCTCTTCTTGTTTAACTTGTTGTTCTGATTTAGCACCCTGTAATTTATAGGCCATATCTGCTTCTGCCTTGGCAGTATCTTGATCACGCTTATAAGCCGCTACTTTCAATTCTTTCTCTTTCGTTGACTCTGCAATTTGGGTTTCACTTAACAATTCTGCACTTTGACTTTCACGCTCTGCTGAAGCTTTTTGAATACGTGCATCTCTCATTGCGTTCGCTTCGGCAATTTGGGCGTCTCTTTTTACTTCTGCAATACGCGGTTTCCCTAGTGCTTCCAAATAGCCATTTTCGTCTTGCACATCTTTAATGGTAAACGAGACAATTTGCAGCCCCATTTTCTTTAAATCCACGGCCGCTTGGGTTTGGACTTCTTGTGCGAATCGTTCACGATTTTTGTAGATCTCTTCTACTGTCATCGTTCCTAAAATCGCTCGCAAATGACCTTCCAACACTTCTTGTGCTTCTTTTCGAAGTTCGGAATTGTCCTTTCCTAAGAATTGCTCCCCAGCTGTCGCAATTCCTTCCGTTGTACTTTGTACCTTGATAATCGCAGTTCCATCAGCCATTACTGGTACACCATTCTCAGTGTAAACATTCGGAGTAGAGATATCTAAACTATGGGAGCGCAAACTGATGTTTTCTTTTTGTTGGAAAATCGGCAGGATAAAAGCACCGCCACCACGGACGATCTTAATACCGCCTCCATCATCCGTCCTGTGTACATTCTTGCTCCCTAAGAAACTACCTGTTACGATCATAGCATCATCTGCGCCTACGGTTTTATAGCGAGCTGCAAATAGAATCGCAAATGCTAGGATAACCGCAACCACGACACCAATAACAATCAAAAAATCCATTCTTAGCCTCCTATATTACATTTCATCGATTTCTGATACGTATAACACGTGGTCTTTCACTTGGACAACCACAATCTGCTGTCCTTGCTTAATTATCTTCTTGTCAAAACTTACTGCCGTTTCATTTCGACTTCCACTAGTGGAGGAAATAAATACTTCCCCCATGCCTTGAGCGGGAATCGTGGTAATCACTTCGCCCACTTTACCTTCTAAGTCATGAACTGATATAGAGGTAGAGGATTCGGCATTCGACAAAGGAATCACGAGAAAATAGTAAATAAGTAAGTATGCTCCAATTCCTATTAATAAACTAATCAGTAAGACATAGATCTCACCTAGGGAAGAATACTTGGTCAGCAAGACACCTGATCCTCCCACAACAGATAAAGTACCAAAAACGAGTAATGGATTGAAAAATTCTCCCAAACTATCAAATAGACTATCTAAGAGTCCATCCAATACATTACCTAGTAAAAGGGAAATAATTGCAAAACCTAGACTTCCCCACAAAAGCCACCAATAAATATCTAATACTCCAATATGTACACCTCCTGATGATATTACTTATTAATGTATACGAATCAAAAACGAAAAAGTTCCCAATTCTTTGCAAAAACAGGGAACAGTATAACGTTTATGTATATTTATTACTATTTTACCATAAATGGATAATTAATTGGCGATATTTTATAATAGTTCATCAACCAAGTCACAAGAAATTTTCAGGGTTGGTACCACTGTTCAGCTTGGATCTCATATGTTTCGAGTACGCTTGTTCTAATCGTTTTTCACCTAAGCTTCCACCTGTTCACTCGCTTGTTCAGGTTGTTGACCTTTCAAAAACACAATAAACAAAAACATAAAAAGAGATAACCCCGCAAGTACAAGCGAAACGACCATTGTTGGAAAGTGATCCATAATACCTCCAGTAACTAGTGGGAGAACAATGCCTCCAACTCCCCCAGCCGCTATCAATATACTAGTATTTCGTTCCGTACTACCCGGAAGCATTTGGTTCGCATATACAAGGGCAATTCCAAATATTCCAGCCATCATCAACCCGATTAGAACAATCAAAACATATCCTAGCCACAAACTTGTAATAAAACCCAGACTCGCAACAAAAATGACCATTCCAAAGCAGCAAACTCCCAAGTAACGAGCATAGTTCATTTTTTCTGCTAAGTAACCTGCTGCCAAACGCCCTGTTACCATCGCTCCCCAAAAGATTGTAACGGCTAGCGTTGCCGCAAAGGTTTCTGTGCCTAATTTGCTAATAAGAATCGATGGCAGAAAATTCATGATACTGACTTCTGTTCCAACATAGATAAGGAAAAATAAAATAAACCCGGTAAATAAAGTATACCTACCTCCTAAAAATGGTGTTGATTCTGCCTGTTTTTGTTTTTGTTCTTCTTGTTCCATCGATTTTGCCATCAACTTATCCAGTGATCCAAAGGAAACCTTCATCCAAATCACACAAATAATAAGCGCATACAAACCTAATACTAAAAAGGAATAACGCCATAAGTCTGTCGATGCTAACCAACCGGATATAATAGGCATAATCAGTGAACCTATTCCAAAGAAAACTTCTAATCTACTAAAAGCCACTGCTGGTTTATCTTTAATCGCATCAATAATAAGCGAGCCTACCAATGGCTCGATAATTCCAAAGCCTAACCCGCAAAATACAGCGATGACCAACCACCAAGTCCATGGAATCAATGATACAAATGCGATTTGTGCAAGGCCAATCGATAGAATGGCAAATACTACAGCGCGTCTACGTCCTAAAAATTTCGATATATAAGACGAGCAAATAACCCCTGTCAGAAAACCAACTGATTGACAGGCAATTAAAACACCACCATCTGTATAATTCCGGTTATAATAGTCCAAGATTTCTGTTAACAAAGAACCTATAATAATATGTGTTAGTCCTATCAACAAATAGGTAAAGCAAGCAATCCATAGTAACCGTTTCATAGTATCCCCCAAAGTAACTGATTGTCATTTCACAGATTATTTCACTTCTCATACGAAAGTGATGAGTTTACTATATCACAAACCGTTATTCACAAGAACAAAAGAGTTTACGTGTAAATATCACGCAAACTCTATCATTCAACTATTTTCATTCACCTTCTTGTAATACTTGATTAATGCTTTTAATGATTCCAAAATGCATGCCTTCGTGATAAATTATAAAGCTTACACAATCTCCAATGGTTGAAATTTGCAAACCTGTCGATGTGGTATACTCTTCCGGAATGGCATCATCTAAACGTTTTGAAAGCAAAGAATCAAGCCTTTCCAACTGTTCCTCCAATGCATTAATTAACTCTGTTGTTTCCGGTGCTTCCATTGTCCATTCTTTTGGCGATGTACCAGGGCTAAATAATTCAGGGAAATTTACCGGAAACTCCGTCTTTTCGCCAGTCAACCGAAAAACAATTATTTCTAGCGCAACGTAAATATGACCCAAGTTCCACTTAATATGATTATTAAACCCTTTAGGTATGACCTCAAACCGTCTTTCTTCCAACTGTTTAACATAATCAATGGTACTTTGTCTTGCAAATTGTAACTGTTTCAGAAGCTCATCCATCCAACTCAGCACCTTTCATCTTAAGTTTTTTATGATGTAACGGTTTTGTCCTTCACCGTAACAGCCGTATCTCTAATAAATAGTGTCAAAATAACACCAAATGCTAATAACAATCCGCCAGTCCAGAATGCAATCGTGTAATTTCCCGTCACTGACCTTAAATATCCGCCAAGAAATACACCGATTGCGGCAAAAACTTGATGGATGAACCAACTGAAGCCAAGAATACTTCCCATCGCATTTTTGCCGAATTTATCACCAATAATACCGGTAACTAGCGGAATAATGGGCATGGAGGAAATACCGTATATAACAGCAAATAGATATAACTGCCAAATACCCGGTGACATGGCGACCCAAAAAAAGGCTAGCAATCTTACAATATATAGAAAAATAAGCATATTCTTCTTACCCATTTTATAAGATAATTGCCCAGATATCCACATCGAAATTGCACTGGCTAATGCTGCAAGTCCTAATAACTGGCCTCCCAGTGACTTTGCTCCTCCTAGATCTACTGCATAATTAGGCAAATGCATGGTTACCAAATACAGTGTAAAACCGCATGATGCAAAACCTAATGAAGCAAGCCAAAACTCTTTACTCCAGATAGCTTCTTTTAGAGTCGCGCTATGGCTGCTTACAGTAATCGACTCAGCATAATCATCTGGCATTTGCCCCACTTCATCAGGGTTATTTTTCACAAAAATCAACACCAGCGGGACAACAATAGCAAGCATAATGACACCCAGTATGAAGAATGCCATTCGAAAACTAGCTAATGCAATGAGCGAACCTGCTAAAGGCAATAATAACAGCTGGCCAATATTCATTCCCATCGAGCTTCTCGAAAGCATTTTTGCACGTTTTTTGATATACCAGCGAGACACTAGTACAGAATTTGCCATCGATCCACACCCCGCAAATCCGATAGCTGTGAGAACCCCATAATATACAAAGAATTGCCATAATTGTGTGATCGTTGCGCATAGAATAAATGCCATTCCCATTAAGCTCGCACTTCCTGCAATCACTATTTTGGGGCCAAATCGGTCGATACCTTTTCCCATAATTGGCTGAAAAATTCCCCAAGTCACCATATTAAGGGATACCGCTAAACTAAGCACTGCCAAGTCCCATCCATATGTTTCATTTAATGGCGCAAAAAATTGACCTGCCGTTAGATTCAAACCAAATGCACCCATCAAGGTAATAAATGATACCCACACAATTCTTGAACCGATAAACTTATGATTCATTCAAACTCCCCTTTTTTAACCTGTAAAATTATGTTTTAGTAGTTAATAATATACACCGTTTTATTTAACCTGTCAAATGTGTTATTATAGGTTAATATCGAAAGGTTGCTGATAATAATGAAAGAAAACATAAAATTCCCGCTTATATCAGGAAATATCTCATTAGATTTGGTCAATACAGAGGTCGTTCGGCATGGAGTTCGACATGATTTACTAACTGATAAGGAACATGTAAAGGCATGGATCCACACTTTGTTATCAGAAAACATTGTATTAACACAACAATTTGATAGGAAAATAGATGATTGGAGCGAGCAAGCATTAGACCTTTTGAGAGAAATGCGTGCTTACCTTCGAGAACATTTTGAAAAAGTGGCTGATGGGAAAGAAGCACCCTCTGAGATGGTGGCACTGCTGGAAGAGCGGATGAAACAAGCTCCATTTACGTATCAATTGATTGATAATAAGCTTGTTCCTGTCCCTTTAGGTGATCCTGCACAGTCGCTAATGTCCTTAATCGTAATGAATGGTTTACAATTAATAGCTTCTGGTGATTTAGATCATTTACACCGATGTTCTAATCCAGAATGTGTTTTACTTTTTATTGACAAACGTGGACGTCGAAAATGGTGTTCGATGCAAATTTGCGGAAATCGAGTCAAAGTAACAAGACATCACAAGAGGAAGAAAGAGGAAAAATAAGTGTGTCATTCAACATTTTTCTTGAAAACAGCTTTTAAATGCTGTTTTTATTCTATGTTTTACTGAGACAAACCTTTAGAAATGAAGACTATCATGTAGCTTATCACGTCGATAATTTTGATGAGGCGTTAGTCGATTGGAGGACTAAAGGAATTCGAGTCCTTGAAGATTCTTTACGGCCAAACAAGCATGATAGACGATTAATTTACTTAAACCCCGCTGATACAGAAGGGAAGCATTATTGAATATTGTGATTATCCTTAAGACAGAGATAGGACAAGATGCTTAGCCCTTCATTAAACTAGTTCAACCGAATAATGATAATGCGAGACTTATCAGCGGGGATTTTACGGACGATTAGCACCGTAATAAAGGGGAAAAGTATCCATATACACTATTATTTCAGAGTTTAAAGAAGGGGTTTTATTCGAATGATCACTTTTAAAAATGTTACCAAGCAATTTGCTGATGGTACGACTGCTGTAGACAGCATGAGCTTCTCTATTGAAAAAGGAGAATTTTTTGTGCTGATTGGACCGAGTGGCTGTGGAAAAACCACTACGCTTAAAATGATGAATCGTCTCATCCCCCTATCTACTGGGACCATTTTAATTGATAATAAAAGAATCAGTGAATACAACATCCATGAACTAAGGTGGAATATAGGTTATGTTTTGCAGCAAATTGCGCTTTTTCCACACATGACCATCGAAGAAAATATTGCAATTGTTCCAGAAATGAAAAAATGGAACAACGATCAGATCAAAGAACGTACCAACGAATTATTACATATGGTAGGCCTTGATCCGGACACATATCGCCAGCGTAAGCCAAGCGAACTTTCAGGTGGCCAGCAACAACGAATCGGAGTTATCCGTGCATTAGCGGCAGACCCGGATATTATCCTAATGGACGAACCATTTAGCGCATTAGACCCGATCAGCCGGGAAAAATTGCAGGAAGACATGATAGACTTGCAAAAGAAAATTAATAAAACAATTGTATTTGTTACCCATGATATTCAAGAAGCGTTGAAGCTGGCGGACAGAATTTGCATAATGAGAGAAGGTAGCATAGTTCAGTTAGGCACTCCAAACGATATCCTAACGAGCCCTGCCAATGACTTTGTCCGCGACTTTGTAGGCTCTTCTAACAAAATAGGCACTGCTTTTCACTTAGAGGATATTATGCAACCTATAGATAGACAAGAACCAAAACCAGCTTTTACAATTGATGCATCCGCTACTCTGGAAGAAGTATTAGAGATGTTATCCAAAGAAGACACGCTACATGTTACATCAGAAGGTAAAACAGTCGGTAGAGTGAATAGACAGATGATCGTTCATTACTTTTCTTCCTCCTTAAAAGAAGGGCGGGGAGAACATGTCTAACTTATATGACGTATTTCAAAGCAGACAAGATCAATTATGGCAGGCATTATGGGAGCATATACAGATATCTTTCATTGCCTTATTGTTTGCCGTAATAATTTCCATACCACTTGGAATCTACCTGACGAAACAAGAGAAAGTTGCAGAAGCTATTATCGGCGTGACCGCAGTTTTACAAACTATTCCTTCCTTAGCTTTACTAGGCCTTTTCATTCCTTTATTCGGAATCGGCAAAGGACCGGCAATCATTGCGTTAATCATTTATGCGTTGTTACCAATCTTGCGCAACACGTATACAGGCATCAAAGAAGTTGATCATTCATTAATTGAAGCAGCAACAGCGATGGGGATGAATACATCCAAAAAACTGATGAAAGTAGAACTTCCACTAGCAATGCCAGTAATTATGGCAGGGATCAGAACAGCCATGGTCTTAATTGTCGGGACAGCGACTCTTGCTGCATTGATTGGAGCTGGCGGTTTAGGTGATATCATTTTGCTAGGAATCGATCGGAATAACACATCACTTATTATATTTGGGGCAATACCTGCTGCACTTTTAGCAATCTTTTTTGATCTATTATTAAGAAAGATGGAGAAATTCTCTTTCAAGCAATCAATAGTGACAATCGTATTCATTGCGATTATTTCTTTACTATTTATTCTTGTGCCAAATATCATGGAAAATGATGAAGACACCATTGTTATTGGCGGAAAATTAGGCACTGAACCGGAAATATTAATCAACATGTACAAAATATTAATTGAAGATGAAACAAATCTTCAAGTGGAACTAGAATCGGGCTTAGGTAAAACGTCCTTTTTGTTTAACGCATTGCGATCTGGAAGCATTGATATCTATCCAGAATTTACCGGAACAGCATTATCGCAATTTTTAAATGAGACCGCCTCAAGTAATAATGAAGAAGAAGTCTATCATCAAGCACATGATGGATTATTAGAAGAATTTGATCTGAAATTCATACAACCAATGCAATTCAACAATACGTACACATTAGCAGTTCCAGAGGAATTTGCCGAACAACATCAATTAGAGACTATTTCCGATTTGCAAAGGATAGAACATGAAGTTCAGGCAGGATTCACGCTCGAATTCTCTGATCGGGAAGATGGCTATTTAGGAATTCAGGACCTGTATGGACTAAATTTTCCGAACGTTACCACGATGGAACCACAACTTCGATATGCGGCTATTGAAGAAGGCGATGTCAATCTAATTGATGCTTATTCTACGGACAGCGAATTAAGAAGGTACCATTTACAAGTGTTAGAAGATGATCAAGATCTCTTCCCACCTTATCAGGGAGCACCACTGCTAAGACAAGAAACACTGGATCGTTACCCTGAGCTGGAGGAAATACTTAACCAACTTGCTGGAAAAATTACAGATGATCAAATGCGCGAAATGAACTACCAGGTAGCAGTCGAAGGAAAAAGCGCACACGAAGTTGCACGAACCTACTTAGAAGATGAAGGGTTATAACCATGTTATAATAGTGTTTAAATAGATGTGAAAGGTGATTTTAATGAAAAAAGTATTAGATCATATTGGGATTGCAGTTAGAGATCTGGAAGGCAGTATCGATTTTTATATAAATGTCTTAGGTGGAGAATTATTCGATCGCTATCGTAGTGAAGCTGCTGGTGTCGAAAGCGAAATTGCGATCATCGATATAGAGGGTGCTCGTACAGAATTATTGATGCCAACTAATAATACAACCTCTCCCATTGCCCGGTTTATCAAACAAAAAGGCAAAGGTGTTCACCATATCGCATATCGCGTGGATAACTTAGATATAGCAATTGAGAACCTAAAGAAAGAAGACATTCGCGTGATGGAACACACTAGACGAGTCAACAAACACGGCAGACGATTAATTTACTTAAACCCTGCCGATACAGAAGGAACCATTATCGAATATTGTGATTATCCTTAAGCAAGAATATGACATAGTGCCTGTCCCAACATTTATGTTCAATTCGTTACTAGTTGAACAAAAGGGAGACTTCCAGGACGCTTAACACCGTGATAAAATATTGGACAAATACCAAATGCACATTACATGTGTCTTGATAGAAGGCGAGTACGCATATATGAATATAGAATGGAGTCATAAAAAAATAGAAGAAGCCTGTGGTAAAACTTCCTTCAAAAAAGGACTTTCCTTTTATCGTTCGAATAAAGTATATCTTGAAACTTCCACCCCTTACCGTTGCAAGGCAATCGTAGCTGGAAAGGAGAATTTCCATGTCACGGTTGAAAAGGATGAAAGTGGTCATATAAGTACAACATGCAGCTGCCCTACATTAGCATCTATAAAAAATGACTGTCAGCACGTAGCGGCCGTTTTACTGGCGATATCTGAACATCCACAAAGAGAATTACATCCTCATGCAGACTCTTCGTCTAGTTCAGAAATTTCAAAAGGGCTAATGAACCTATTTGATAATCGCCCGATCCGTCCCAGTGCCCAACAGCCACGATTTGAAAGTCGGAATGTGCTTCCATTAGCTTTCACGTGCAAACTTATTACCAATAACAAAGGAAAATCCCTGTTTGGAATAGAAGTTGAGGTTGGCAGTACGAAAGTTAAAAATATCCGTACCTTTCTTAAGCAAGTGAAAGAAAGTAGTAGCTATGTTCTAGCTAATTCATTCACTTATGATCCTGAAATGCATTGTTTCGCACCTGAAACCGACAACATTATACAACAATTGATCCAAGTGATTAATGACGAGAAGGCATATGGCTATGATCAGTTAATAGATAAATTTGAATATAACATAAGCGATCAGCTATTAGTTATTCCGCCTTCTCCCTGGGAACGACTGGTGCCCTTACTCACTAAAGCACCAGTTGTGAAATTAACAAACGGGAAGGAAATAATAGAGAAACTCTACTTTTCCGATCATGTCACATTGCCATTATCGTTTTACTTTACCAAAACTCACAATCACGATTATCTACTCACCGTTAAAGGACGAGATAAGATCATCGTGTTAGATGCTTATAGAGCTCTACTATTTGATGACAATTTAATACAGATAAAAGAGGAGGACTTTCAGTATCTATCTGAGCTCATCCATATACTCGATACTTCTGAAACCAATCAAATTCCGATTCCGCCAAGACAAACAGAATTTTTCATAGAAAAAGGACTACCCATATTGAAAAGGTTAGGTCAAGTCCATTTACATGGTGCTGTCACTAAACAACTGAAGCAGACTCCTTTACTTATAAAATTATACTTAGATCGAGTGAGAAACCGACTTCTTGCAGGTTTGGAATTTCATTATGGAAATATTTTGATCAATCCATTAGATGATGAGCAAATCGAGACGACATCGATTTTAGTAAGAGATGAGGCGAAGGAAAATGCCATACTGCAAATGATGGATGACAGTCAATTTACAAAGACAGATAGTGGATATTTCTTACATAATGAAGCTCTGGAGTATGACTTTTTATACCATATGCTCCCGAAGATTCAAAAATTAGTACAAGTATATGCTACAACTGCTGTGCGGAACAGGATATTCAAGGAAAATCCTCGACCAAAGATTAAAGTAAAGATCCAAAGGGAACGAACCAACTGGTTGGAATTCAAATTTGAAATGGATGGTATTCCTGACCAGCACATACGTGAAATTTTATCGGCTTTAGAGGAAAAGCAAAAGTACTATCGTTTGCGGGACGGTTCACTATTGTCATTGGAAACAAGAGAGTTTGAAGAGCTTCAACGTTTTTTGAGGAGTACTGCTCCGATCCAGGATCAGGAAGACGTGGTAAGTGGACTACATGTACCAGTCATTAGAGGAGTGCAGTTACTAGACTCCGCTGATGATCAGGTATTCACATTCGAGAAATCGTTTCGTCAATTCCTACACACTATTCAAAATCCTGATAATCAGACGTTTACAGTCCCGAATAGCTTAGCGACAATATTACGAGACTATCAGACACACGGCTATAAATGGCTAAAGACGCTTGCTAGCCATGGGTTTGGTGGAATTCTTGCAGATGATATGGGCCTTGGCAAATCGCTACAAAGTATCGCATTCATTTTGTCCGAGCTTCCTATTATCCGTAAGAAGAAACTCCCTGCGCTTATCGTTTGTCCATCATCTTTAATGTATAACTGGCGTAGTGAGATAAAGAAGTTCGCATCTGACATTCAAGTGGCTATTATAGATGGAAATAAAACAAAACGGGTCAAAATGCAGAAAAAAACATTAGAGTTGGATGTTGTCATTACTTCCTATCCATTGTTACGAATGGATATAGACTGGTATAAGAAACAAACCTTTCACACCGTTTTCTTTGATGAAGCACAAGCTTTTAAAAATCCTGTTACTCAAACAGCACAGGCCGTAAAGAAGTTACAGGCTGATAATCGTTTCGCCCTAACTGGTACACCGGTAGAGAATAATCAAGAGGAACTATGGTCGATTTTTCATGTCGTCTTTCCTGAGCTATTTCAAGGGTTGAAGGAGTATAGTAATCTCACGAGGAAACAGATTGCTCGACGGGTCAAGCCGTTTTTACTTCGCAGGGTAAAAGAGGATGTCCTCTCAGAGTTGCCAGAAAAAATTGAATCGAGGGAATCTGTCGAACTGCTACCAGATCAAAAGAAGCTTTATGCCGCTTATTTGGCAAAACTTCGACACGACACGTTAAAGCATCTAGACAGGGACACATTACGGAAAAATCGGATCAAAATCCTTGCTGGCCTCACACGGTTACGGCAGATCTGCTGTCACCCTGCCTTGTTTGTAGATGGGTATAAAGGGAGTTCTGCTAAATTTGAACAGCTAAAACAGATTCTAGAGGAATCGAGGCTAGCAGGAAGAAGGGTTTTAATTTTCTCACAGTTTACGAAAATGCTTGAGTTAATAGGTAGAGATCTAGCCATTCAAGGCAGGTCCTTTTTGTATCTGGATGGGCAAACCCCGTCAGAAGAACGTGTCGAAAGATGCAATCGATTCAATGCAGGTGAATGCGATTTGTTTCTCATTTCAATGAAAGCAGGTGGAACAGGCCTCAACCTGACTGGTGCTGACACGGTTATTTTATATGACACTTGGTGGAATCCTGCTGTGGAAGAACAAGCGGCAGACCGCGCCCATCGTATTGGTCAGACGAGTGCCGTACAAGTCCTCAAGCTTGTTGCCCGTGGTACAATTGAAGAAAAAATGAATGATTTGCAAGAAGAAAAAAGATCCCTTATAGGAGAGATCATTGATTCGAAGGAAAAAGCATCGGCCACATTAACGGAAGAAGATATTCGTGAAATATTGTTATCGTAAATTTTTACCAGGGATGTGAGGGACAAGGTACCTGTCCCTCCGTCCCAATTCTAGTTTCCTTTCACCTTACTTTTATAGTCGCCATATAATAAGAGGCTTAGAATGAAAAGAAAAATAACCATCATAAGCGGAATGATCCATAATTGACTTTCTTCCATCGTCCAGCCTGCTAACATAATCGATACCGAAATAATAGGAGCGAATATATAATAAGGCTTCGCTTCATAAAACCAGCCATAAGGGAAAAAATGTGCTCCTGTCACAATAGCAAAAAAGATAATCATTTCCTTTGGACTTTGCATAAACGCCCAAAATATAATAGGAAAATACATAAATTGAGCTAAATTTAAGAATAACCCTAACATTCCAAGTGGATTATCCGCTAATTTCCAATCGGCTTTTACAATAGTTGAAACAGCTAATGCAAGTGGAAAAAGGAAAGCGGTGAGAAAAAACAAGATAATATTCTTTGTTAGAAGTGGTATGGATTGCAAATAAACGACAGTAATTGCTAGCCAAATAATTGTTGCAGCGATAATAAAAGCAATTCCGTTTTTCCCTTTTATAGCAGCATCTCGTTTCAAAGCGAGAATATTCAATTTTTAACCTCCACTATTTTAGACTTTAGCTTGTTGTGTGATCTTCTGTTGATTACCTTATGATACCATGTTAAGAATAACTTGCTTCATTTTTCTTTTTTAATCCTTCTAATAAATGCTCCAGAACTACCATCGCTTCTTCTATTACCTCTTCCTGATCAAGTCGATCAGCTATCCATAGCACCGCTTCATTCATTGCTCCTGATAAGCAATGTGTCATCGCCTCAATCGAAACCGGCTTTAGTAATCCTTGTTCTTGCATCAACTGTAATTGTTCTTTCAAAGAACTCATCGAGTATTTTTCGTCCATTTTCCGAAACATGTCCCATCCTAAAACGGCCGGTCCATCTATCAAAAGGATACGTTGATTGTGGGATTGCACTGCCCCTTCCAAAAAAGCTCGACAACCACGGATTAACTGCTCCCAGCTGTCATTACCTCTTGCCGCTTCCGCTTCTACATGTTCCCCCACTTCCTTTTGAACAGTTTCAAAAACAGCAAGAAAAAGTCCTTTTTTATTTTGAAAATGGTGGTATAATGCCCCTCGAGTTAAGTTCGCTTCTTTAACTATCTCTTCCAACGCTGCTTTTGCATAGCCATACTCTGTAAAATGATATCGTGCAATTTTGATCAAGTTATCTATCGTCTGTTCCGTTTCCAATTTGGTTCTTCTCATGCTGTTCCACTCCTTACTCCACTTTTCGCAATAATTCTAATGCATGCCCATGTTCTGATTTTACCAGAGTTCTTAATCCATTTTTAATTATTTTTCGATTCACATGATGATTGGCTTTCATCAGTTGATGCAACCATACTAAAACTTGTTCCGGAGATTCTTTCGTTAAATCATTCAGATGATTGGCTACTGATTTTTGCACATAAGGAGAAGTATCATGAAGCAATTTTTCTAGTAAAGATAAATTGTTTTCAAGATTATTCTTAAGTGGCGGCATCTTTTTAGCCCATGGCAGCCTTGGTCGTGTTCCTTCACTCACTAATCGTCTCACATGTGGATTCGGATCTGTTATCCAATCTTGAAGATAGGCCATGGAAGAATTGGTATCCGCTATTAGATATGGACGGATCGCATATTCAGCTGTATATCGTTTTGTTATTTCATACATAGCATGGAAGGAAAGATCAAAATACTCCAGCCCATACTTTTCAACAAAATAGGCTACCGGCATTAAGAAATACCCATTGGTAAACATGCCTTCTTCTGTTTTATTTTGCGGTCCGAGTATCTTTAATAAGATAGCTGAAGCTTCTTCATAGTCTGATGGGAGGTATTGTTGCAATGCATCCGCAATCACCTCCACTCTAGCTTTCAATTCTTTATTCTCAACTTCTAAGGTTACTAACTCTATAAATGCCTTTTTGTTAAAGTGAGGATGGATCGGGTGAATTAATTCAGCTAAACGAAGGGCTAATTCCTGGTCAAAATAATATTTTAAAGGAACATAATTGCTCATTACACTTCGTCCTTCCATATTTCTTCTTTATACTGATCTTGAAATGACTCATCAGGTGGGATTACGGTGATTACATCAATTAAAATGCCATTCGGATCACTTGTAATGAAATGTCTTTGGCCAAATACCTCGTCACGTAATTCAAGGTGTAAAGGAAGTCGATTTTCTTTTATCAGGTTCTGGTATACTTGATCCACATTGTCTACCTCAAAATTAAGGATTAGCCCTTGTACTGACTTACCAAACGAAGATGGCACTGTTTCATGACTAGCTTGAAGGATTGCCAATTCATCACCAGTCTCCTTTTGTTTCAAACTCATGTACCAATCAGCATCAAATACGACAGAGAAACCAAAATGCTCGTGATAAAACTCTCCAGTTTCCTTTACTTTTTCTGTCATCAATACCGGATAAAAACTGCTTAATTTCATGATTCCCACTCCTCTTTTAAATTTGAATTCATTTTAACATACAAACTGTATGTATGTTAAATGATATGATATAATGTGATTAATAGTTTTATTCAAAAAAGGAGAAATACTAATATATGAAACCCTTTAATCAATTGCTTCAACTAGACGCTTTAGGTCAAAAAGCGTTGCTCGATCAAAAGGAAATATCTGTTTTAGAACTAACAGATTTTTATATCGATCGAATCGAGCATTACAACCCTAAATTAAATGCAGTAATCACAAAAAGTTTTGAACTGGGACGGGATCAAGCAAAAAAGATGACGACAACGGAAGGTAAGGTTGCAGGACTTCCATTCTTAATAAAAGATCTAAATGCGGTAAGAGGAGTAAGACAAACAAGTGGTTCTGCTATGTTAAAGGACTTTATCGCACCGGAAAACGATGAAATTGTTAATCGATTTGAAAATGCTGGACTTATTTTTTTAGGAAAAACCAATACACCTGAATTTGGTTTTCTTCCTACCACAGAGCCTCTTCTGTTTGGACCGACTAAAAATCCTTGGGATTTAGAACGCTCACCAGGTGGCTCGAGTGGCGGTTCTGCTGCAGCCGTCGCAGCTGGTCTAATTCCTTTCGCTCATGCTAATGATGGTGGTGGATCCATTCGAATCCCGGCCTCTGTCTGTGGGTTATTTGGGTTTAAACCAAGTAGAGGAAGAATGCCATATCCTACTTATATGAATCATTTTTCCATTAATCACGCACTTACTCGTTCTGTCAGAGATAGTGCGGCATTATTGGATATTTTAAATGGAGCTGGTGATCATCAACTATATCCAAGCTTTGCTTCACAGAACAACTTTTTAGAACGCGTCCATGAAACACCGAGAAAACTGAAAATTGCTGTTCAATATCAAGAAAATGAGACGATTCATTTTGATCCGGAGACAAGAAATAACATGGAAAACACTGTACAACTCATAAAAGACTTAGGCCATGAGGTAGTGGAGGAAATGCCACCAATCGATTTCAAACAACTTGCCAAGCATTTTATTAATATTTGGATGGGAAGCGGATCCGCTATTATCAAGCATTCTGGACTAATGACAGGTCAAGAACCTTCTTTCCACAACCTAGAACCGTTAACCTTTAACATTTTAAAATATGGGAGAGATTTGTCAGCATTAGAATATGAAGAATCGCGGGTATACATCCAGAAGGAAGCACAAAAAATCCTAGCATTCTTCCATGATGTAGATGTATGGATGACACCAACCTTAAACCAATTGCCAACAAAAATAGGAAAGCATGCTGATCCCGACACTGATGCGTTTCAACAAATGATGGATAACATGTTAGACTATAATCCATTTATGCCAATCGCAAATGCAACAGGGCAACCTGCAATGAGTGTTCCAACCCATTGGACCAATGATGGTCTACCCGTTGGCACTCATTTCTTTGGCAGATTAGGTGAGGATCAGCTGTTACTACAACTCGCTTCCCAGATAGAACAAGAAAAACCATGGTTGCATTACTATCAAAATATTAGCGATAGCTTATAAATTAGATAAGAGAGGTAGCTGGCCTCCCTTATCTTTTACTCCTTTACTGAACCGGAAGTTAAACCAGAAACAATTCGCTTTTGGAATAACAATACCAAAATAACGATCGGTATTGTTACAATAACAGTGGCCGCAGAAATATCTCCCCACGGAATAGAAAATTCACTTTGATACATGGAGATCCCTACTGGTACAGTTCTCCAAATATCATCACTATTAATAGTTAATGCAAATAAATACTCATTCCACGCAGCGATAAAAACTAAGATGGCCGTCGTAAAAATACCTGGTGTTGCCAGAGGGAAGATTATTTTACGAAACGTTTGAAATGGACTAGCTCCATCTAATTTTGCTGACTCCTCTAATTCAAACGGAATCTTATGAAAAAAGGTAGAAAGCACCCAGATCGATAACGGCAAACTGATCGTAATATAAGGTATTACTAAACCGATATAGCTATTGCGCAACCCTAATGACGTAACTAAGTTAAAAATTGGTGATATAATCGCAATTTGCGGGAACATCGACGCCGCAAGTACAACTCCTAAAAACAATCCTTTCCCTTTGATAGGCAACCTTGTGACAGCATAGGCTGCAAACGCCGCACAACCAACTGCTAGGACAGTTGTTAAACTGGAAACAACAAAACTGTTTAACATATAGCGTAACAATGGTCGATTCGTCAATGCAGCTTCATAGGAAGATAGTGTCGGATTCTTCGTAAACCAACTAAATGAAGTAAAGATTTCACCAACTGGTTTTATCGAAGTCAAGAAAACCCATATAAATGGAAACATCACTAAAAAAACGAATATAACCAAAAAGATATAAAAACCAATACCGGCTCGTTTTTTCATCTCAGCACCCCTTTCTATTTCGTACGTCCTGCGAATAATTCGGAACCAATTAACCTTACATAGATGAAACTAATTAATGCCACACATAAGAATACGATAACGGACAGCACGGACCCCGCACCAAAATTCTGTTGTGAGAACAAAGTAATGTATGCATAAACTGAGATCGACTCTGTAGCATTCGCCGGTCCACCGCCAGTTAATACATAAATTAAGTCGAATACACGAAACGCATCTAATGTCCTAAATAATAACGCAACTAGAATAGCAGATTTTAATAATGGTAATGTAATCTTAATGAATTGTTGCCATCTACTTGCACCATCGACATTACTAGCTTCATACAACGAATTCGGAATGGTTTGCAAACCAGCCAACAATAATAACGCCATATACGGGGTTGTTTTCCAAACGTCAGCAAATATGATCGAAAACATTCCACCGTCAGAAGTTGATAATAGCCATGATGCACTTGGTATAATATTTAATTTCTCAAAATAATGGGCCACAATACCTGTTTGACCATCATATAAGAATCCCCACATCATAGCAGCAACCGCTGTAGGTATTGCCCATGGAATTAATACAGAAGCACGTACGATCCCACGCCCTTTAAAGGCACGGTTAATCAGTAAGGCAATTCCTAAACCTAAGACAAGTTCAAACCCAACAGAGACAACGGTAAAGTAAAACGTATTCCATAATGATTGCCACATACGTTGGTCTTTGAAATATTTCACATAATTTGCGAACCCAATAAAATTTGATTCTAAAATATTTTCACTTGTCCCCGAAAGCAATGAACCAGTTTGTTCAAAGCTTTGAGCTAGCTGTTCATTGTCAATCGATTCCGCCATAGTCTGAAACTCTGCAGATATATCCTCTAAAGCACTACGATAATCTGAGGCAAAATCTTTACCTACCTCGGTATATTTGAGTTCAGAATCTGATATGGGCTCAAAGTTCATTAGCATTTCATCTATTTGTTCCATTTTCGCATTAATTTCCGGATCACTAGTTAATTCCTCATGATAACCTTCGATTGTTTCTCTTGCACTCTGAACAGATTCTAACTGCTCTCCTTCAGCGCTCCCTTCCAATTCACTAAGCTGACCATTAATATAAAAGTAATTGTCAACATATCGTTCTAAATCAATATTAGCGTTTACCATTTTTTGTGATCTGGTTGGATCATTCAAACGATAGTCAAATAAACTGTTGTAAAAGGACTGTGCAACCGGCCATAAAGTGACAACGATAACAAGTAGTAATGATGGTAAAATCATCGCATAACCTAGTTGCTTATCGTTAAGTTGAAATTTATTCACTTTACCTTCCCTCCCTTTCTATTAAATACACCTCGCCCGAGGATATAATTGAAAGAAAAAGCAAGATGAGATGAAGCGTGCCCATCTTGCTTTTTTCAAGTGCCAATTGATACGAAATTAGTCTTCCATCGCTGCTTCAATTTTTGATTGCATATTTTCTGCCGCTTCTTCTGCTGATTGATCACCAGTTAATACTTTTGATACTTCAATTTGCATTATATCTGAAATCTCCGGATAAATTGGTGATACAGGACGTGGTACCGCAGATTGTAATACATTCACAAATTCTGGATTGGCAAATAAAGGTCCTGCTTCTTGTACTTCCGGATCATCATAAAGCGCTTCCAAAGTAGGTGCGCGTCCTCCGTGAACAGCTATAATCTTCTGTCCCTCTTCACTTGTCATAAATTTCAAGAATTCCCATGCTTCTTCCGGTTGTTCTGAAAAACGATTAATCATACCCATCCAGCCACCTAAAGTCGCTGCATTACCTTCATCACCTGCTGGAAGTGGAGCAATATCTACATCACCTACTATAGATGAACGATCTTCATCATTAGAAGATGCTTGTAGATATGGCCAGTTACGTGCAAATACGGAATCACCAGCAATCCAAGCGTTCTCTGTTTCTGTTTCCATAAAGTTTAGAATGTTATCAGGAACAAAATCTGAATTGACAACTTCCATTAATTTTTCTAACCCTTTCACCGTCTCAGGACTATTTACAACTACATTATTGTTTTCATCTATAACTTGCCCGCCATAAGATGCTATAAATTCAATATAGTTACATATTAAACCTTCATATTGTGCAGCTTGCATTAAGTAACCAAACTCCGTTCCTTCTTCTCCTTGCAGTTCGCTCGCTTGCTCAATTAATTCATCCCACGTTTCTGGTGCTTCTTCTACAATATCAGAGCGGTAGTAAAGCATACCCGCATCTGTAAATTTCGGCATTGCCCATTGCTTACCATTAAAATTGGCAGCTTGAACAGTTCCAGGAAAATAGGCATCCATATCAATGCCATCTCTTTCGATAAATCTATCTAATTCTAATGCATAGTTTGCTTGAGCAAATTCAGCTGGCCAAATAACATCTGCATCAAACACATCCACCTCAGAACTTTGTGAACTAAACATAGTTACGTATTGATCATGTGATTGACCTGTATCTGCTGGCATTTCTCTGAGCTCTACGTTGATATGGGGATGTTCCTCTTCAAAAGCTTCGATTACTAGATCAATAGCTCCTGTAGTATCTACACCACGTGCATATACGATGGTAACTTCTTCTCCATCTGAAGCGCTTTCATTTTCCTCATTGTTTGTCTCTTCATCAGACGTACCTTCTGCATTATCTTCTTCTGATTCACTATCACCATTACATGCTGTAACAAAAATAGCCAACACTAACATAAGACATACTAATAAAAGTCTTTTCGTCTGTTCCATAACAGAACCCCCTATTGCAGAATTTTCGATTTCATTACATTGTTTGAAATCGATTACATTTTGATTTTATATCAAACTGTATATACAAGTCAATGATTTTTTGATAAATCATATTCATTTAATCCGACCTGCCATTTTAAGTAGATTCCCTTATTATTAATTCATGGTCTAATATGACATCTTCTATTTTCTCGCCACGAATTTTTTTAATTAACATTTCTACTGCTATACTCCCCATTTTATACATCGGTTGTGCAACCGTTGTCAATCTAGGGAATGTCATATTAGTAAAGTCGATTTTATCGAACCCAGAGATAGCCATTTCATCAGGAACACTAATACCTTGGATATTTAATTCTTTTAACGCACCAATGGCTAACATATCTGACACCGCAAAAACCGCTGTAAACCCTTCTTCTCTATTTAAAAGGGATCTCATGGCCTGTTGACCTTCTTCAAATGTTACATTTGCAGCTCTATAAATCCAATTCTCTTCAAATGCTGCATCAAATTCTTTTAATGCTCTGAGGTAACCATTCTTTCGTTCACGAGCATAAAGAAATTTTTCATCACTATTGACCATGGCAATTCGCCGATGTCCTTGTTTTAAGAGGAATTTTGTCATTTGATATGCTGCCAATTCACTATCAATCGTAATATAAGATAAACTTTTATCTTTATCATACTCACTACATTGTACAATCGGAAATTGCTTAGCCAGATGAATTAACTTTTCCTTATCGATCGTAGGATCCATTGTTATAGCGCCATCTGCTAACCGATTTCTTAACAGATCAAAATAGACACTTTCCCTTTCCGTTTTAGAATGAGTTTGACAGACTAATATATTGTACCCGTGCTCTAGTGCATTCTCTTCAATCCCTTCAACGATTCGCAAATAGAAAGGATTTGATATTTTCGGTATCAACACGAGAAGCATTCTACTTTCAGAATTTCGCAAATTCCTACCTAAAATACTTGGTGAGTAGTCTAATTCTTCCATTGCTTTTTGAACTTTTTGTTTCGTTATTTTTTTAACTGTAGATGGATTGTTCAAAACTCTTGAGACCGTTGCAACTGAAACGCCCGCTTTTTTTGCCACATCTTGAATAGTTGGCATGGTTAACCCCCCCTTCTCACATCATTAATTTTGTCAAATCATGTATATAAAAAATGAAACTTTCAACATGTCTAAGTCTAGCTATTCTATCAAAATGTAATCCGTTACATTATGATAACATTATAATATAGTTCCTAATAAAGTCAATTACGAACTGTTGCATAACAACCATACAATAAATAATCAGAAATATGATTTTAAATCTAGCTAAAAATGAAAATATGATACTATGCTATCCATAAAAACAGCATTGCTTCATGCTTCTAATCATACTTTATACATTAGATTTATTTAATAAACATACAGAATATGTATGTTTATTAGTTGCTACCGCAACTATTTTAATATATACTAATGAAAAGGTTGCACACGCAACTAAAAGGAGGAAGTTAACATGCAGAATAATCGACATCGATCCGTCGGGAAATTGATCAGTACGATAAACCGTTCTTCTGAAATGTATATTAACAGCAAATTAGAACCTTATGGAATAAGCGTGACACAAATGCATTTTCTGATGCTACTGTATCAAGAAGATGGTGTAACACAATACCTACTCTCACAGAAGTTGTATGTCGACAAGGCTACTGCTACTCGTTCCGTTCAGAAGTTGGAAAAGGAAGGATTTATTATCCGAAGGGAAAGTACCGGGGACCGAAGACAAAATTTAGTCTTTATTACCGATAAAGCTCGATCCATAAAAGAGGAGATATTAGACATTTTGTCAGGATGGACTTCCATTCTTACTACAGGGATGTCAGAAGAAGAAAAATCTGCGCTGTTATCGTTACTACAACAGGCGACCGATAATGCCATTCATTCTAAAGATAAGGAGGAGAATCCTAATGGAAATCATGATTAAAAATAAACAAGCGTTATTACGTGTGTTAGTTGTGGTGCTAATCTTCTCGGTAATGAATGCCTTTCTTTTTAATGTAGCACTTCCCTTCATACAGAAAGAGTTTTCTTTATCTTCTGCTGATATTAGTTGGGTAGTTTCTGCATATATGATGATTTACGCTGTTGGCACAGTGATTTATGGAAAGCTTGCAGACATATATTCCTTAAACCGCTTATTACAAATTGGTTTAATTATACTCGCTTTAGGCTCTTTAATTGGACTGTTTGCTGTTAACTACCAAATGGTAATAGTAAGCCGAATGTTACAAGCGGCTGGTGCTGCTGTCATTCCGACTGTAGCCATGATTGCGCCTGCACGATTTTTTCCAAAAGAAGAAAGAGGAAAAGCAATCGGAACATTAGCGATTGGAATGGCTTTAGGGACGGCACTTGGTCCTATTATTTCTGGTGTAGTAGCAGAAGTGGGAAACTGGCGACTTTTATTTGCCTTATCCTTTATCCCTTTATTAACATTACCTTTTTTGACTAAATATTTGCCAGTAAAAATAGATAAAAATGCTTCCAAAGCAATTGATTATATTGGAGCAACATTATTAACTGTCACCATTGCCTTTCTCGTATTAACCATTACAAATTTTAACATTACATTTGCAATAATATTCCTCGTCCTCTTCGTACTATTTATTATTCGTATCAATACCTATCATACACCATTTGTTTTACCTAGTTTGTTCCAAAACAAAAGCTTTTCTTTTACACTTGTTATTACGTTTCTTACCGCTTCATTGTTATTTGCCTTAACCTTTGTAACCCCTCTACTACTAGATAAAATGCACCATTTATCTCCTGTTTTTATAGGGATTGTCCTATTCCCCTCTGCGGTAATAGCTGCCCTTCTTGGTAAAAAAGGAGGTGCATTAGCAGATAAGTATGGTAATAGCTTTGTATTTTACTTATCTATCTTTTTCTTAGGACTTTGTTATTTTCTTCTTTCCTTATTTGTCTCTACTAACCCGATATGGATTGCGATTATATTAATACTAGGGAACATTGGGGCGACGTTTATTCGGGTAGCATTGACGAATACCATCTCCCTTACATTACCTAAAGAATCCGTTGGTGTTGGAATGGGTTTTTTTACAATGTTTAATTTTATCGCCGGAGCTGTTGCTACCAGTCTTATTGGTACTTTGCTAGAGGCTAATTTCATAACTAGCTTTAAAGTGTACCCTTTTATACAGTCAATAGTGGAGTTGCGTTTTAGCCACGTCTTTTTGATATTAGCTATCATTGCTTGTGTAATAACTACTGTGTATATATTTGTAAAAAAGCATTATCTTGTTAGATAAATATAATGAGTTGCTTATATCATTTGAGCTTTCATCATAAAGAACCATCTTTTTTTACCTTCAGATTGGTCAACATTAATTTGGTCTCCCTTACAAGTAATCTACAAAAGAGGGTGGGCAAAACCTAAGAAAAACGGATTGATTACCGCCCTTCCTTGGATATATACCTTTATCCAAGGAAGAAGGATACTTTTCCAAGGAACAGAAACGCTTATCCAAGGAACAAAAACACCGAGCATCAATTTTGATGTTCGTGTTTTGCCATGAAACAAGTACTTCTGTCCTAGCCCCTTTAATTCTTGCAAAATTTTTTCCTGAAGTTCTATTCCCCAGTAATCATATCCAGCCATTTTATATCCGCTTCTAAATGAAGTAATGCTCCTTCGATAAGCAGCTTCATCGTTTCATTTCCTGTTTGATTCATTTGTTTTTTTAAATGGGTTAAATGAAGAACATCCTTTATCATCGTTTCTTTTTGTTTTTTGATCATGTTTTGTTTTTCATCATATGCTACATGATTGGCACACAAAAACTTAAAATAAAATTCATCTTTTAGCAACGAGCGGCCGACCGGCTTTTCTAACCAATTCCACAGCTCTTCTTTACCAGCTTCTGTTATCGTGTAGAGCTTACGATCCTTTTGGTCGTTTCCTGGTGACTCGACTAAATTATCACGCTCTAACCGATCAAGAGTGGTATACACTTGGCCAGCATTGAGCGGCCACATTCCTTGAACAAGTGTTTCGAAGCCTGTTTTCAATTCATAGCCGTGTCTTGGTTTTTCATATAATAATGCAAGCATAGAATGTTTTACTGACATGGCAATCCCCGCTTATTCATAGTTTATTGCTTCTTTTACTGGTATATGTGATGCTGTTCTGCTCGGAAACCATGAAGCAAGAAGTGTAAACAGTAATCCTCCTGCTATTGGCTATACACAGACTTATTTTTAAACCTTTGTTTTAATCAACCTTTTCTCCTTTCGCCGGAAAAATGGTATAAGAAATAGACCAGATAAAATCAATGATAAAAATTAAACCCCACAACATCGAAATACGATAGAGCGTTTCATTTGGATATGGCGTTTCTTCTATGGCTTCGGTTCCAATCCAGGAAAGATCGGTAAGATATTCCCTGAAATGCATGATGTCGCCCAATCCATATAGCCAGAAACCTATCTGTACAACAACAAATACAAATAAATGAATGATTGCACTATATCGATTTATTTTAGCGATGTACTTTGGATCTTTTTGTTTTTTTATTATTGACTTATCTTTTTCTGTCAGTAAATCAACACCTCTCCACTTTCCTATTTTCGTCCGCATCCAACGATCAAGTTTTTTAAAATCGTGGATACCAAAAGTACAGGCGTAAACAACAAAAATAGCAATAACTATTTGAAAAGTGGAGATTTCACCTGTTTCGTTATAAATAAGGATCGCTAACCCGGCTTCTAAAATAAGCAAGAAGAGAAATAAAAATAAAAAGAACAAGCTTTGTTTCCTCTTACCAAATAGATAACGTACGCCACCAAATAACAATAAACAGATAAGTGATATTATTTCAGCCACAATAAAAATTTCCCATTGATATTGCACGATAAATTGCATTTATCTCATCCCTTTTTATATACCGAGTGAATACATATCGAGTATATACTTACTAAGTATATAAAGTCAATTTTTTTCGTAAACCAAATATTAAAAGCCGAAAAAGTACTACAGTACTCTTTCGGCAATTCCTTTTATATTTAGAGTTCTACTTCTTTCAACGTGTCAACTGGGGTGATAATACTAAATCCTTGATTTTTAAGGCGTGTGGCTGCCTGATGCATGGATAGCTGTGGAAAAACTATTTGTCCCTGAGGTAAATCTTTTTCGATATAGTCAACAATAGTTTCGTTATAGGCGTCTTGCATATTGGACATTAATAACTCAAAAGCATGATCTATTATCTTCACTTGGAAATCCGCTCTCAATTTAGCTTGCTTGTAATAATCTTTCAGCCGATTAGCAGTACCTTCTACTGTATGAGGATTGGTAAAATATAATGTTGCAGCTGGATAATCAAGGAGCGCACGGAAAAACAGTTCGTCGATTTTTAAAATGGGAATATCACTTATCGCTGATTCTCTTATATATAAACTATAATTCGTACACGTTATTAGGATAGCATCTGGTTTAGAATCTGCAAGCCATTCTAATTGTGTCTGTACTCTTTGTTGTACGTCGTGCGCTGATTTAGTTTTAATAGCATCGATAAGACCAGGATCAACGTGATGGATTTGTTCTACATTAGCAGCCTTCAGTGCTGTCTCCGTATATTCAATGTTACTATGATGCGCGTGTAACACTACTAGTTTGCTTTTTTTATTTTGATTCATTGTTTAGAAACCAACCTTCTAGTGGATAATTCTTTCCTAACACTCATTTTACAAATAGTTCCTGGTTATTTCCAAACATAATTCCTATTAGGGTATTTTAAGAAAGACGGAGGAGAGGTCTTATGGACACTATCATAGATTGGCACGTTTTTTTGTCCATAAGAACCTGTCTTATGGACAACATTAAACATCTTTTACTAATACTGTCCGTAAGATCACTTCTTACGGACAAAAACTTGCATATTTCTTTTTAAGTGTCCATAAGATTCATGTCTAGTTATTTCAATCCAAGAACTTATATTTTAAGTGTGTAACATTAGAACCGTCTGTTACCTTTTGAGATTCTAGCTTTATTTGTTCCATGCCAATTTGATCAAACAAGCGGATTCCTGTCCCCATCAGAACAGGTGCTACATGAAGATGCATTTCATCGAGAAGACCTGCTGATATACACTGCTGAGCAATACTGGCAGTTCCAACACTGACATTTTTACCATTTGCGGCTTCTTTCGCCTGCTGAATAGCATCTTCTACTCCGCTTGTGACAAATGTAAAATCGGTACTCTCTTCTAAGTAACTGTCAGGAGCTTCATGGGTCACGATAAAAATAGGAACTCCTTGAATCGGATGACTGCCACCCCAGCCATTAACGATATCAAATGTTCTCCTTCCTACAACCATCGCCCCTGTCATGGGAACTGGACCGTCAAAAACTTCTTTGTTTGTGGGAGATAGCTTAAAAAAGTCATTGTAACGACTTGGTTGGTCACCACTAAACAACCAGTTCTGGATCACTTCGCCTCCTTCTCCTAGTGGCTGTTTTTGGTTATCATTCGAACCAGCTATAAAACCATCAAGTGACATTGAAATATCAAGAATAACTTTTGACATTTAATTCGCTCCTTCCTCTTTGTTTCTTTATTCTAGCATGTGAAATAGCTGAATATTTCTCTTATATTGCTAGAAATTAACTCACACAAAAACTCAGTGAATTACAGAAAATAAAAGCAATTTAGAAGAAACCCATCGGTCTAAGAAATTGTATAATAAGATAGATTTATATAAAACATTTAAAAGGAGATGGGATTATGTCCAGTATCGAACACTTTCAAATTGTGAACAGTCCAGTTCAAAATGTATACGAGGTATTGACAACGGAAAAAGGTCTTTCCGAAATATGGACAAATGACTTAATTTTCAATAATGAAATAGGTGCGATTAATGTGTTTCGTTTCGGTGAAAGGGATGAGAGCAAAATTCGTGTAGAAGAGCTAATTGTTAATAAGAAGGTTGTTTGGAAATGCATTGAATCAGATGAACCAGAATGGATCAATACAACAATTTCCTTTGATTTGGAAGAAAACAACGAAAAAACTGAGGTCATTTTCCGTCATACAAATTGGCAGGATATTACCACTTGCTATCGTAGTTGTAATTACAACTGGGCTATCTTTTTATACAGTCTGAAACAATATTGCGAAGGTGGAAAAGGAATATCGTATCAAACAAGGAAGTTTTCATAGGGGGTTCTGCCCCCTACATAGAGAAGGCAGTAATTCAAAGTTCCTCAAGTATTCTAACTTTGTATCTTCGTTAATCAAGTTTTCTCCATTTTAAGGGTTTATAAATTTATTGCTGATCACCACTAAACAACCAGGTCGGAAGCACTTCTCATCTATCTAACATCTAGTCTATATGTTAATAGTGCGGAAAGAAGATAAGCAACTGCACATAATAGACCAACTGCAATAAAGGAATAATAATTTAGAAGCATTATACTTAACACACTTAGAATCGTTGCTCCAAAATACATAGCTGAGGAGTTTAAGGACATTACAGTTGTTCTAATCTGATCATGCTGATTAGACATGTATGTGTTTATAACATTTTGACCAAATGCATAGGAAAAAGACCACACTAGGTTTAAAAATATGGATACATAAAGAATTTTATCGTTGACAGTTAATAATAAGATGGAGAATAAAGAAATGAGGGACATCGATAGTAACAGTTTTTTCTTATTATGTGGTTTATTCATCACTTTTCCGCTAACCAAACTTCCCAATACACTTGTAACCCCCGCAATTAGAAGGATAATTCCAATGATAGATGAAGATAATTGAAAGTACTGATAATAATAAATACCAATAATGGAAAATATTGATTCTAATCCCCCATAATACATAAAAGAAATGAGTAAAGTTAATGTTATAGTTCGATTAGAAAAGGCTTCTCTTAACATTTTTATTAAAGAAGTAGAACTAGTAGAAGGGGAATGTGGGATAGTAAACCATGTAACAATCAACATACAAATCCCTATCATCCCCAAAGCATAAAAGGTTATTCTCCAATTAAAAATATCCGTGATAAAACCTGAAATTGGGATCCCTACAACAGTTGGGAGAATTAAAGCTGAAGTAACTAGTCCCATAACTTTTCCTCTTTGCTTATATTCTATAACTTCTCCTACAAACGAAAAAACAGTAGGTTGAATCATTGCTGCTCCTAAACCAGCTAAAACTCTAAAACATATCAATGCTAATAAGGAACCTGATATGCCGGTTACAAATGTTGCACCTGAAAATACAGCGATACCTGCTAATAACACTTTTCTTTTACCAATACGATCGGATATGCTTCCCATTATTAATCCAAACACTGCATAAGATAAAGCATAAGATGTAAATAAGACCCCACTGAGTTCCATCTTTAAATCTAAATCATTACTTATTACTGGTAACATCGGGACAGTAACTATTAAGTCAAAGCCAACCAAAAACGATAATACACATAAATTAACAATAATTTTCTTCAATTTTATTCCTCCTAAATTTAATGGTTAACTTACTAATAGTTAACCAGTTAACTATTGTCCGAAAATTGAACCCTATTATATAAATAGGGACAGTTAAATACAAGCCAATAATGATAACAACTTAGTCTTTTCATCTTTGCTTAATTCACTAAATAAATCTGTGACTACTTCTTCATAAATTGGCCATGCTTTCGATAAGATATCTTTTCCAGCATCAGTCATCATTACTTTAATTCTTCTGCGATCATTCATATCAAATGTTCTTTCAATATAGTTTAATTTTTCTAATGCGCTTAATAGTCCACTAATATTTGCTCTGGTTACAGCAAGATCATCCCCTAATTCCGAAGGCAAAGCTTCGTAATTTTTCTTTTCTAACATATGCAATAAACACAACCTACCTAAATTCAAATGAAATACTTTGATTTTTGAATCTAATACTTTTGTTAGTTTATTTGTTTTTTGATGAAGAGTAAGGAAAAGCTGTACTTCTGAATTCGGATTATTTAATGGATGCTGCATATATGTTCACCACTTTTTAGGAAATTAATCCATTTTATTGTAACACCAAATAGTTAGATGCCAAATAGTTAACCACCTAATTATATGAACCTTTTTATCCTGTTCTGAATCCGTTCTTCATTTAAGGAACAGAAACATGCTCCGGCATGTCTATTCCTTTATATCAGTTATGAGGTCTGGTATTCCATCGGAAAAGTAATGGCCTTCTCTTTCTAACACTCTAGTAATAGCTTGTGGAAATTCGTTCGCGTAGTGATGGATGTGCGTAACCGGCACTACTTTATCGTCCTTGCTGTGATACAAATATATGTTAGGAATATAAGGAAGGTTTGATGTGAAATTCTCTGTTAGGGTAAACTCCTCGGCCTGCCAGTCATCATCTTTTCCCCAGTATGGTGATGCAATCAGAAACAAACTGGAAATGGCAGGTTTTACTTCCATTTCCGAAAGATATTTTAATAGAACCGATCCGCCCAAAGAATGTCCAATAAGAATTATTTCACCCTCCAAGTGAGAGAATATATTTGTTAATTCGTTTTTCCATCTGGCATATTCAGGATTTTCCGGTTTAGGCATCATTGGAGATATTAAATGATACGTATCACCAAGTTGATCTAGTAGATATTCGATTAAATCACGGCTTCCTTGATGAAGACCTTGTGCCCCTGCACTATGAACAAAAAGGATTTGCTTTTTCATTTTACATCTACTCCCTTATAAATCATGATAGTTTGATTGGCTTGCCTCTAAAACTCTCTGCATTGCAAAAACCTGCCCTAAATGCATGGCCTCATGGAATAATGCAAGACTAGCAAACTCTTCAAAACTGTCGATACCATCAAATGGTTCTGTTAACCGTTCTTTAACCTGTTCCGTTGACATATTCCGAATGCGAACTAGTTGATCTTGTAAATCTAGTATTAATTGGTCAATGTCTGGTACATTTGTTGACCAATCACTAGGTTTCGTACCTCTTCCAAACAACTCATTATAATTTTCTGGCAAGTTACTCCTTCTTCGATTCGGGAAATTAGCAACCTCTTCTGCAATGACTAATACATGACCAACCTGCCAATGAATCGTATTACGAAATCCAGGTGGTTGCTGGCCGATCAAATCCCTAGGGATAAATGATATTGAGTCGATAAATAAACCTCTCGTCAGCTTATATTGTTTTATCATACGCTTCCCTCCTATTACCTTGGTTCAGCTATTCGATCACGCTTAAAAAGAGTATATCAAACCCCAACACAAGATATTTCTTATTAATTGCTACGATTCTTTTCTATTTATCACGTTGCTAATCATCCGTAACACCCCCACTGATAGAAGACTCACTGTATTCTATAAATGAACTGTTTTTTACAAAAAACCCGTACACATTTCACTATGTATACGGGGAACCATCATATAGCAATATTTTTTCTAATCAAATCTCGTTCAAAAGTATTTCTGCTAACCGATCCGGATAATCTGTAAAAATACCGTCAACTCCCCACCTTACCAATTGTTTCATTTCTTCTTCTTCATTGACTGTATAAGTGTGAACATGCAAATCTTTCTCATGAATCTTTTGAATGAGGTCTTCATCTAACTCTTGATAAGGAACACCCACACCTGTGGCATATTGCCGAATCTGATTGTAATTAGCAGACTTTGTTTCATCTTTATACAACAGTTGTATAAGTGGAATGGACTCATATTGTGCATGAATTTGTTTCAAGGTCTCTTCACTAAAGGATTGGATGATGACTTTATTTTCTTCGATCAAATGATAGTCCTCTAAAATAGAAAGAAATTTGTCTGTCATAATCGAATCCGGGTCTTTTATCTCGATATAATAATTGCTATGTAAACCGAACGAGTCGAGAATCTCTGCTAATGTGGGTACTTCTATTCCAACAAAGTATTGGTCTGCTTTTTTTGGATAAGCTATATTAAACCAAGAACCGGCATCCAAACTTTTCAGCTCTGCAAGAGACATGTCTTGGACTAAACCACTTCCACTTGTCGTACGGGAAACATCCTCATCATGTATCGCTACCAACTCCTCATCAGCTGTCATATGTAGGTCAATCTCTAAATAATCTGCATTCATTTTTTGAGCTGACTCATATGCGATTAACGTATGTTCTGGAGCATAACCGGATGCTCCGCGATGTGCTATATTCAAAATTCGCTCAGAAGATAGTAGGGAGGCAGGAGAGTCTGATTTTTCCTCATGCTTCCATATATATGTCGCTCCAATTACCACTACAACAATAAAAAGAACGATGAAGCTCCATTTCAAAACTGTCTTCACAACATCACCTTCACTATGAACTTAAAAATGATTGTTCGTTCGATTTCTTAACTAAAGATCCAGAACGGGAAAAACACCCATTTATTGTCCACAAAGAACACCATAACAAATCCAATGAGGCCACCTAAACTGAGAACAATTAAAATTTGCACTTTATTTTTAATCCAATCGAAAGTATAGCCAATAGCCAACACAAGTGGTATAAATGTTAACCCTACTGTCAGTTGTCCTATAGAAAAACCTGCCAAGAAACTAAAAATATAAATACCAATTGCAGATATCCAGTAATAATGACGCTTTCCGCTAACAGCTAAAACAATGGATACAAGTGCTACAATCAATGACGAATATGCGATGATGGTCAACAATAGCCTCACCTCAAATATTTAAAGAACTTATATATGTTCATCATACTATAAGCTCTTTTAGTTTATTCACTTTTTAATTCTGTACCAATATTTATACACTTCTGAAAAACCCAACTTTGCATATAGACCTATAGCTGATGTATTATTTAACATCACCTGGAGATAAGCTTTTTTGGCCCCATGCTTCTTTCCCCAATTTAGAATCGAAAAAACAAGTTCTATTCCATATCCTTTGTTTCTATGCTTTTCACTCGTTACGATATCATATAATCCAATCCATTCCTCTTCTAACACGCCCATTCCACAAGCAAGAATTTCACTCTTGTTATTAATCAAACAAACATAACACACATCTGCATTTATATTTCTTAACATCTGTTTAAGCGTCTGCTGGTCAATATCATCTATATGATTTAACTCACAAAAATTAGTAAACCATGTTTCATCTAATTGATTATAGATAAGAGCCTTATTCGATAAGAATGTTTCTCTCTCCTCAAGTGATAACAATTGTACGCTTGTCACCCCTGTAAGATTATACCCTCTTTGTTCAAGAATCTTGTCTAACTTATCAGGAAAAACTTGTGTTGTAAGTTTGTAAATCACTTTTAGTCCTTTTCTTTGGTACATATTTTCACATGTTTCTATCTTCTGTTTGATATCCGCTTGAGAATCATAGAGAGGATTAATAGAGTTTGCTCTTTTTGCATATCCATTGGAAAAGCGTAGTATCCAACCATCCAAAAGCTGTGTTTGCAACGAAGGGAAGGCATTCATGGATAGCTCTTCCAATTTCTGAATATCTACGTTATTACTCATTCTTCTCTTGTCTCCCTTGAAGGTAATATGATTCTACTAAATGAGTTGCGTATCGAATATTTTCATCAGGATAGGGAAGATTCTTCAACTTACAAACTTCTATGGTGACTTCGTTAAATAATTTCATAGTATGTATCAGTGCTTTCCAAACATCTTCTTCTTCGTAATGTGCATATATTTTCTTAAACTTCCTCACAACTGCTGGATCAGCCCATTCTTCAAAAAAACGAAACCCATGCCAAGTGTTAAACTCTATTCCGTTCTTTAATTTTGCGTGTGTTCTAATGAACGAGATAAGTAGATTCTTCATATAACTATCACATATCGATTTTCCTTCTAATAACTCCCCTCTGCAAAGTTTCTTAGCGGCTAGAACGGCATGATACCAAAAATCCTGCATCGTATTTTCTATATCTTCCGGTATTTCGTTTTTGCTAAAGTCTGTTTTTATATGCTTCTTAAGGGAAGGTATGCTATTATCCTTATCTATTAGTACTTCCACCCCTTTTGAAAGAACACTTAACACTTGATCTTGAGATTCCATTTCTGAAATTGCTGATATAGGGAAAGAGGCAAAGTCGACGTCAAGTCCACCTTCAAATAAAACCCTTCGTTCCATCCCTCCACCAACTGCTGTATTTTCAAGAAAAGTAATATACGACTTTCCTATCTGTGCTAACCATTCCTTATGATCAAGTAACAAATTGGGGTTTTCTGCAAATATAACGAGATCCAAATCCGAATATTGGTCCGCTGGTTTATCCTGCCTTGCTCTCGAACCAACTATTATTACCGCTCGAATATTTTGCTCTTTTTCTACAAATGACAGAAATCTTTCCATTATTTTATCATACGTCAAATGAGCCACACTTACCTACCTCCCTTTTTTTCAACTCTATCATTACTGTTTTTAATAGGGAAAATAGTAGTTAGCGGTATAATATATCAGTTTTTATCTGTTGATTGATTTCCCCATTTATGTATGTACACACCTTCATATTTTAACAATCGATCAATTAATTTTTTTGCATCATTTTCTATTAAGATTAGTTCTTTATATTCCGGTTTCACAAAACCTTGCTCTATCATATGATCAAAAAGCGTCATAATTGGATCATAGTAATTATTAATGTTAAGTAGTGCACATGGTTTCTTATGGTAACCGATTTGAGCCCAAGTGAATACTTCAAACCATTCTTCTAACGTCCCTGTTCCCCCAGGTAATGCAATAAATCCGTCCGCATAATCTGCCATCATCGCTTTACGTTCATGCATGGTTTGCACTACATGTAGTTCAGTCAGTCTTTCATGGGCAATCTCTACATTTTTTAATTTTTCTGGAAGGACACCAATTACATTACCACCATTTTCTAAAACGCCATCTGCGACAGCACCCATACAGCCAACATTAGAACCGCCGTATACAAGGTCAATACCATTTCTCACCAATAGTTGACCTAGCTTTTTTGCCTCTTTTACATAAATAGCATCAGTACCTGTACTAGATCCACAATAAACTGCCAACCTTTTCATAACTATTACCTCACTAAATTAATGATTTATTTCAGAATATGTCTTCTATGTTACTATATTAATTTATATTCCAACTTATTCCCATTACAGAAAGAGCAATTACAACATTTCGCTTGAAATCAGAAAGTAATTTCAAGCATTTCTTTCATATCTTCTAAAATATCTTTATGTGTATCTACAGTGACAAGCGGATAGTCAGAGTTGTCTAGTTGATCATAGTTGAACAAAATCTTTCCATCCTCCAATATCTGAAACCCATAATCTTCTTTTTGAATATTTGTACTCTCACCTTCAAAAAAGCCAAACATATAGTAATTATCATGATTCTCAAGTATGCCAATTCGTTCATCATTGTCAATTTCTTCTGCTTCCAGTCCTTCCACCATAGATAACGCATTCTTTATCTTTTCCGGGTCTTCTATCAGCATCGCTAGTTTATCTGAAGTGAAATTATTTTCCACCTTTTGCACAAATAATGTATTGGCAAAATCTTTATTCTCTATTTGTACCGTTTTTTCCTCAGTAGAACAGGCACATAACAGGCCCAAAAGAATTACTAGTATAAAAGATACCTTCTTCAATGTTGAGTTGCTCCTTCCATGAATGGTTTATACAAACAAGACATTTTCTTGTCCCTATGTTCATTTTTTCTATATTAAAGGAGACGATTTCACTATAAGTAAGGTTTCATTTATCTATATTAAATTAATATTACATTTGTATGTCTTTTTCAGGTTATGCGTGTCTTAGCGACTCTACTTCGATCTTAACACAAACTAATTTCTGTGAAAAAAGGCAAAATTAAATACAATAGAAACAGCTACATATCGTTATTTGCAGAAATGTATGGTTTGGTGGTGGTGCGATTGTTAATCCCGGTGTGACCATTGAAATGCCGTGATTACATTCGGAGCGGTAGTCACTAAGAAAGTACCGGATAATGTTGTCGCAGGTGATAATCCGGCAAATTATTAAACAAATACAGCTATAGTAGTTGATAGCTAAGAGGGCATGGACAGGGATGTTTCCCCTGTTCCTCCGATTCTCCACCTTGTAAAATATTTGCTTTAGTGATAAAATTTGATTGACTGATCAAAATAAATATTGGTTAATCAATATAAGGAGTGGTTATATGGATAATGTAGAAGTGTATAAAAGTCTTCCTGTTTGGCTTCAGCGCATGCTTCCCTTTGTAAGTATCGTCTTGTCGTTATTAGCTTTTTCGTATGTTTTCTTCCGATACACCCAAGGAGATTTAGAATTTGTACATTGGCTTCGAATCATTATATTTTCTATAATAGGTGTCATATTACTATTTTCTGCTATTATTTACGCCTTTAATCAAGGGGAAGCTTGGAAATGGTTCGTTGGGGGATTAACTTTACTGCCCGTACTTTTAATGTTGCAGCTTTTCTTACTTATTTTAAAAGTGGCCCGAATCGTTATTCAATCCGTTTTTCAAGGAAGTGTACCCGAGCCAATTAGAATATTTATCGAGAACTATCCAAGTAAATTCGATATAATCATATTAAGCGTGCTTTTTATCATTGGAGTTATGTGGATAATCGACCAACTAAAGAAACCAAAAAAGTAGTATATATGCTGGAGGAATGAGAATGGGAAAGCAACCGTCTTTTATTACACAAGCAAGAAGAGAACAAATCATTAAAGCAACCATTGAAACCTTGGACGAAATTGGCTATATCAATATCAGCTTGGCCAAAATAGCAAAAAAAGCAAAAGTTAGTACAGGATTGATCTCCTATCATTTCTCTGATAAAGAAGATGTATTAAACCATACTCTTGTCTATTTGTTAACAAATCAATATGGCTTTATTAAAGAAAAAGTTACTGAGCGCAAATCTGCCTATGATCAGCTCCTTACCTTTATAGATGCATCTTTGGCTTATCAGGGTACTCATCATGTTCACAATGTAGCATTAATTGAAATTATTTTTAATGCCCGTACACCAGACAATATCCCTTACTATAAAGTATCGAATGATGAAGAAGACCCCTTATATCAACTATTACAAGAAATATTACAACATGGTCAGGAAACAAAGGAATTCAGTACTTTTAATACTAAAAATGTCTCGATAATAATTCAGGGAGCTATTGCCGAAAGTATGCTTATGAATCAAGAGAACTTTAACTTGGAGACATATAAGAATGAATTAGTAACAATGGTGACAAAGATGGTCAAATAATGGCAGGTTTCTCAAGAAGAAGAGTCCCTTTGATAGAAAGTAATAGCTCTCTTAGCCAGCGACACCACTTCATCTATAAGATGCTCAGGTGAAACTATTTTCATTTGATCTCCAAATCCTAACATATACTCTATAGCTTCCTGCTTATCATTGAAACGCAAAATCGCGGGAAGCCAACCTTGTTCATTTGCGCTTTCCTTCTTGATCACTTGAACAAATTTACCTGTAAAAGTGATTCGCTTTATAATGGATGGGGCAATCTCTACCTCGACATCATATGCAGGCAAATTCCGGATAAAATTGTCTTTTGATTGCTCCCAATACGATGCTAAATGAAAATGAGCTGGACGTTCAAATTTTTCCATTTGCAATTTTGCGGAATGAATCCTTGATGCTCGATAATTACGTAATTCTCCATTTTTTGAGGCAACAAGGTACCATCTGTTACCTTTTGCAACTAAGCCTAACGGTTCAATCAATCTATCTACTTTGTTTCCATCAGCTTTCTCATAGTAAATCTTCAGCTTTCTATCCTCCCAAATAGCTTGTTGAATGGTTTCAAAGGCAGCCACTTTTTCTTTAGATTGCCTCCACGTGCTGACATCAATATGAATTCTATCCCACATTGCTTGAGCATCAGCTTGATGATTAACTGGGAGAGATGCAAGCAGTCTGTGTCTTGGATCTATCGAATCGGATAATCCCAAATCTTGTAATAACTCTTTGGAGGGAAACACAAATAAAGCTTTCATATCCTCTAATGTTAATGTACTCAATTCACTTCGAAAGTTATCTAATAAGCGCCAACCTCCCCATTTTCCTCTCTCTGCAACAACGGGTATTCCTACTGTACTTAGTGCATCCATATCTCTAAGAATGGTTCTGTCTGAGACCTCTAATTCATCAGCCAATTCCTTCGTAGTCATTTTACCTCTGTTCTGTAAGAAAACCATGATATTAATCAATCGATCTGCTCGCATTCCATTCATCCTTTACTCAGAATACTAAATATTTTTAATCATGACATAAGGTGTCGTATTTATAGTATATACTTTAGTTCAATGTAAAGAAAGGAGATGAAACAATATGAAATCTTTAAGAGGAAAAATTGCTGTAGTAGCCGGAGCTACACGTGGAGCTGGACGTGCCATTGCTGTCATGCTTGGTAAAGCAGGTGCAACCGTATATGTAACAGGTAGAAGTGTTAGAGGAAATCCTTCTCCATTAAAACGATCGGAAACGATTGAGGAAACAGCAGAAATCATTAACGAACAAGGTGGAACAGGAATAGCTGTTAAAGTGGATCATACTTTGGAGCAAGAAGTTAAAGCACTTTTTAAAAGGATTGAAATGGAACAAGGTAAGCTTGATATTCTTGTCAATGACGTTTGGGGTGGAGACCCGTTAACTAATTGGGATCAGCCGTTCTGGGAACACAGCCTACACAACGGATTAAAAATGCAAACACAGGCTGTTCATTCCCATATCATTACAAGCCACTATGCAGTCCCCTTAATGTTGAAACACAAAACAGGTTTAGTTGTGGAAATCACAGATGGAGTCGATTATGACTATAGAGGGAATCTATATTACAGTCTCGCAAAAATATCCGCTATTCACCTTGCTGAAGCAATGGCTCATGATTTAAAGAAACATCATATTACGTCTGTTGCTGTCACACCAGGTTTTCTTCGATCAGAGGCTATGCTTGATCACTTTGGTGTTACGGAAGAAAATTGGAAAGAAGGTGCTAAAATTGAACCTCATTTTATTGCATCAGAAACGCCTTACTATATCGCAAAAGGTATCGCTGCGTTATCATCTGATAGGGACATTTTTCAAAAAACAGGACAAATATTAAGCTCTTGGGAATTGGCTAAAGAATATGATTTTACAGACATGGACGGAGCACAGCCTGATTGGGGAGACTATTTTAATAAGACATTTAACGGCAAAACAAAAGAATAAACACTAATTGTTTTTATTATGTTTTTTTCTTCAAAGAAAGGAAATAATATCGTTGAAAATTAAATTGAACTAATTCATAAGCCAGATGAAGGAGTGGATTGCTAGTGAATCGTTTTAAAGACAAAGTGGTTGTCATCACAGGTGGAGGTGCTGGACTCGGCCGAGCTACAGCTTTAGAAGTAGCAAAAGAAGGTGGCAAACTAGTACTCGTTGACGTAAACAAAGAAGGGCTTGAAGAAAGTAAAGATGAAATCAAAAAGATAGCTCCTCAAACAAAAGTAGAACTTGCAGAAGTTAATGTTGCCAAGGAAGAAGATGTTTCCCGTTATATTCAATTTACGCTTGATACTTTTGGCAGAATGGATAGTTTTTTCAATAATGCCGGTATTGAAGGAAAACAAAACTTAACGGAAGACTATGAGATTGATGAATTCCAGCGCGTATTGGATGTTAACTTAAATGGTGTGTTCTATGGTATGAAACATGCTTTAAAAGTAATGAAAGAACAAGGACACGGATCCATTGTTAATACAGCATCAGTCGGTGGAATAAGAGGTGTCGGTAATCAATCTGGCTATGCTGCAAGTAAACACGGTGTAGTTGGTCTAACCAGAAACGCTGCTGTTGAATATGGTCAGTTTGGCATAAGCATTAAGGCTATCGCCCCTGGTGCAATTATGACCAACATGGTGGAAGAATCATTAAAACAAATGGCTGGAGATGATTGGGAAGAAGCTGGAAAAGAGTTTGTTAGTGTCAATCCGATGAAACGATTCGGTAAACCGGAAGAAGTGGCTTACCTCGTTGCATTCCTTTTATCCAATCAGGCAGATTTTATCAATGGTGCGGTTATCCCTATTGATGGTGGACAATCGTATAAATATTAGTTCCCTTACCATGAAAAACAAAAGCGCAGAGCGACTGCGCCCATGCAACACAGCTGGATTGATTTTGCCACGTATAGTGCCGCTTTTAATCGATCATTCCTTTTCCAAGGGCATAAGGGACGACTAAGCCACTGGTTATCACCAGTTGGCAAGTCTTCTTTATTGTAGGAAGTCTCGGGAAGTGGCCTAGTTTCTGGCGTTCAGAGCTGGACGTGGCAATTCCTGTTCTTAAATGTTATCCGCAACACAATAATTTATAATTTTCGAAGCAATAAAAAAGGCACCTTTTTTGGTTCACTCGCGTAATCATCTAAAACATTCCCAACTGTGCCATCAAGTCAACAACGTCTGAAGATACCCAGTAGTCTTTGATTTTCCCTTCCGTTATGAGCATAATATCGATACCATTGAATCTTACCTTTGTCCCCTTTTTTGCCGTGGCTCCTGGCATTCCGCCATTAAAGGTACCACTAAACTGCCAACGGGCCGATACATAATGCTCCTCCACAATTGGTTCTACTTCTACCGTCATTTTGACATCATCGAAGTAGGCGCAGCCTTCATTAATAATTCTCTTTAATGCTTCTGCTCCTTTTTGATCTTCCGAAGACTTTCCATCCATTCTTGCTTGGTGCACTACACAATCTGGATCTGTTATCTCTTCAAGTATCGAAACATCTTCATTCCAAGCCTTCACCCATAATTTATAAATTTGCTTTTCATCTTGAAATGTCACAAAAGCACACTCCTTTCACAAATAATAACAACTCGCATTCCCTTCTTTAATTAACAATAACAGAAGAAAAATAAATGGTCTACTAACTATTGACATTTACTTTAACATGGTTATATACTTATATACATAACTATATAACCATTAAACTAAATGGGTGGTGAGAGCTATTGAATCAGTATTTTCACGATAAGAAACCAATATTTATGCAAATCAAAGAGAAAATAGAAGATCAGATCGTCAATGAGCAATTAATGGAAAATGAGCAAATTCCTTCAACAACCAAAATGGTGCAATTTTATAAAGTTAATCATATTACCATTTCCAAAGGCACTAATTTATTAATGGATGAAGGAATCATTTATAAGAAAAGAGGTGTCGGAATGTTTGTAGCACCAGGAGCGAAAGAGAAGTTAATCGAAAAACGACAACATAAATTTGTCGACGATTATATTATGCCTATGTTACAGGAAGCGAAAAAACTGGGTTTGTCAGAGCAGTATATTATGAATTTAATTCAAAAAGGGAAAGGAAGTGGATCACATGAATTTTAATGTGTCTGTTCAAAATGTCTCCATGGCATTTAAAAAATTTGAAGTGTTAAAAGACATTACTTTTACATTAGAACCTGGCCAAACATACGGTTTAATCGGGAGAAACGGAGCAGGAAAAACAACATTACTTTCATTATTAGCATCCTTAATGGAGCCTTCTTCTGGTCAAATTAAGGTAGCGGAAGAAAACCCATTCGAAAATAAGCATATCATGCCATATGTCAGCTTTATTCTAGAGGTTGATTATAAAGATGAGTATGATACGATTACAAGTTATTTCTCCTTTGCGCAGCAATACCGGCCAAATTTTGATATCGAATATGCAAAAAAATTGGCAGCACGCTTTAAACTGCCACTAGATAAAGCAATTAACAGCTTATCTAGTGGGATGCAATCAGCTCTAAATGTTACATTAGGTCTGGCGCACCGTAATCCAGTTACTATATTTGATGAAGCATATGTATCAATGGATGCGCCAACTCGTGAAATGTTTTACCAGGAAGTACTTGAGGAGCAACAACGACATCCACGCATTATGATTTTATCTACTCATCTCGTATCTGAGATGGATTATTTATTTGATCATGTCCTGATACTTGACCGCGGAAAGCTCATTATCGATGAATCATTTGAGGAAATTATCAGTCATGGTGTATCTGTTATAGGGCAAGCAGAAAAGGTCGATTCATTTGTTAACAACAGAAATAGATTAAGTACACAATCACTTGGTAATACAAAATCTGTTATGTTATATGGAAATTTAAGTGATGCTGATATGGTTGAAGCGGAAAGGCTTGGCCTCGAAATCGGCCCGGTTTCATTGCAAGATTTGTTTATTCATCTAACTAAGGAGGGCGAATAACATGAATACACCAAATAATACGATGTTTAAAGTGACAAAAGATTTGTTTCTTATCCAAATGAAATGGACATTCTGGTATATGCTAGTCGTCTTAGTTTTATTCCTTATCATCCCCTTATTTAGCGTGAAAATGGAACTTAACTTTTTGTCTACAATGTATACATCCACTAAAATTTATATGCTGGTAATCGGGATAATCTCTTCTTTAGCTTTTTTTGCCCATTATGTACAAAACGGTATTACTCGTAAAGACTATTTCAGTGGATCAGCTATTGCAGCTGAAGGATTAGCTTTTTCCATCATGTTCATCGCAAGTATTATAAATGGTATTCTGTATATAATCGAACCATTGAAAGGATATTTACCTGACAATGCTAATATTGGGTTCTTAGATATGACATCTACATGGATGATACCTATGCTCGTCTTTAGCCTAATTATTTTTGGTTTTTATCTGGCCGGATGGTTGATTATCGCTGGGTATCAACGTTATGGAGGCTGGGGTTGTGTCGCTTTCATCCTGATCGCTTTACTATCTGTCTCTTTTATTGATTTATTGTGGGAAGGCGATATAACCTATCCATTAATAAATCTACTCACGATCCCTAGCCCTAATTTATCCATTGTTGTATCATTGATTTGCACTATCATTCTGGTTGCTACAGGCTTATTACTAATTCGAAGCTTAACCAAGCGGGTTACCATCCAACCAAAATAAATTTTAAAAAATGCAGGACTGACCCCAGAATAATGGGTGACATTCCTGCATTTTTACCGTTTATCACTATTCAATTTTTCAATCGGTAACATGATTCACTAAACAAGAGCTCTTGCTTATAGCTTAATAGAATCGTTTAAAGCTAGAGAAGTGCTTCTTCCAATAGGAATTATCTAAACTGGTAATAGTAACTCCAGCAGAAGAGCCTGCATGGATAAACTTGTTATCTCCTAAATAGATCCCCATATGAGAGATACCAGATTTATAGGTCCCTTCAAAGAATACTAGGTCTCCTACTTTAGGGTTATTTACATAATAAGAACGATCATAGTATCCAGAACTGGAAAGGCGACGAATATCCATACCAGCTTCTTTGTAAACATAATATATGTATCCACTACAATCAAAGCCACTTGGTGTTGTTCCAGCCCATGCATAACCAGTGCCTTCCAAACTTGTCGCTACTTCAATAAGCTTGTCAACATTATAACCTACATCAACGGTTGACGTGTTACTGGAACTGTTATCATTCGAGGAAGATCCCGTATTTTTTACTTCCCCAATGTTTATTTTTTGACCAATATTGATTCTATCTGAGCTTAGGTTATTCCACTTCTTCAAATTAGCAACTGTCACTTTATGCTTTGCCCCAATGTGGGAGAGTGTGTCACCAGATTTTACAACGTACACAGTAGAAGAACCAACACTCTGTTCTTTTGGCTTAGAATTGGAAGCGGAAGTGTTATCTGTCTTTGAACTGCTACTCGTATTATTAGGTTTCGAAACGACAAAAACATTTCCAGGATATATTAATGTAGTATCTAAATCATTCCATTTCATTAGATCACTAAGTGATATATCATGTTTGGATGCAATCGCGCTTAAAGTGTCTCCACTTTTCACGGTATATTTTTTAGTAGAACTTGTTTTTTCCGTTTGGCTACTCTCATTGTTTTTATTTTTTGTATTACTACTTGTAGCGTTTTTATTAGTTTGTAGAGCTTGATTCGGATAAATGACATCTGAAGTGAGCTTATTGATGTCGATTAATGACTGAACACTTGTGTCATATTTTTGTGCAATCTTCCATAAAGAGTCTCCGCTCTTGACTTTATATGTTGCCGCTTCTGCTTCATCTGCACCTACCATTGCAGCTGCGATTGCTGCCCCTAAAGTAACCGACATTACCACTTTTTTATTTGCCAATTTCCATATCCTCCTATTTTCTTAATGTTTTATTGGTGTTGATTTAAAATAAAGTTCGATTAAAATTAACATAAAATAATTTAATCGAGAAATTATAGCATGACTTTTATACTAACCCACATGACTTTATTTTAAATCTACTTGAGGATATTATATCTTTTATTAGAAAAAATTGATAGATAAATAGAGAAATTATTAAAAAAATTGTTAAACTTTACCGAAAATTAGGAGGAAACTAGAAATAAGCAAAAAGACTCACGCTGATTCCAAAAAAATGTGGCAGATTTCAGCAACAACTCTACCATAATATTCAGGACTATAGTCATTTATATAGTGTAGTTAATCCCCTTATTTTCATTCCATATTCCCTGATTTTTTCGAATTTGCAAAATTTGCCCAATGTGATATGCATTGTGTAAGTTTATGTAAGTAAGACTTTCTGAATACCTTTTTATATATTCTTCGTCACATCGTTTCATTTCATATATCCAATCTTTCATTGTTGTAAATAATTTGTTCACCAGTAACTCCCAACTCATTTCTCGAGCATCAGTAAATGTTGTCTTATTGTCTTTGACACTTACATTATCAGCTATATCTTTGAATCGATTTAATTCTAACAAATTATAAAAGTATAAGTGATGTGCAATCTCCATTATGGAATGTGTAGAACTTTCACTTTTATAGGAAGCTTGTTCAGCACTAACCCCATCTAGTGCAGTCTTCAAAGATACAAACCAAGTGTCCCTGTTATAGCACGCTTCAAATTGGTTCAAGATAAGTTCCTTTGTGTTCATTTTTTTCCACTCCTATGTTTATTATTTTTCGCCTAATTTTACGTATTTAATTAAACAATAGATCCTCCATCGACAAACAGAGATAAATAACCATTTAATGGTAACCATTAGTCTGTTTTATGCTATACTAACATATATACTGAATGACGCGAGTTTTTTCATGTATAGACCCATTCTTATGTTTGTATTAATGTTACCAACGTTTATTATTATCGATAGTGTGACAGTTAATGGGATGCAGTTATTAGATAACTTTGGTCACGTGGTTTTTTTTTGTTGTTTTTTTATGAATTATTTACGCGGTTGTGGGATAGCAGTAATAGCGAGAAAAATCAAAGACAAAATGAGTAATAGTATGGGAGATAGACATATGAGTGAAGAATTGAAAATATATGATGAGAATCAAACTGAAATAGGTGTAGCTGACAGAGATGAAGTTCATAAGATCGGATATTGGCATCAAACATTCCAGTGCTGGTTCGTTGATCAGAATGATGACATGGATTATATTTATTTGCAAAAACGCAGCAATGACAAAAAAGATTTCCCTAACCTTTTGGACATAACTGCTGCTGGTCATTTATTGTCAACGGAAACTGTTGCAGATGGTGTTAGAGAAGTAGAAGAAGAACTAGGGATCGATGTTCATTTCAATGAGTTAATATCATTAGGCGTTATCGAAGACCCTATTGAAACAAAAAGCTTTTTGGACAGAGAATGGGCACATGTATTTCTATACCGCTTAAAGGAATCCGATGAGTTTAACTTACAACAAGAAGAGGTTTCCGGGATTGTTAAGTCAACGTTTCAAGATTTTTATGATTTGTGCTTTGATAAGAAAAAGGAAATCAGAGTAAATGGTTTTGAAATGAGGGAACTCGGGGAAAGAACCATCGTTAATAGGAACATAAGTTTAGAGGATATTGTTCCGCATCGAAAAGCATATTTACAACAAGTTGTGAAACGGATTGCTGATTATATATAATAATTAGAATGATCCATCACTTGGATATAATTAGAGCTTATCGAGGAGGAAAAAATGAAATTTGTCTTAATTTTCGGACCACAAGCAGTTGGGAAAATGACAGTTGGACAGGAGTTATCCAAAATAACTGACTTAAAACTACTACATAACCATATGACAATTGATTTGCTAGAACCTTTTTTCGGATTCGAATCAGAGACGTGGAGATTATCCACCTTGTTTCGTGGGGAAATGATGAACTCCTTTGCGAAAAGCGATAACTATGGAATGATTTTCACCTATGTATGGGCATTTAATGACGATGAAGATTGGAAATTTGTAGAAAACATCTGCAAGATATTTGAATCTGAAGATGCTGAAATATACTTCGTTGAATTAGAAGCTGATCTGGATCAGAGGGTAATTCGTAACAAAACCCCTAACAGACTTGAACAGAAGCCAACGAAAAGAAATATTAAACAATCTGAAGAAGAGCTACTAAGTTCCTTAGACGCCTATCGGTTGAATTCTGATCCCGGAGAAATCACCCGGAAAAACTATATAAGAATCAATAATACTGAACTAAGCGCGGAAGAAGTCGCAAGTATGATAAAGAAGAAGTTTAAATTATAGAAAGGCGTCAATAGCATTACCTTGAACAACCTGCTTAGTGGAAGGGAACCTTATCATTTTCTAACTGAAAAAAAGTAAAAAATTCCTCCAAGCATCCAAAAAGGTTCCCAAAAAACTAACCTCCAGAAAGTTGCATATGAATCCAAGTCGAAATCTAGAACATCAAACGCGCTTAATGTAATCGTGATAAAATTTAGTAAGCCATAGAGAAATAAGGCTACTCCAGCTATTTTGGTTAAGTAGTACAGGATTTTAGTTATTGTGATATTATGCCATTTAATTAGAACCATCAGCAATAAAACAAAACCAAATAGTTTAAATACACCGGTTAGCCATATTATAACAATAAACGAAGGCTCAGGGTTTAACGACATCTCATATATGGAACCTCCTAGTGATCTAACACCAAGTAAGCCACCCATTGCCCAATAAAAGCTCATACCAGCAAAAAGAACTGTCCAGACCATCCCCATAACTATGGACCAATAATTCCTTTTCAATGGAAGGTACTCCTCTCCGTTTTAGCAAATAGTAAGTTAATTCATAGGCTTATGGACCTTAACTCTTCATCCAAATAATCTATAGTATTCATTCTTTCCTGTTCAGATAACGAATCAAATATAAGTTGCTCAAGGAATTCTCCTATGTCTTCCAGCTTTCTTCTTCCCTGATAAAAATGTAAAGCTTCATGATTGAGCTCAAAATTTTCATGTGTATCCTGATAGATTTTTAAAAAAGTATTAAAGTATGGCTTATCCATCAAAAACATTAAATCTGCTTCGACTGGTGCTAGTTTTAATCCTTCCCAGTCTATTATGATTAATTTGTCCTGAGATTCCATCAGATTCCAATAATGAAGATCAGTGTGACATAGAGCCATTCTGAGATCACTAAGTTGCAAAGATTCTGCCAGTTTTTCTACTATACGAACGAGTCTATTTATTTGAGTCTTATAACAACTCACTATCTCTCGGATATCAATTGCCATATGTTCATTATTACTATTTAAAATCTCTTTAAAAAATTCTAAAAACGGGACAGAAAAGTCTTCTTTAATAGATTCTGTTTTTACTGAGATTTCCTCGCCATATAAATGAAGGTGGGCAATAATTTCAGATAGTTGTTGAATCTGCTTCTCTGTTAACACCCGATCTCCTATTGTCGTTCCTTCTATAAAGTCATATAGCAAGTAAACCCCCTCGTCATCTTCACATTTATAATTTCCTTCTGTAGTTAATAACAGTACGGAAATACTCTCTTTCAGATCACTGTTACGATAAAGCCAATTTATTATCGGAACATATGCGTCTATACGTTCTGTCAATTTCGGTGTAGATGCTCGGCTTTTTTCGTATACCTTTAGGAAATAGCTATGTTTCTCATTGGATACTTTATAGGCCAGTGATGCCCAACCACCCTGTTGTGACTGTATATTTGTTACCTCTATGTTGTAATAATACTTCAAAACCTGTTTTATCCTATCCATAACGTCCTCCCATTACTGGCTATAAGTCTTGATTAATACAATCTTTGAGAATAACTTTTTGCTAACCTATTTTGAATAGATTCTACACTTATCCCAGGAAGTTTCGCATGTTCAAATATCATTTTAGCAGCAGATGGCAATAAGTCTTGATTACACTCTCAATTTCATAATCTTTGCTATTCATGTATACACCTCAAAATTTAAAATGTTAAAATTCCTTACTATTTTTCTGTACCACAAATGTGATTGCTTTCGATTTTAATAAAACGGGGTTCTCATTACGTACAATCTGATATTCCAATGGTCTTACTAACTGTTTGACGACCTCCCACCCCTTATAATTGTTTTTTAACTTATCGATCATTTGGTCTGTTGTAAGATTGATCTCCATAAATGCATCAAGTTGCTTATTGGATTCAATTTCAATCTCTTCTACCTCGGAATTGATGATAATGCAATTTATACCACCTTTTTTAGTGCCTTGAGCCATCTGATTAAGAACGCTATCTAGGATATTCTCAGCACTAACATGCTCTAAGCTTGATACCGCAACAATCAAATCATATTCATCTTCTTTTATGGAATACTTGCCTATATCAGCTTTTTCTATTTCAATAATATCTTCCACATCAAATTTCTTACTGTATTCTATTAATTTCTCTATTGCCGAATCTAGTAAATCAACACAGACAACTTTCCCACCTTTGCCTTTGATTTTTTCAGCAATTGGAATACTATTTCTTCCTACACCTGCACCTAAATCCAAAACATTAAGATGTCCTTTACCTTCAAGTGATGCTATTGACTCCATTACTGTCTTAACAGGTTTATATAACCAGAAGCCCTTTTCAAATAATTTATAATTATCATAGCAATAGTCATGGTACTTCTTTTCTTCATTGCGAATTAATTCTATTCTGTTCAATTTACTCCCTCCATTACAGATAAAAGAATTCCACCCCTTATAATACGATAAAACACTGTTACTTTCTTACATAATACCAATAATTGGAGTGACCTGTGAAGGAAGGTATAATCAGAAACTCATCATTTATTTATTATATACTTTGAGTAAAACAAAAGGATAGCTTACAATGAAGTTATGACAAATACTTCTTTTTGAACAATCAAATGAATACGATTACATTTAGGTAGGGAATCTATGGTAGCAAATTTTCTAATAAAGAAAGGGTTGGAATTCTATGTCCAAAAGTACAGTATGGCCGGCAGAACGAAAAACATACAAAGATCGATTTTCAGGATTGACCATTACTCAACTAACAGATTATACGGGACACAGTCATCATTTATATTTTACAGAAAACGGTTGGTATGATAATGGCAATAAGATACTGTTTTGTTCAGATAGGGAGAATAAAACCAATCTATTTAGTATGAATGTTTCCACCGGAGAAATTGTACAATTGACTGATCATGATACGACATATGGGAGTTTATCCGCTTGCTTACATCCGAATGAACAAATCGCTTACTTCAGAAAAGAATACCAAATTATCGAAATTGATTTAATAACATTGAAAGAAAGAGTGATCTTTGAAGGAGATAAATCGCTTGTTGGAGGCAATATTAACTGTACTGCGGATGGCAAATATATTATTACATGCTTACATGAGGATTGTAAAGAAAAATTCGCAATAGATTTAAAGAATGGCTACGTGGGGCACCGTGAATTAATGGAGGCAAAACCATACTCTCAAATTCTTAAAATAGCCATTGAAGATGGTCAGTCAACCATAGTATTCGAGGAGCATAACTTTATCACCCACATCAACACGTCACCTAAACATAAAAACCTGATCACATTCTGTCATGAAGGACCATGGCAGCTTGTCGACCATCGTATATGGGGACTTGATTTGAATACCAGTGAAACATGGAAAATTCGCGAGAGAAAAGAGTCTTATGAGATGGTTGGACACGAGTACTGGTATCCAGATGGAGAAAATATTGGATATCATGGTTTTCGAGCGGATGGAACAGCTTTTTTCGGGAAGATCCGCTACGACAATAAGAATATGGAAGAGGTAGAGTTTACATTCCGCAATTGGCATGCACATTCTCATGGTTTTTCAAAGGTTGTAATAGATGGAAGAGCCCCGCTTGATAAGTTAATTGTCTGGGAACAGGTTGATGGTACGTTTTCTAACCCAAAAATATTATGTGAACATCGTTGCAGTTTCCATGTGCAAAAAGTACATGCCCACCCTCGATTTAGCCCGGATGGCACGAAATTATTGTTTACAAGTGATAAAAATGGCTACGGAAATTTGTATTTAGTTGATTTGCCGGAGAATTTTGAGAGTTTACCGGATTTTCACACAAAGAATTAAGATTTCTAATTGTTTTTTACCAACAAATTAAGTAAGATAAAGATAGAGATGTATCGAAAGGGGAATTCTTCTACATGTGTCCAATTCTGTAATGAATAATTCATCAAAATAAATAGCTTCTTATCCAGAATGTTTAAGGGATAAGTATGTCTATTTGTTTGAATGCTATTCATTACAGGGATGCGCGGTGTGGAGGTATAAATATCCATTGACTAAGCAGATCCTACGTGGTTCTGTTTTTGTTATATGAGACTGTTACATCTCTATTACCCCTTAGCGAGTATCCCTAAAAAACGGGGGTAAATAAAGTGAGTCAGTTTCAAAATAAAGTTGCACTAATTACAGGAGCCAGTAGCGGTAAGGATGTAGGGACAGCTATTTGTCGAAAGCTAGCTTCAGAAGGTATTGATATTTTCTTTACGCATTGGAAGTCAAATGCTGATTGGATAGAAAAGTTTCAACAAGAGATCAGGAAAATGGGAGTTCGTTGCGAAAACTTGAAAATAGATCTATCTTATGCAAATGCTGCCTTTGAATTAATCGATACGGTTACTGATAAGCTTAGTTTACCATCGATATTGGTTAACAATGCAGCCCATTCGACAAGAGATGGCTATTTACAGTTAGATGCCAAAACACTTGACGATCATTATGTAGTTAATATGAGATCAACCTTTCTCCTTTGTGTCCAATTTGCTCGTCTTTTTGAAAAATCAAACTTAAGTACAGGGAGAATAATAAATATGACCTCTGGGCAAGATCTTGGCCCTATGACTGGAGAGTTGGCGTATATAGCAACTAAAGGGGCCATTTCAAGCTTTACCAGATCATTGTCACAAGAACTTGCCCCATTAGGAATCACGGTTAACGCCGTAAACCCAGGGCCAACTGATTCAACTTGGATGACGGATGAAATAAGAAATTCACTTTTACCTAAGTTTCCAAGGGGACGAATCGGTACACCAGAAGATGTGGCACGTGTCATCAGATTTCTAGCAAGTGAAGAGGCTGAATGGATAACGGGGCAAATTATCAATTCTGAAGGCGGATTTATTAGAGGTTAATTAAAGAGGCTATACCGATGAAAAGTTGCAAAATATTCATTGGTATAGCCTTATTTGTAGTATCTTGGCATTTTTCACTCCTTAAACAACTAAATAAATCAGTAATTTCACGGGATCCTAAAACACCTCTTTTACATTTGGAGTTCACTGAATGATTATTTGAAAAATCCCACTAAAAAATGCTAGAATTCCTATTCCAAGGCTTATTAGTCCAATCATCTTCGTTTTTTGTTTCTTGTTTTCTGAATTTCGAAATATTAAATACAGTCCTATAATGAAAAGAATGACTCCTGCAACAACACTTAATATATACAGTTGGGTACTTATATTTTCCAGAGCATGATCAATGCCGCTCTCTATTCCTTGTTCCACATTATTCCACCTCCATCTGGTCAACTTTTTGCATAAGCATGATTATTACGATTGTTCCAACAATTGCTGCAATGACAACCGGTATAATCATTAAAGATTGATTTTCTAGTGAACCAGCAACAATATTACAGAACAAAGATGACAAAATAATAGCAGATATAATAGTAGCCGGTATTGATTTTTTTATGAATCCTACTCCAGTCGCTATGATACTTATCGATGCCGCTAAAACAGCCATAATAGCCGTTGTTATACCGGTATCTACTATATATTTAATTGTTATCGTCTCTTCTACCAAGGGGTGAATTAATTCAGTGATGCCAAATATTGAAAATACGATGAGATTACATATTACTATGGAGAGAAAGATGAATATAATAACAACACTAAACTTGACTAGTAATATCTTTTTTCGATTGAGAGGATAAGAGAAAAGTAATATTAAGCGGTCCCCTGTGTATTCATCGATTATAAAACGTGAATACATAACAGAAGCAAGAGTACAAAAAGCGGTCATGCTAACAGCTCCGTATAACGTCACAATATTATTATAACTAGAGAAAAGCAATAAGTCAGGATCATTCGGTTCAAGTTGCGGAGCATATGCAAATAGATAAATAAACCCCATCATTGCAATCGATATAAAGATACTAGCAAGGACAAAAGTACGAATTTTGTTTCTTTTGATTTCGAATTTCATTAAATCAATCATGTATTCGCCCCCTTTTGCAAAGCATTAAAGAAATAATTCTCTAATCCCTCAGGGTGTTCCCTTTGGATCAGCTTAAGATTTACCTCTTCTACTATTGTGCCATTGGTAATTATCCCAATCGTATCCGCGACATGCTCCATTTCATTTAAGATATGACTAGATAACAAAATAGTCATATCATATCTATTTACGAGAGAAGGAAACAAATTTCTCATATCACGGATTCCCATAGGGTCTAATCCATTAATTGGTTCATCTAATACTAACAGCTTTGGTTTGTGTACTATCGCCCTCGCAATCCCTAAACGCTGACGCATACCAAAGGAAAATTGAGAAACTGGTTGATTGCCTACATGATTTAATCCGACCTCTTCAAGGGCAGAGGAAATATCTCCATCTTTAACTCCCATATAGGATAGGTGAATATCTAAATTTGTTTCAGCTGGCAAATGCTCATAAAAAACAGGCGTTTCAATCATACTGCCAATGTTTCTTAACATTTCTCTCTGTTTATTACCATTCATCCCTAGAACTTCTATCCTGCCAGTCGTCGGTGAGAGTAATCCGATTAACATTTTGAAAATAGTTGTTTTTCCCGCTCCATTTGGCCCTAAGAAACCATAAATAGAATTTTTGTTGACAGACATATTACAAGGTTTGATTACTTCTTGCTTATTAAAGGTTTTGGTCAGATTTTCAACTTTTACAACTGGTTGATTATTCATGCTCATTCATCACCTGCATATAGCTCCTGCAGGAGTTTTTCAGAATTTCGAAGAATTTCTTCATTCATAATATCTGCTCCCATCTTTTTCATCATTAAATGCAAAAATTGCAATCGTCGATTCAATTGATCCTCGTCGCATTCAAAAATTGCCGGATCACACCAAATATTGAATAATAAAAAGAAAACCTCCGCTAATTCATTGGGATATTTGGTAGTAATGGATCCATCCATATTTCCCTCTTTCATAATCTTTGCAAATACAGGCGAACTCGCATTAACCGAATCCCTCATGATTGACACAATAAAATCAGGACTTTTTATCTGCGTACTAAAAACATTATCAAGTGAATGTACTTCTTGATCTGCTAAATCCTTTTCCAATAGAAGTGTTAATTTTTCCTTTGCTGACTGTGCATCGATTGTATTAAGCCATTGTTCAACAGTTTCTTCTACATTGTTCGCTTTATTTTCTCTTACAGTGTCAATAATATCTTTTTTCGAGTTAAAATGATGATAGATAGCTCCCTTGGACATTCCGAGCGCCTCAGAAATATCCTGTATACTAGTTTTTTCGAAACCTTTTTCAATGAAAAGCCTGGTTGAAACAGCAATAATCTTTTCTTTCGTTTCTTCTGCATTATTTCGTCTATTCATTTTGCACCTCCATACATACCGAACGCTCGGTATGTATAATATCTCATATTCATCCTGTTTTGTCAAATTTATCTATATACTCTCATTGTCTCTTCTTTAATAATTCACCTTTTGAAATGTTTGTTTCTAAGAAAGAAACATAGTTGACAGTCGCCTTGCCCCTAAACGTGATCATAACTTTTTCATTATCAGCTTTTCATTTGCACAAAAAAACACTCCTATCAACAAGACAATTGAATAGGAGTTAAACAGTACAATTTTACTCATTTAAAAAGCAATAAGATCTCCTAGTAAATGCTTGTATTTCTAGAGGTAGGTAAATGAAAAGAATCCATTTTGAAAGATTTTAATCAAAATGAATTCTTTTCATTGAAGAAAGTATGAAATTTTATACAAAAACCATTTGAATATTTTCTCTTCCCCTCCAGTTAGCGTGCAATAAGAGGCGAATTCGTTTAGGATCGTTTAACGTAACCAATTAAGATATGAATAGGAACATTTTAACGTTATGCTTTAATTTGTAACACATTATAATTTAATACTTTTTTTAATCCAACTGATTCAGCAATCAGAATGGAGCTTGTGTTTTCATCATCACAGTTCCAAACAGGCTTTTTATTATGATCTACACAAAAGTTCACACATGATAAAGCTACAGCTTTAGCGTAGCCTTTTTTTCGATAAGCTTCATCGGTCATTAACCCTAATTCAAACTGATTATTTGTCGCAAACAATGATAAGCACCAACTAGCTATAGTATCGTCTTCAACTACACAATATCCAAATCCTTTTTCAAAAAAATGATCTTCAGATGGCCAAGCTACATATATCCATTGTTTCACCAAATCGAGATTTTTAAATAAAGAATTTTTTAAAAGCTGTTCATTTATAGGCTTAATTAATACTTTATCCTGAAGAGGCTTTTGAGATTGGAGACCCTTAGTTTCATCTAGAGTATAAAACCTTTTTTTCACAGTTGCGGCTTCCATTTGATCGATGATCTCCTGCTCAAGTACTTGTTTCCATTGTTCACTATCGTAATACAAATTTATGATAGGTAACCCTTTCTTTCTTATATTAGGTAAAAATTTATTTATGATCAACTGGTGGAGGTTTTTATTAAAATTCTTGTTTTGCGGCTCCCCCGCAACAAGAACTTCGAAGTTTATCCCATATAATACCACCGATTTAGGATCATTTATATCATCAACAAAAATGTCGCCAATAGTATTTCCTTCCAAAACAGAATGAATGATAATTTGGTGATTAAATGACTTAAACATTGGCTTAACCTTAAAATATTGAGATGTAGGTAATAAAAACATATGCACTTCTCCTTTACATGAAACGTTTAATTAAACTGAACGTTCGGTTTAATAATGATTAAAAATAATCTCCGATTAAAAAGCTATCTTTCAATAATTCCATGAAGCAATACATCAATTGCAGCATCATAAAGCTTGTAGAATTTTTCTTCATCATAACCTAAAAACTGGGTAATACTCATTCCGGTAAGCGTACTATAAAGAATGTATGCTAAATCTTCAGCGGTTTTTGAAGTCTTGAATTCCTTAGTTCCCATCCCTTCCTCAATTATTTGGAGAAATACGTTGTACTCTGGTTGGATAAGTTGGCTAATGTTTTCTATCATCATATTATCTAGATTTTCCGAACCTATATATTCTGAAACTGTTTTGGATAATGGGCTTTGCATGTCTGAAGCATAATAACGTCCTAATAAGTATAATTTTTCCTTAGCTGTGCTAACATTATTAGCCTGCTCTTCCCACTTTCTTCTCCATTCCTTAGAAGCCTCTTCTACCGTGTAAAGAAACAACTCCTCTTTACTTTTAAAATGATAGTAAATACTTCCCTTACTGATCTGTGAAAATGAACGAATATCCTCCATAGAAGTTGCAGCATAACCTTTCTGTTCAAAAAGAACTTTCGCTTTATCGGAAATTAGTTTCTTTGTTTGGATACCTTGCCCAACAGGTCTAGCCATAAAGTACACCACCTTACTAATATTGATTCAATTAATAAACTGACCGATCAGTTTATTAAAGTTATAATGCAATACTTAATAAATGTAAACATTTAGTTTATATCTATCTAGTGAACTTCTCCACCTACCCCTAAGGTTTAAGGGGAGTGCGTCGCTATTTTTTGTTCAATAATAATGATGCTGAATTTTTTCAACGAAGACAACATTTTAGATTTCAAAATATCTATTATAATGCTTCGCACAATTGGGATTAAATGTAGCATTACAATTACTACATTTTTGATTATGCATATATTCATCTATTGTTAATTCATTCAAGCAATTGCCACAAAGTATGGCTTTTTCGTTAAACTCTCCTTTGCCCCATAACTGTCGCTCATGGTCAGTGCTTTCATCATGGCACTTATAGCAAGGATAATATCTATTACAGCATTTAAACTTTATGGACACAATATCATTTTCTCCGTGATAATGTTTACATCTTCCTGTAGAGTCTACCGGGAATCCAAATATCTTCATAACTACACCTCTTTTGTGGCATTTCTATGGAATAATCAAATACTCTCATATTTTTGTACACTATGCAAAAAAGGTGTTGCTTAGATATAATTCCAAGCAACACCTTATTGACCTTAAATAAAAGAGGGTAATGGAACAAAAGTAAAATAAACACTTTTATGACAGGGTTCTTGGAGTATTGTTTGCGTCTTTGTTTTTTGTGTTAAGAGTTCTGAAAACATACATTTTCGGAACTCATTATAAACAAAACTCAAACAAAGACCTGGTTAGAATTTATTATCCACCATGATTTACATTATCTCAAAAGTCTTATCGTTGTTAAATCTTTCATGTTCAACTCGATAAATAGCTTAGTATTGTAAATCTACATTTTCGGGGCTGTACCCCTTTTAGCAATAAAACCCTGTGATATCAAAGGGTTTCACACCAATCAAAAGAGTAGCCAATATAACAATTAGCTACTCTTAATACAAACTTAATTTAAAACCTTCCATAATTTTTCGTCGTCATCATCTAACAAACCATAAATCACAGTAGGCAAATCAAATACATGTTCATTACCACCAGATTTATAATATATAATTGGTGTAATAGTGTAGAAATCATACTGAATTGATTCTTTATTTTCAAAAGAAGGTATATCAATATCATATGATTTACCAGGATCAATCAAAAGCTCATCAGAAAATTCATAAAACAACATTTTATTCAAATCTGATACATTTTTTATAATGATAGATTCATCATTAGTATTAGTGATAGTTGTAACTAGGCTTGGTTCTGGGTATCCTACATTATATTCATTTCCATAACTGATGTGATCTGAAGAATCTATTTCATTTGCAACTACCATTTGACCTATATTGTACTCCTGCGAATCATTATTATCAAAAGTAACTCGTAAAGTGTCTGCTTTTTCAATTTCATTACTCAACACTTTAATATCAAGCATTAAGTTAAATAATTGGTGCTCATTACTGGTTTTCCCCGAATCAATTTCATATTCTACAATTTTAATATTTTCATTATTTAATTCAAGTCCAGCTATAGTATCAGATAGATTTGCAATATTCTTTTTTGCACCAAAAATGTTTACAGAAACAGTTTCATTGTTGAGAACGTAACTAATATAATTATCCGCAAATGTAAGGTCTATTTCCTTATTGTCCTTGGCTTTCTCTTCATTAGATGGTAGATTGATAAACACTAATACTAAAACCACAATAAATAAAAAACCAATTGTTAAAAACCGTCTTAATTTCATAACCATCTCCAATCTGTTTACTATTTATAAGCAACTTGTAAATAGGTGTCTTTTCTAAGTGCATAATGATACCCTTTTTCGTATCATATTTAGTGTTACCCATGTACTTATCTACTTGCACATATCTTCTATTATAATCGCTATAGAAAGCTAATTTGCTGTATTGCGTTAAATGAAAATAGTCTTGGATTTTCTTCTTCTATTTAAACACTACGTTAATCGGAAAGAAACGGACTAAGTGCGTCATTCACCTCCTCTGAAGCTTGTGACTATATTCAAAAACATTCTATTCAATAATAAGTAGGTTGCGACCAGCAACCTACTACAAAATAATAAAGGAGAGTTGCAAAGATGGAACAAGCTATTGTGAGAATCGAATTTAGCCGAGAGTTACTAGAAAAGCATGATCTAAATTTAGAATGCGAAGTTGCCGAATTTACTAGACAATGATGACTTAGAAATTTATGTCGATGCTGTAGAAGAATTATAAAAAATGGGGCAAAAGATCAAACTTTTAACGATTACGAGGATGCTACAAGAAAAGTCTGGGGATCGTATAGGATATTATCCTAAACAAATAACAGATGATTACCTGGTCATTTACTATGAGCGAATGAAACAACCAGAAAAGGAAAACATGTTAAAGAAAAAGGTTGTTTCTAAAAAAGAGGTTCAATGACCTGATCCTTTTCTATGAACTAATTACAAGAAGGGGATAACATTTTACAATATATCACACCCTTCAAATAACAATTACTAAAAAACATGTCGAAACACTCTATTAAACTTACCTACATGCTATAATAGAAATATGTGCATAAGGCTTTTCGTGGTTGGTGGCTCACTCCCTTTATCGTACTTTCAATTTAGATAGAAAGGGGGTGGTGCTTCAATGATGAGTGTCTATGAAACCATAACACTGATGATAGCGTTTGGGATGTTAATTTATAGCGTTGTTGTCTTTTCATCAAAATAAATAACCACCCTTGAGCCTGACAAGCAACCAAGGTGTGGTTATAAAAAATGCCTGTTGTGTGTCGCCCCCTTGAAGGGCTATTGCACTACCGTTCGGTGAACCACCACCGGACGGTTTTATTAGGATATGATTTTCTATTTATATTATACCCTAATTACTGAAATATTCAAACCTCATTTTCTAATCTTAGGTAACTTGTTGGCTAATAACTTTTCAACAAATGGGGTAATTTGTATCTTTTCATTTATCATACACATTTCAAAACAGTCATACGATTTAGTTTTTTCTACTTTAAACCGAGTTTCCTCATTAATCAACTGCTCTATTTCATCAATAACCGATTGTAATGTTACTAATTTCTGTTTTTATAGTGTAATCATTAATACCGTGTTTGTATTCAGCGAGAATTGCTATATATTCATTACAGTCTAAATCTTCCTTTGTTTCTAGTTTCCCACGGATTACGACATCTTTAAAGGTTCCGCCTGGTAATGTTAGATCGCCTGCAATATACAAATCATTTCTCATTTTATCTTCCATAGTAAGTGATTGCATTAACATGAGTATTTAATCCGTCCTTTCCTCTGTTAATAAACACCAAATTTTGAGACGTTAATATATTTAAAAACTCTAATTTTAAGCATGTAAGATCTGCTTCAAACCTTGAAGAAGCTGATGTTCGGAATTGTGATTAGCCTTCATAACACGCAAAGCAACATATCCATCTGGACGTATGAGTACGGCTCCAGAGGATTCGATTTCTAAAGCACTTTCTTTGCCGGCATCTAATTTATAAACATCGATTTTTAAATTGTGATGTTGCGATACACTGCTTACAACGCTATTCCATGAAGTACCTTTCGATCCATGAAAGAGAACAAAATTTCGATTGCACAAGTCAAGCGACGAGGAAACCTTCTCTGCAAATTTTTTAATCCAAATGTGAGGGACACGAGTTGATATTCTTCAAGAAATTATAACTGATTTTAATAAAAGTTAAATACCTTGGAAATGAGCTTAAAGCCGAGAGAGGGGATTCAACCCAAAAGGAATGGAAAGAGAAATACCCAGATGCAGAAGACAAATTGAAAATCGATGTGAAAATACAAGAAACTGGAATTTCTTCTTAGTTATCAAGTTTATAGAGAATTAGGCTTAGAATTTATTAAGGAATCATGCATTAATGATATAGTATGGAAATGAATATATTAGTTACGCGTTATTACGCTAAAGGGGATTTTCGGGAATTAATGTGAAGTCTAATCCATATATTATCAGGCGCTTTATATGGAGTAAGAATTGCGTTCTTTTTACAGCTAAGTCTCCATTACAAAGAACCAGCTAATATCTTGACAGCAGATACTAGCTGGTTTAATCATCGATCGATGAAAACTATGACACTTTTAACTTGATAGGTATTCGTGATCCATATCAAGTTCAAAAATTACGTACGGATTGACATGATGATAAAGGACTTCTTGTACCACCAAGGTATTCATATAGACTAAGCCATTTTGCAGCAGTTGAAGCGATAGGGTAGCCACCTTTTGATCTTCTATAGAATTGGAACGCATTTTCACTGTTTTTCCATATCTATTTTATTTAAAACAATGACATTAGCAAACTCAATTTGATCAATCAGTAGATCAACAATGCCTCTTTCATCTTCATCAGAAACATGTAATTGCCGGTCTACTTAGACAAATTCTCTGATTGATAATCCTCCCAAAACAGTTGTCCATTAACAACTGTTACCATTGTTTCAAGCTGGCAAAAAGTATTTAAGTTTATTCCTAGTTCTTGTCATGATATACAAAACTTTGGGCTACTGGGATAGGTTCAGACACGCCACTTGATTCAATTAACACATAATCAAAGTCCAATTTGGCCAGTTTCTCTAATTCCACCACTAAATCTTCTCGTAATGTACAACAAATACAACCATTCGTCATCTCAACCATATTTTCTTCCGCTCTGACAAAGCAGCCATCCTTTACAAGCTTCGCATCAACATTAATCTCACTCATGTCGTTAAAGATAATGGCTATTTTTAAACCTTGCTGATTTTCAAGGGGATGATTAAGCAATGATGTTTTACCAGCTCCTAGAAAACCACTTAAAACCGTCACCGGTATTTTTTACTCATTACTTCCCTCCTCTCTTTCTATGGAATAATCAAATACTCTCATATTTTTGTACACTATGAAAAAAAGGTGTTGCTTAGATATAATTCCAAGCAACACCTTTTGACCTTAAATAAAAGAGGGTAATGGATCTCTGAAGGAAGTAATCTGTTTTTTTTCTTCTTTTTCAGTTACTAAACACTTATTCAATGAATTAACAATATGTTCCATATCCATATTACTCCCAATAAAAACAAGCTCTGTCATTCTATCTCCTGTTTGTTCATCCCATCCTTCAAACAAAGCAGGGTCTTGTGCCTTCAATTCTTCTTGATCCTCTTCAGAATAGCTAGCTAACCATCTACCAGCTCCCTCCAAAGTCAACATAGATCCCGCTTGTGATAAGAGTCCTGCAACATCATTTCTTGTCACTAACCAAAAGAAACCTTTTGCACGGATAATTTCTGTTGGCCAGTTTTCCAACCATTGATGAAAACGTTCTGGATGGAAGGCTTTTCTGCTTCTATAAACAAATGAACTAATTCCATACTCTTCTGTTTCCGGTGTATGCTCCTCATTCAATTCCTTGATCCAGCCAGCGCCCTGACTTGCCTTTTCAAAATCAAATTGATTGGTATGGAGTACCTGTAGTGAATCAATTTGCCCAAAGCTTGTCGGAATAATTTTCGCTTCTGGATTTAGCCTTTGCAGTAAATTCCTTAACTTAGCTATTTTTTCGCTTGAAAGCTTATCTACTTTATTTAAAACAATCACATTCGCAAACTCCATTTGATCAATTAATAAATCAACAATCCCTCTTTCATCATCTTCGGAAACGTGTAATTGCCTATCGATTAATAAATCCTCTGATTGATAATCATCCCAAAATTGCTGACCGTTGATAACCGTTACCATTGTATCAAGCTGAAAAAAGGTGTTTAAGTCTATTCCTAATTCTTCGTCATGATATACAAAACTCTGTGCTACTGGAATAGGTTCAGACACACCACTTGATTCAATCAACACATAATCAACGTCCAGTTTGGCCAATTTCTCTAATTCCACTACTAAATCTTCTCGTAATGTACAGCAAATACAGCCATTCGTCATTTCTACCATATTTTCTTCTGTTCTCACAAAGTTGCCTTCCTTAACAAGCTTTGCGTCCACATTAATTTCGCTCATATCGTTGACAATAATCGCTATTTTTAATCCATTCTGATTTTCAAGGAGATGATTAAGTAAGGTTGTCTTACCAGCTCCTAAAAATCCACTTAAAACCGTCACCGGTATTTTTTTACTCATTCCTTTCCTTCCTCTCTATCCATATACACCCGACTAGGTGTAGCACCCTCTTGAAATAAGTACTTCCCGCTATATCCTTCTGTAGCATGATCAACTTGCGCTATGACCAATTGACACACTCGCATACCGACTTTTAATTGAACGGGGACACGATTTGCATTAAATAACTCTAAGGTGATTTGGCCGGAGAAGCCCGGATCGATCCAGCCTGCGTTTTGAATGAAAACGCCAAGTCTTCCGATAGAACTTCTCCCTTCAACAAAGGCCGTTAAATAGTCAGGTAAACGAATTTGCTCTAATGTTGTTCCTAACATAAAAGTTTTAGACGGAATCGTGATAACTTCTCCATCCGTTACTTGCATTTCATGATAGTTTGCCGCCTTGTCGACTGATAAAAAAGGGGTAGACATGTCATCCACTACTAAAAAATGCTTTCCTAAACATAGATCAATGGACGCTGGTTGTATACTAAAATCCTTATAAGGAGTAACAGACATTCGTTCATCATGTATTAATTGTTTAATCGTTTGTCCTGATAAAATCACCTGTTTTCACCCCTGATTATGAAATTCGCCAATTGAAAGGGTTTCTGAATTGTGACCAGTCTTCCGCCATCTCTGACTCCGTTAATAGACAACGATCTAGCTCACTAGTTATCTCCTCAACATCCAAGTCCATCCCGATGAAAACAAGCTTTGTATGGCGATCTCCATATTCAGGGTCCCATAAATCTTTGACTTCAGGATTATTCCTTAATATTTCCTTTTGCTGTTCTTCTGGTAATGAATCTACCCAATAGGCTAACGGTTCAACCGCTACAGAAGGACCAGCTTGTGATAACAATAAAGCTATATCATGATGTGTCGCACACCACATCACACCTTTTACCCGAACAATTTCTTTAGGCAAATCTTGATACCAGCTCATTAGGCGCTCGGTATGGAATGGTAATCTAGAAGTATATACAAATGAACCAATTCCATATTCCTCTGTTTCCGGAGTATGATTTTCTACGCCCTGATTAAGTTCCTTTAACCAGCCAGCAGATTCGCTAGCCTTTTCAAAGTCAAACAATTGAGTATTCAATATCTCGTTTGACTCTACCTTACTGTATTGTGTACGGATGATTTTTGCTTCAGGCTGTAACTTACGTATGACTTTCTCTAACTTTTGTAAATATTCCTCTTTGACCAAATCTGTTTTATTCAAAACAAGGACATTACAAAATTCAATTTGGTCAATTAACAAATCGGCAATATTGCGTGTATCTTCCTCACCTACCGCTTGTTGTCTCTCCAGCAAGCTGTCTCCTGAACCAAAATCATGCAAGAAACGATTAGCATCGACAACTGTAACCATCGTATCCAAGCGGCAGTATTTCGTTAAATCAATCCCCAGCGTGTCATCAATATAAGAGAAAGTTTGCGCAACTGGAACAGGTTCACTAATTCCTGATGACTCAATCAAAATATAATCAACATCACCTTTTTTCACGAGCTTCTCCACCTCTACTAATAGATCTTCTCGTAATGTACAGCAAATACAACCATTGGACATTTCAACTAACTTCTCTTCTGTTCGGGAAAAGCCTCCTTGTGTTTGGACAAGCTCACTATCAATATTAACTTCACTCATGTCATTGACAATTACCGCTACCTTCAGGCCTTCTCGGTTATGTAAGACATGATTCAATAACGTTGTTTTACCAGAACCTAAATATCCACTTAGTACAGTAACAGGAATCTTTTTCATTTGTTACTCCTCCTTTCTCATCATAAAAAATATAGTCCCAAAGCAATAAAAGCTGCACTAACAACACTTGTTAGCATTTGCTTCCACCCGATTGATAAAGCATCCTTCCAGCTCAGCTCTCTACTAATAGTAAATAACGTAACGAGACAAGCTGATAATGTGGATGCCAAGTAAACAAGAATAAATACCTGACTGATCGACATATCCATTAACAAACTGCCCTGCCCCTCATTTAAGACAAGTAGGCCATCCTTTCTAATAAAAGAAAAGATCAAACCAGGTGCTGCATCTGACGGTAACGAGAATAGATATAATAATGGCATTGCAAGCCAACTAAAAATCGATAATACCCCTACTGTTTCCAGGACAGATGCAACCAGACAGATCAACAAGAAAATTGGCATAGCTTGAACTAAAAATTGTTTAATCACTCCAGAAACCTTCCACCAAAATGCTCTCCCATTGATTCCTTGTAAATAAGGCAAGGGGGCGATTCTTGTTAGCTCATCAGTGGTGCTTCTATTCCAAATCCTTGTATGAATAGCTCCGACTACAAATAGTAAGAGCAAATAAGGGATAAATAAAAAAGGAGCATGTGCTGCATTGAAGATAGATAAGGTAGCGCCTATTTGATAACTGCACGCTGAGCCAAAGGCAATCATTGAAACACAAGATACTTGGGTGCAGCTACTACAGCTCCTGCTTTGCATTACTGCGACAACATTACAGCCAAAACCAGTGATAGCAGGAAGCAAATCTCTACCTGTTAATCCAATTTTACGTAGCCACGGATCTAAAGCACTTGTTAAGTGTTCTTGTATACCAATCTCTTCTGTGATAGTCGTGGTTATGCTAATCAACAGGACAACAGGGAATGCCCAAAGAAACGAGTACCAACCTAAGGTAATGATTCCATAATCACCTATCAATACATTCGCTAAAAAAGCTGGTATCTGCTCCAACCATGTAGTTATCGGTGTAAGCAAGTATTGCTCTGTAATCGGTTCGAACCAACTGACAAATAAGTAGGCTGCAAATACTGGCAAGGCAAACATAGTCATGATAATAAGACAAGCTAGTATTGGACCTACTACCCGCAAACGGAACATTGGAATTAGTTTATTAACAGGAATAGGTGTTGAAGGCAGAAAGCTAACAATACTTGTAGTAACAGCCCAAATCCTGGCTTGCTCGATACATGTGATTACTTTTTCTTGTTCTTCCTGATCCATCTTTCTGGCATTAATCCAGACAACTGGTACTTGTAATAGCTCTTGTACTCTTTTTTGTTCAGCGTTAGAAGGCTGGTATTTATCCTGGTGAGTTGCAACAATAGCTACTTGTTTACCTTTCAAATTCAATTCTTTCTGCAGCTGGGTTAACTCTTCTTTCAGTTCTGTTGCTTTCACAACTAATAGAAGGGTTTGTTCCCCCTCTAAACGATCTAAAGTAAGCTGTGTACTTTTACTGTCCATATCGAATTGAAGTCCTGGCAAGTCTGTCAATCGCATATCATTGTTTAATTTACAGGTTGCAGTTAAGGCAGCTACTGTTGTCCCTTTTACATTGCTTGTCAACGCTCGTTTTTCGCCAGTCAAATGGCGGAACAAACCTGATTTCCCAACAGATTCACAACCTACTAGCACCACATCTATTGGACAAGCAGAATACTGAACGCTTTCTAGCATTGACACCTCTCCCCACACATCGAAAGATCTTTAAGATAAAAGTTCTCTCGTTTATACTCCTCTAAAATAGATAAATCCAAGTTTAACTGGTAGCCAATCGTTTCCGCTATGACGGCAAAGCGCTGACGAAATTTATAAATATAGCAAAAAATATGATCATCGTGACGAAGTTCCGGTCCTGCTAGAAATAGTCCAGTAGTCGCAACAGCTTCATCGGTATCATTGACAAGAACTTCGTCATGCTTACCACGTGTCACTAGATTTTCTATCGTCGTTGTGCTACCTGAGAAACCAGTAGCTAATATTGGTCTCTCCGTTGTAAAATAAACTTTTCCACTACTCGTATAAACGTCATACCCTGAGGATACTGCTTCTATTCGTGTCACTGCTGTATTGCCTACAACCCTTAATAAGTCGGAATCAAATAAGTGACGAATACGACCATATGTATAGGTTGACAGGGCAATACTTGGATCACTATTGTCTAGCTCCCACGTATTCGTTTTAGCTATTACAGTCGTTCTTTTACCTAAACGTCCTAAATGAAATGCGGCATCCATCCCACTTTCATAACCTCCGATGATAATAAAGTCATCACCTTCTAGCTCTTGCCAAGATGGAATCAAGCTATTGTGCACACCAAGCTCTGCACCTGGGAAGGGCTTTAAATCGGGATATTGGTATTGCCCTGCCGCCCAGATAACGTAGTGACTTTGATAGCTCCCTTGTGTCGTATCTATCGAAAAGGTATCATCTTTTTTATGGATTTGATTTACTTTTACTCCTTTTTCAATAGGAAGCGTAAAATGATCTGCCACCACATCAAGATATTCAGCATACGCTTCACCAGTCGGATGCTCCATATCTAACGTATAAGCCGGTGAAGATTTCGGAACAACCGCATTTAAATCTGTCTGCCCAAACCCTTGCGCAGGAAAAGAGGGGGTTATGAATCTCATTTCCTTTGGCCAACGCAGAAAAGATGCTCCTACCTCTTCTTTTTCTAATATCAAATAGGAGGGACAATTCATTTGTTGTAATAAAGCTGCGACACCAATTCCAGAAGGACCAGCTCCTACAACAATGACATCATATATTTTACTCACTGTTACCACCTCTCAAATCATAACCATTACGATTTATGTTGTAAAAAATTAAGCAAGACAATATTGAAAGCCTCTCTCTAGTTCCTGAAAATCGAGATCCTTCCCAATAAATACTATCTCACTTTGTCGCTTTTCATGATTCGCCCATTTAAAACCTTCTGTCCCTGCAAATAGCATATGTACACCCTGAAAAACAACTCTTTTTTCTAGTTGCTTTATATGGAGCACTCCTTTATAACGATATAAATTTTCTCCTTTAAACTGGACTAAATAGGCGAACCATTTATTCACTTTTTCTATATCAAGCGGACGATCTTCTCGAAAAACAAAAGAAGTGACTTGATCATTATGATGATGATGATGTGTTTCGACTAATAGATTGGGATCTATTTTTAATATATTACCTAATTCAAAGGATTTTTTTCCTATTAAATCTTGGCTGTCTACATTTGCATATGTAGTGTAAATCCGTTTTGCATGTGGATTCATGTTAAACAACTGTTGTTTCAAGTTGTTTTTTTCATCTTCTGTGACTAAATCCATTTTATTTAATAGCAGGACATCAGCAAAAGCGATTTGTTGCCCAGGTTCTTCTTCTTTTAGATGTTGCCAGATATGCTTAGCATCGACCATCGTAATCACACTGTCTATTTCAAATGACGTTGCTGTTTGCTCATCCATCAAAAAAGTTTGAATAACTGGGGCTGGATTAGCCATACCTGTTGTCTCAATGACAATACGGTCAATTTTTTCTTCCTGTTTCATCAAATTACTTAATATGTTGATTAAATCTCCTCGTACATTACAACAAATACAACCACTATTTATTTCCATAATTTCTTCCTTCGTTGATACCACCAAATGACTATCAATGGATGTATCACCAAATTCATTGATAATAACAGCAATTTTTTGTTCAGGCAAATCCTTTAATAAGTTATTGAGCAATGTTGTTTTACCTGCACCTAAAAAACCAGTCAATATTGTTACCGGAATGATTTGTTCTTTTGACAACGCGCTTTCCCTCCTCTTGCTATATACAAAGAAATTTTGTATCAAAAATAAGACAGGGACAACACTTTAGATGCCCCTGTTACTTATTCTAATTCTCCAGGTTGATTACCCCTCTTACCAACTAGATTTTTTCACGCCTGGTAGTTGTCCTTTATGAGCATAATCTCTAAATGCAATACGTGACATGTTGAATTTACGCATGTAGCCACGTGGTCTGCCTGTAACTTCGCAACGATTTTTTAAGCGAGTTGGAGAAGAGTCTCGTGGCAATTTACGAAGTGCTTCATAATCGCCTTTTGCTTTTAACTCTTTTCTCAAGGTAGCATATTGTTCAACCATTTTCTGGCGTTTTTTCTCTTTTGCAATTTTAGACTTTTTAGCCATTTGAACTTACTCCTTTCGATAATTAGAATTTATCTTTTATATCAAAACTATTTTTAACTTGTAAATCGTAATGATTACGTCTTGCATAGTATTATAGTATATCTCATTAAAAATGTAAATAGTAATGATTACGATTTAAGTTTTGTATCCATTTTCTTATCTATTAGGAGTTGATCACCTTAATTGGTAACAGAACCTGGTATGGTATGGCATATCATCTTTTATGACAAATCTTTCTGGGGCGCGCTGAGATTTGTCTATTATCTGTTCTCACTACATATCTTCTAGAAAAAACTGCATCTTAAAAAGTCTCTCTCTTTTTAAGATGCAGCATTATTCATCATTATTCTTCTAGAAAAGCTTCTTCAAAAATATCAGTTAAATAATCAAGTGTGATAGGATCGCTATAGGTAGACGCGTCTTGGTCAATTTCAATTACTTGATTGTTCTGAACGGCCGGAATGTTGTTCCAAGTATCGCTCTCCATAAATTCATTATCCTCGGACGATTTTTTACTAACGACGATAAAATCACCCGCATATTCCGGAAGGGCTTCTAATGACAACGTGTGGTATCCTTCTTCTAATGCATCTTCACTTACTTTTTCTGGCATGTTTAGATCCATTGCTTGATATAAGATTTCTGTACCTCGTGCCCAATTATCACCGAATACATAGAAGTTTTTTGCATCTACTTCAAACACTGTCACCGTAACATCTTCTCCGTACTCTGCTTTGATCTTTTCACCGATTTTTGCTGTGCGTTGTTCGAAATCATCGACCCATTCCTGTGCTTCTTCCTCTTTATTCAACAACTTTCCAATTTCTACTTGCTGGGACAGGTAATCAAGTTTGCCCCATGTATATATTACAGTAGGTGCAATTTTTTCTAATTCCTCAAGGTTTTCCATGTGTGACCCTGCGATGATTAGATCTGGATCTTGTGCCATAATAGTTTCTGGCTCATTTTCTGAAACGGTAGCTACATCTTCTAGATCATCTGCAAAAAGCGGATTGGATTTTGTCCATTGATCAACACCGACTAACTCTCCTTCCAGCGCATGTACATTAGGGGCACTAGCTACAGCAACGATTCGCTGTGGATCTGCCGGAATTTCTACTGGTCCAGTCTCTGATTCATATGTAACCGTATCTGAAGACTCTGTTGCTGAAGATTGTGCTTGTTCACTGGACTCACTACCACATGCACTTAGTAAAAAGACACTAAAAATTAAAATAATCATGAAGAAAAAAAGTTTGATTTTCATTTTTTATATTCCTTTCTGAAATAGTTTACTAGTTATTCCGCATATATATATTCTTTATTTTTTTCTTTGAAACGGTCATTGTGAGAAGACACGAGTGCTACTTTTTGTGCTTCAGGATCTAGATAACGCTTCGCACCATTCACAGCATTTGCAGCATCTTGAAAGGCTCCTGCAATAAGGTGTAACTTCCCGTCATGCGACAAAATATCTCCTGCACCATATAGTCCTGGAACATTCGATTCCCCGAGAACATTGCCTTTTATAAAATAATTATCTTTCAAGTCAATTTGCAGGCCGCTTTCCGTCATTAATTGATGGTTCCGATTATAGCCATGATTCACGAGAACGGCATCAACAGAAAGAGTATCTGTCTTATTTGTTTGGTTATGAAGTAATTTCACTTCATTAATCCTATCATCACCTTGTAATCCCGTTATCTCTGTATGCGTCCAGTATTCCACGTTGTTTTTGGCTAACTTTGAAATGTCTGACTCATGAGCCTTCAATTCGTCTCCTCGATAGATTAATATGACTTGTTTAGCAATTGGCGCTAATTCATTTGCCCAATCCACAGAAGACGAGCCTCCTCCTGATATCAGAACTTTCTTATCTTTAAAATCCTTAATTGATTGCACACGATAAAACAGGTTGCTATGCTCATAACCAGACGCATTGTCGATATCGAGCTTAATCGGATCAATAATGCCTCCGCCCACTGCCATAATTACCGTTTTGGAATAATGTTTCTTTTGTTGATCGGTTTCTAATTCAAAAGTTGTTGAATCTAGTTTATTCATTTTTGTTATAGTCTGCTGAAGCTCAATCGTCGGATCAAATGTAAGCCCTTGTTCTATCATTTGTTCCATTAACTCTGATCCCGTAACCGGCGTCATACCTCCGACATCCCAAATCATTTTTTGCGGATAAACGTGGACTTTTCCTCCTAATCTATCCTGCGCTTCAATTACTTTCACCTTCATTTCACGTAATCCTGCGTAAAAAGCTGCAAATAAACCAGCTGGTCCTCCGCCAATGATCGTCACGTCATATAACTCTTTATTATCTTTCACCAGTGATAACACCTCTTTTTTTAAAATTGATTCAAGCGAAACTAATCTTTCGTTTTGGCCAGTAAGTATAAGAAATATGGTGCACCAATTACGGCGACAATAATACCTGCTGGAATTTCAGATGGCTGTATCATTCCTCGCCCCAACGTGTCCGCAATGAGTAGTAATAATCCACCAACCATTGCGGAAATCGGAATAATGTATTCATGTTTATCTCCAACTAATCGTCGAGTGAGATGGGGTGCGATTAGACCAACAAAACCTATCCCACCACTTACCGAAACACAAGCTGCAGCGACAACAACTGCTAGTGCTAGTAAAATCCGCCGCTCCTTCTCCATATGGGCTCCCAGACCAATAGCAGTTTCATCACCAAGGTTTAATATATTAAGAACAGAGGATTTGGAGTAGATGAGTGGCATAAATACAAGTAACCACGGCAGTAATGCAAGTACAAACTTCCAATTTGATCCCCAAATACTACCTGCTATCCATGTAGCTAAAAACTGATAATTTTCTGGATCAAGTCTTAATGTTAAGACAATCATTAATGCGTCAATCCCGGCCGCAATCGCGATACCGGTAAGCACAAGGCGAATCGGAGAAATCCCTTCATGGCGTTTATAGGACAACAGATAAACCAAGAGCGCTGCACCTCCAGCACCAACAAACGCGATTATCGGCATCAAAAATACTGGAGCGTCTGATACGGTGGCAAAAAATGAAATGAATAGCATAACCGCCAGTCCTGCCCCCGCATTAATTCCGATGATGCCAGGTTCCGCTAATGGATTTCGAACGATCCCTTGTAATACTGCCCCTGAAACCGCCAAGCCCATACCAACTAATATCGCGATAACCATACGTGGCAAACGAAAATCAAACAAGATTAACGATTGCTGTTCTGTACCTTGACCGAATAAAGTGCTGAGTGTTTCCTGAGGTGATAATCGGATATGGCCGGTATTTAAACTAATAAAGAAACATAAAGCTATCATTAGAAAAAGGAGCAAAGCAGTTAATTTTACTTGTCTTTCCTTTTTTAGTTGACTCTTCGTTTTCGATTGTTTGTTTATCATACGTGTCCTCCCCCTTTTCTCGCGAGATACAAGAAGAAGGGCACACCTATGAGTGCGATTAGTGCACCGATTGGTGTTTCATAAGGAGGATTGATGATTCTTGCTGTTAAATCAGCCAACACAACCAGTAATGCTCCTAACATTGCCGAGGCCGGGATTATCCAACGGTAATCATGGCCTACTAAACGACGAGCTAGGTGAGGAACAATCAGCCCGACAAAACTAACGGCACCAACTACCGAAACGGCTGCTCCCGCTAAAATCAAGATGATAATAGCACTCAGTAATTTGACTCGGCCCATTCTCTCACCAAGTCCAATTGCTACTTCTTCACCCAAACTCAGGATGGTAATCGACCGTGATAAAGCAATTGCTCCTAGTAGAGCTAAACATAACCAGGGTGTCACCACTTTCAATTGTCCCCAGGTTGTACCTGAAACACCACCGGCATACCAGAAGGCTAAATCTTGACCAATTTCATAATACAGCGCTATGCCTTCACTTAACGCACCTAACAAGGCACTAACAGCGGCTCCTGCCAGTACTAAACGAATCGGTGTTAAGCCATTTTCAGATAAAGAACCCACACCATACACAATCCCTGCTCCTAAGGCTGCACCTAAAAAGGAGAATAATATGACGTATGAATAGGATAAGCCTGGAAAAAAGGCAAAACATAAAGCCAACATAAAAGCTGCTCCCGCATTTAACCCAAGCAAACCTGAGTCAGCTAATGGATTTCGTGTCATCCCTTGCATCAATGCACCAGACACCGCAAAACAACTGCCAACGATTGCTGCTCCAATCACACGAGGTATTCTTAGTTCCCAAATAATTTGATGATCCACTAAATCAGGATTGAAACGAAATATAGTGGTCCAAACTGTTTTTAGATCTATATCTGCGGCTCCTAACGATATCGACAGTGCTACCGAAAAAATCAGCAACAACGTTCCAACAGATAGTATCGATATTCCAACAGTCGGACGCGCCGTTTCTTTCACTTTCCTTAATTGTTCTTTCTCGTCCATTTGTTCCTTTGACCATCCCATCTTTTGACATTTCCTTTCTTTTATACACAGAGAAATGAATAGATACTATCTGACTTTGCATCCGGCACTATGTTCACATAACTGATAGGACAAGCAAACCGGATTCGCACTGTGCGGGCAAGAAATTAATTGCGCATCAATCTGAAAAACTGTTCTTAAATAATCGCAAGTCATGACTTCGTTTGGTGTACCTTCTGTTACAACCTGACCGTCCCGCATGGCAATCATATAATCAGAAAAACGTGATGCGTGATTTAAGTCATGAAGAACCATAATAATGGTACGACCTTCCTCTTTGTTTAAACGTTGTAATAATAATAAAATATCTAATTGATGAGCTAAGTCTAAATAGGTAGTCGGTTCGTCAAGCACAAGAATATCTGTCCCTTGCGCCAACGCCATTGCGATCCACACTCTTTGCCTCTGACCTCCTGACAAAGCATTGGCGGGCTGATCTCGTAAATCATTCAAACCGGTTACATCCAGTGCCCAATTAATATATTCATAATCTTGCTTTGATAATCTCCCCATCCGCTTACGATGAGGAAAACGTCCATAAGACACTAATTCAAATACCGTTAATCCGCTAGGTGCTTGTGCTGTTTGAGGCAAAACAGCCATACGTTTGGCAACCTCTTTCGTATCTAATGTATGGATCGCTTTACCTTCGAGGAAAACAGCCCCCTCTTTTGCTTGCAACACACGAACAATCGTTTTTAACAATGTTGATTTACCACATCCATTTGGCCCAACAATAGTGGTGATCTTGTGTTTAGGCATGGAGACACTTAAATCTTTAATAATCAGGTCATTTGAATAACCTACACTTATTTTGTTGACATCTAAAGCATCCATGTTACATCTCCTCACTTTTCACTAGATTGAAAGAAATCCACAAGTAAATCTAATTGATAGTCCAGTGCAATGACATCTTGAAAATAGAACGATTCAAGGTCATATTCATAAACCTTTCCTTCTTTAACAGCAGGTAATTCTGTCCATAATTTACTAGATTGGATCTCCGCTTTTCTGTCTGATCCCATCTCTCGTACACCCATCAAAATATAATCGGCTTCTCCTAAATACTCTGGTATTGTTTCTAGGGAAATACTTGCCCACCCCTCTGCTTCTGTTACTTCTTCTACCTTCTGCGGTGCTTCTAACCCTAATTGGTTATATAAGATTTCCCCGCCGCGACCATATGTTTTTCCGAATAGATATAAATCTTTATCCGTGACTTCAATGATCGCTACCTTCGTGTCTTGATCTAATATCTCTGAGAGCTGTTCTTTCTGATTTTTTACTTTCTCTTGAAATTGCTCTAATCGTTGCTTGGCTTCCTGTTCCTTATTTAATATGTTGCCGATTTCAAGTAGTCGTTCTTCATAATCAAGGGCACCATATGGAAACAAAACCGTTGGGGCAATTTTGGACAATTGTTCGTATGAATCTTCTGCATATGTAATAATTAGATCTGGGTTTAAACTTGTAATTTTTTCTAAAGATATTGCCGTATCCTCTCCGACACTCTCTACTTCTTCTAACTGATCTTGATAATAAGGTGCATCAAAGACCATTGTTTCAGCTACTCCTATAGGCTGGACACCCGTCGCCAATACATCACCGACATAATCTCTTACTGCAACTACAACTCTTGATGGTTCAAGTGGTAATTCAAGCGTTCCCTTTTCACTCTCGTAATATCTAATACTCTCATCCTTGCTATCTTCTTCATTGGTAGCAGAGTCTGCTTCGTTCGTGTTACATGCGCTTAGAAGAACAACCAACATCGACAGGAAAAAAATTGAAAGACCATAATTATTCCGTTTATTCACCATTTCTCCTCCAAACTCGATTTAATCAATATTGATAATCATTATCAATTAAAGAGTATATACTAATCCCTTGATAAATACAACCCTTGATTAGATTTAAATATCTATAAAATTATTAACTTAATCAAAAAGTAAAAAAGCGAGCTGAATATTCATCAACTCGCTTTACTGTACCTTAACTTATTCAAAGTAATTGATTAATCCATTTGTAATTCCTTGTGCTACTTCGTTTTGATAGCTTTCTGATTGTACGACTGACAGATCATGAGGATTGGATATGAAGCCTAACTCAAGTAAAACGGATGGAGCTGATGTATTTACAAGTACTTTATAATTTGCTTGTCTTACTCCCCGGTCATGAAGGTTAACTTGAGATATAATGGATGATTGTATAGATTCACCCAAGCCTTTATCCCCTGATTCAGCAAAGTAAGTAGTAACTCCAGATGCTGACAAATTTAAGGATGCATCATAATGAAGACTAATGAAAGCATCTGTATAATAGCTATTACTGATTCTGGCGCGATCATCTAAAAAGACAAAATAATCTCCAGATCTAGTAACAATAACATTAGCGCCGGCATCACGTAAATGATCAATAACTTTTGATGATGTAGGTTGTATAACATCTTTTTCTTGTATTCCATTTAATCCTATTGCTCCAGGGTCTGTACCACCATGTCCCGGGTCAACAACAATATTGTATCCTTCTAAGTTCATTGAATTAGAGGGAACCGTGTTATTATTATTTTGAGAAGGTTGCGTTGCTTGTTCTGTTAACCAAGAAGCTATCCAGCCTGTCTCTGAGCTATTTATCATGATTTGATACCAATCACCTGACCTATCTATTACATCAAAACTATCTCCAGATAATGCCGAACTAACCGCGTCGTAATTGGTACCTGGACCAGAACGAACAAAAATGCTTTCCGAATTTATGGTAACCATATTAGGAGTACTGCTTGTTTCAGTAGTAGAATTTTCGGTGCTTAGAGAATCTTTTTGAACTAGATGATGTTTCGCTACCCAAACTTCTTCTCCATCATAGTAGGTTTGGATCCAACCATATTTTTCCTGAAAAGCCATTAACTCATTCCCTTGCACGAATTGAGCTACAATTTCACTGTCAGAAGAAGGCTCACTTCGAACATTAAGAATCGATGTACTAACTTCATAGGTTTCTAGATCACTAGCTTGTACCGGTTGTAAAAAAGTGAATAAGAGAAAAGATAGCCAGAAAAAAAATGCAAGTCGAGAAATTGCTCTATGATTCATTGAAATCCTCCTTTTTCCCTATAGGAAAGTTGTTATAAAATTCCTCTTCCTCATAAGGTAAGATTACCCCAAATCATAAGTCTCTAAGCTTTTTTATATAAAATCGAGCATATTTACCTATTAACTCTAAAAAAACAGGTCTATATTATCACAAAGGAACCTGTCTTCTACAACAAAAGAAATAAGAGCTACTGTAACTAGTACTCTTATTCCTCTCTTTCAACTATTCTCCCAACTGCTCATTCAATTCCTCGGAAAGTTCCTGTACCTTCTCTTCGTCAGGCATATAGTAATACGTCTCATCAATTTCTCCATCTTCTCCAGGGATTTCGTGTTCTACTATATTATTTAAAGCATCACGATAATTGCCCTGTATATCCCACATAGATTCCAGACCCAAGTTGGTTCGGAAATTATCTTCTATGGCAGTAAGTATCTCTTTAAAATTAGAAATAGATGATGTTAAGCCTGTTAGCGTCGTTCCTTTCTCAAGAATTGCCTGAATGACCTGTCGTTGTCTTTCCTGACGGCCAAAGTCTCCTCGTGGGTCATCTTTCCTCATACGCACATATTCTCTTGCTTCTTCACCATTTAGTTGAATAGGACCCTCTTCAAAAGTGATTCCATGATAGGCAAATTCAAAGCTATTGTTAACTTCAATTCCATCTACTGCATCAATCATATCTTCAAGTCCTGTAAGATCCACTTTCACAAAGTAATCCACTCTCGCATCCAGAAAGTTTTCTACCGATTGAACGGTCATATTAGTACCGCCTAGAGCATAAGAATGCGTAATCTTGTCTTTTGCGTTATCTAAAGCAGTAGAGTCCGAAACTTTGTCACTTCTGATATTTCCAATCATTTCTGTGTAGGTATCACGCGGAATACTCACCATGTGTGTTGTTTCAGTCTTTGGATTTAAGGTGACATAAATAAGTGTGTCTGATCGTTGATTAGGGTCCCCTTTTTCCCCAGGTTCATCCACCCCAATTAATAACAGACTTATAGGTTCACCCGCCTCTAAATCGATGTTTTCTAAACGTATTTGATTTTTCTGATCATCAATTTCTTCCTGAATATTCGTAAATGTTGATGTAAATGTATGCCATGCATAACCACCGGTAGTGATAAGGAGCACACCAAACGCAGTTATTACTACTACGAGTATTTTTTTTAATTTGTCTTTATACATATTATCCTCACCTATTTTGCATTTGGTTATAATCTTATAAACTATGAAGCGATATCTGTTTCATAGTTTCTTCCGGTTCGTTTAACCTTTTTCCAGTCTCTATTAAAGAAGTAGGCGATACTTCCATACAGAACAAAATACATCGTGACGAACCGATGAATAAAAACATCGTAAAGAATCGTTAAAAACAGTCGTAGACGTTGCTTTTTCTGAAAAGTAAAGCCATAGCGTCTAACCTGCCATATCGCCAAAATGTCATATACTAAATTAAATACAATAATATAAAGTAAATAGAGCATCACAAAACTAGCTAATGACAAAGAGAAATTAGCGACTGCATTATACGTAAAAACCCCTACTGTTACATAGGCTGCTAGAATGGCAACAATAAGTGATTCCACAATGTAGAAAAAGGAAACGGATCTTGTCCATACAGTTCTTAATAAGAATGGAATAAAATGAACGAGGCAATCGACATATCCCTTCTGCCAGCGTATTCTCTGCTTAAATAAATCTCTCCATGTTTCGGGTAATTCCGTATAACTTATAGCATCAGTAATTAGTACAATTTTTTTATTTTTCATGTCATTTTTCTTTTTTGAGATATAACGCTGAATTTTTAGGGTAATATCAATATCTTCCCCTACAGATGACCTGTATCCTCCCACCTTCACCAGCAAGTCCTTTTTGAAAATACCAAAAGCTCCAGATATGATTGCCAATCCCTGAAAACGTGCAAGTGATATCTTCGTCACATAAAATGCTTTAAGAAAATCAAGCATCTGTACACCAAGGAGCAAATTGGAATTGGATAGCGTCAGCTTGTTCAATGGATTTTGCGTTTTTGTTTGCAATACATGCACCATACCACCTGCAGCAACGACCTCTTCATCGGCAAATTTATTATTAATAGACTTAAGAGCAGACTCTGTTAATACGGTGTCTGCATCCAAAGTCACCACTAATTCTTTCGTTGAATATTCAATACCAGCATTTAATGCATCTGCTTTGCCTCCATTTGCTTTATTCACAACAAAGATATTCGGATGCAATTGAGACTGATAGATACTTTCAATTTTTTGATGGCGTAGCTGATTAAGTGGTGTTTTCCAGCACTGTACCAGCTCTAAATTTTCATGTAAAAGCGGAAACGTGTCATCTGACGAGCCATCATTAACATAAACTACCTCAAAATTTTGATAATCCAGTGTTTTCATACTGTTTACCGACGTTTTGATAATTCCCGCTTCATTGAAACAAGGAATTAATATACTTACTCCTTTCTCTGACTTAGGATTTCGTCTATCATTCTCTCCCTGTACATGAAACCAAGGTAAACAATGGAGCAGATGAAGTATTGGGAAAAATATACATATGTAGAACAAAGTAAATAGAAATGCGTCCAAGAATAGAATCTCCTTTCCATAAAAATTGACTTCCTACCATATATTCTTCCAGAGAAAGACGTGATTTTACAACGGTTATTACAGAAAATTAAACCTATTACCTACTAATTGTTAAATAAATTGTTTAAATAGAGTAGATTTGGAGAAAATGGATTGTTTTTCCTATGATAGAATATGCAATACATAAGTGCAATCGCTTCCCAAAATTTAACTTTCCCCAAATAATGTGATCAAAATACTGATCCTTAAATCTCTTTGGTTGAGCAAAAACATATGCTGAACAATTCTTACTTTCAATAAGACCTTTTATGTATGGTTTGCTAAGACCTATGCATGATGTGTGAAAATTCTTTTATAGTAACATAGAAAGTAGCAATGTGAAGAAAGTAGAGGAGGAAAAAACAAATGAGTGAACTAAACACATTATTTCGTGAAAAAATCGGAATTCCCAAAAACAAAAAGATCACATTTACAACCTTAAACACCATTCTAGAAAAAACAGCAACAACGTTTCCATTTGAAAACTTAAGCATCATTGCAAACAAAACTCAAGGCGTAACCAAGAAAAATTTGATCAACAAATTACTTGTCCGTAACGAAGGGGGGCTATGCTTTGAATTAAATCCATTACTTTACTTTTTCTTGATTGACAATGGTTTTAATGCGACTTTAGTTCGTGGAGAGGTTTATAACGACGAAAAACAGGACTGGTACCAGCTTGGAAGAACTCACGTAGCGATTCTTCTACATCACGAAGAACAAACCTATTTACTGGACACCGGATTTGGTGGAAATCTTCCCTTGAAGCCTGTCCCATTAAATGGTGATACTATTACATCCCGAAATGGAGAATTTCGAATTAAAAGGCAACAAACTGAATATGGCAACAACGTGCTTCAATTAAAGATAAAATATAAACATACTGACTGGCAAATGGGTTATACATTTGATTCAAATCACCCAGTAGCAAATGTGATGGAATTAAATGAATTACAGGAAATCATTATACAAGATGAGAGGTCACCTTTTAACAAATCCCCGATGATTACTAAACTTACAAGTAAGGGAAATGTAACGTTAACGAGTAATTCATTCACACAATGGATCCATGGAAAGGTGAAAAAAGAAAAGATTGATGAAGCAAGATTCAAACAATTAGTGCACCAGTATTTTGGCTTGCAAGTTCTATGAATATTCATTAAAGCATCTCGAAAATTATGTAGTTTTTCTTAATAACCAAATTTCATCAACGTAAATTCGATATCTTAATAACCCTTTTATAAATTACTCTTGTGCCTTATGCTTTTTCACATAATTTAAGTTATAATAAGACCAAAATGAAATGGTAAAGGATGTATTTTAATGGCAAAATCGGGTAAGGAGTTACTTATTCAAAAAGAAATCGCCGTTACCTTAAACCAATGTGTAGATATGTATGAAATGTTGGAGGTTTCCTTAAAAAAGTTATTGGAATTAATGGAACTTCAAACAGGATGGATATTTTTAACCAATGAAGCAAATTCTTATAAGTTAGCTGCTTATCAAAACCTTCCACCTGTTCTTTCTGATAACAACTTCAACAGATTGACATGTAGTAATGGTTGTTATGATTGTGCATGCTTACAACTTTACTGGGAAGGATATCTCCACAAAGCGGTGAATAGCATCAAGTGCGTCCGCTTAGAAGAAGCAATGATAGAGAATGCTGGTGATACCCGGAACTTAAAATTTCACGCCAGTATTCCCTTGACGATCCGTGGCAGAAAACTCGGATTACTAAATCTCGCTTCTTTAGAGAAAAAAAGGTTTGAGCAGAAAGAATTACTTTTACTAGAATCAATTGCATACCAAATTGGTACAGCTGTTGAGCGTATACGTCTATATGAAGAACAAAAAAAACAAGAAGTGGATTCCATTGCTCGCTATCTTGTAGATTACTATAAAGATATGGACCGTCTCAATAGGCAACTTGGGAAAGCAAGTACCCGCCAGGAATTATATAAAGTGCTCATGGAGGAGCTAAGTTCTCATTTTGAATGTTGGCCAAAGATTGCTCTTCTTATAGAAGAAAACAATGAACTATTATTACGGGCAACTACCCATGGGAAGGAAACAAAAGTGCTAAACGAAAAATCCTTTTCTTCTATTCCATCTATCATTCATAAGACTTATGATGAAAAGAGGATTTTACAAAATCACCAACAACCCTTATATTATTCATCGCTTAAAACATGGGAAAAATGCTACTCTATCGCTTTGCCACTAGAAACTAATGAAAAAAAGAGACGCGCTCTAGGTGTTCTTTTACTCAGTAGAGAAACAGAAACATTTAGCGATCTAGAGATAGAAATGCTTGAGGTACTTGCAGGTCTCCTTTCTATGGCTATCGAGAAAACATACCTACAAGAAGAGTGGGAAGCTTTACTAGTAGAAAAAGAAAGAAACAGACTTGCACGAGACCTTCATGACGCGGTAAATCAAAAATTGTTCGCACTTTCGTTGACTGCAAGAGGATTACAAAAGGTCACAACAAATAGTAATGATATGGTGTCAGAGGCAATTTCAGATATCCAGAAGCTATCGCAAGAAACTTTAAGCGAAATGCGAAGTTTAATTTGGCAATTAAGGCCGCAGGAGCTAGAAAGAGAAATTGGTACATCTATCCAAGAATATGGAAGTAAACTTGGTTTGCAATTAGATATCCATGGTCCTGTGAATCTCAAGCTACCTGATAAAAAAGAGCAAGCTCTATGGCGAATCGCACAAGAAGCTTTAAATAATATAAAAAAACATGCAAAAACAAATGAGGGAAACGTTCATATAACGAAAACGTCTTCTTTTGTAGAAATGAAAATCACAGATAACGGCTGTGGAGGAGCTTCTGAAAACCAACACTCTATTGGTATGAAAAGCATGAAAGAACGTGCAAAAGAAATCAATGCCAAACTCACTATCGAAAGTATAAGTGGGAATGGAACAAGTATCACGGTAACAGTCCCAATACAAAACGGGGAGGATAAAGAATGACGATAAAAGTACTGCTCGTGGATGATCACCTTGTTGTACTAAAAGGATTACGCTTTTTCTTACAAACGCAATCACACATCGAGCTAGTTGGGGAAGCTCAAAACGGAGAAGAAGCTTTACAAAAGATAAACCAAATGCATCCTGATGTTGTGCTTATAGATGTAATGATGCCTAAAATGGATGGAATTGAGGCAACAAGGCACATCACCCAAAATTATCCAAATATAAAAGTGATAATACTAACCAGTTTTTCCGATCAAGATTATGTGTTACCAGCAATTAAGGCTGGGGCACACGGTTACCAATTGAAGGATGTAGAACCCGATATTCTAGTAGAAACAATCGAGGCTGTGATGGATGGCCAAAAAAAATTGCATCCGGCAGTGACCAATCAACTAATGACACATATGGTAGATGATGAAAAAACTATCGATATTCTTACCTCCAGAGAAGCTACCGTTTTGAAGCATATTACCTATGGTCAAAGCAACAAAGAAATTGCTGCAGAACTATCTATAAGTGAAAAAACTGTCAAAACTCATATCACCAACATCTTTGGAAAAATGGAAGTACAGGATCGTACACAAGCTGCCTTATATGCCATCAAACATAAATGGTTCGATTAATTTGATAGGAAGGGCTGTCTATAAGTTCTACTAAAGAGCTTAAGACAGCTCTTTTCTTTGATACTAAAGTTAAGAAATATTACTTAAATATTCAGTTTAATTATTATTTGAAAAGACATTTTAAAAAGTAAACGCTCTTCAACTTGCGAGATTTCAATCCCCGTCAAATAGACCAACTCTCTTAGCACTCCTCCTTTACCAATAATCTTCACACATAATTCGTTTTTTTCACTTCCCAACACCTTAAACACCTGATAAATCAATTCCATACTACTTCTCTACGACTATTTATGTAGGTGTTTCTTAGACAATAACTGGATGTGCAAAGCTTTTGAAATCAATATAATGAACTCAACAAGTCACTAGTTGACTGTTTGATAATTTTATATGATTGGAGAGATAAAAATGACTATTTTATTTGTCAAAGCGAATGATCGTCCAGCACAGAAGTCCATCAGTGTAAAAATGTATGAACAGTTTCTTAAAAGGTACCGAGAATCCCATCCAGAAGAAGAAATACAGGAAGTTCACTTATATGATACACCACTTCCACTTATAGGTACGTCCTTAATTGATAACAGCAATCAAGCACCTCTAGGACTGAACCTTAGCCCAGGTAACTTATCAGCAGCTGCCATCCAACAACAGCATTTAGAACAATTTATAGTTGCAGATAAAATCGTCATAGCGTTTCCGTTATGGAATTTAACTATTCCTGCTGCATTGCATATGTATCTCGATTGTTTGCACCATCCTAGAAAAACATTCACATACACAAAAGACGGTGTTAAAGGGCTATTAACAGATAAAAAGGCCGTCTTACTAAATGCCAGAGGTGGGATATATAACAAGGATGATTTATCTGAAATGTCAGTAAGATTTGTACGTAACCACTTGAACTTTTTCGGAATAACCGAAATTACAGAGTGTATCATCGAGGGGCATCATCAATATCCAGATGATAGCGAAAAAATTATTAAGCAAGGGCTACAACAAGTGAATCGAACAGCGGAAACATTTTAGTTATATAGATTCAAGAGACAGAAAGGTAGGTTTGAAATGAAAAGTGATGAAAAAAAAACAAATCATATACCGCCTCAAGCAACTTGGCGCGAATGGCTAGGGCTAACCATACTGACTTTGCTGATGCTAGTGTTATCTACTGATCTCACTGCGCTTTACCTGGCAATGCCGTCGATTACTGCTGACCTCCAGACAGGTTCGACTCAAATGCTATGGATTCTGCACATTTACGGTTTTCTTACTAGCGGATTGTTGATTACTATGGGCCGCTTAGGTGACCGGATCGGTCGTCGTCGCATGCTGCTTATCGGAGCAGTCGGGTTTGCTGTATTTTCCGTATTGGCGGCTTTCTCCGTCAATGCCGAGTTGCTCATTATTTCTCGAGCACTTCTTGGCGTGGCGGGGGCGATGCTGATGCCTTCAATCTTTTCACTTCTGCGCAACATGTTTCATCACGAAGGGCAGCGTCGCTTTGCTATTGCAGTCGTATTCAGTGCATTTTCGGCTGGCGGGGCAGTGGGACCACTGCTCGGAGGGATTCTGTTAGAGACTTTCTGGTGGGGAGCAATCTTCCTCATCAATGTGCCGGTTCTCATACTCTTTCTTGTAACTGGCCGGTCTCTTTTGCCTGAATTTCGTGAGAAAAATGAACATCAGCTTGATTGGAAAAGCGTTGCTTTGTCCTTAGGAGGAGTGCTGACATTCATTTACGGCATACAAGGAATTGCTTTGGAAGAACAAGATAGCACGATCATTTACGTGATGGCGATTGTGATCGGAATCATTCTAGCGGTGATGTTTGTGCGACGGCAAAGCCGCCTTGCCCATCCGCTACTTGATTTGAAGTTGTTTACGAACCGTCTGTTTAGCACATCACTAGGCGCTATTTTCTTTACTTTGATTGGTTTGTCTGGCGTATTTTACTTGTTTACACAGTATCTGCAGTGGGTGCAGGAACTTCCCCCTCTACAAGCGGGAATATGGACGCTTCCCTATGTCATAGCGAATATTGCCGGTGCCTTGATTGCACCCATATTAGTACGCTGGATTCGCCAGAGAGTGGTCATTTGGGTCAGTCTGCTGCTGGTGGGCGTCAGTCTCATACTGATTGCCGTTGGTGCAAGTAGCATGAATTTTCCATTAGTGGTTATGAGTATTTCATTGGCAGGACTGACACAGGGCTCTGCGTTTGCTTTGGCCAGTGACTTCATCATTTCTTCTGTTCCGGTTGAACGGGCGGGGTCTGCATCCGCTATGCAGGAAGTTAGTGGTGAGCTGGGAAACGCAATGGGCGTTGCACTCCTTGGAACCATCGGTCTGTTTGTTTACCGCTCTGTCTTGGCAGGCAATCTTTCAAAAGAAGTACCAACACAGGTCACAGACACAACGATGCAAAGTGTTGCCGGCGCAATAGCGGCGAGCAAGGAGTTATCCTCCCCTATGGGTATGAAAATGCTAGATACTGTACGGGATGCCTTCACTCAAGGATTTCAAGTCAGTTCAGGCATTGGTGGAGTCCTTATATCAACCATGGCTATCTTCGTTATGGTATTATACAAACGTTCCCATAAGGGATCTAATCTTTAATATATACGTTAACACCCAAATGTAGCTTTAAAATAAAGTTTGATCAAAAATACCTCGCAAACCCATCTTTTACAAAAAATAAAAAGAATCCATTTTGAAAAAAGATTGATCAAAATGGATTCTCCTCCAGCAGATTTAAGTTTATTTTTTATAAAAAAGTTTGATCATTTTCTATCCTGTGTTGCTCCTCAATCGTGCCCGATTAATGAATGTTCTAAATTATAGAGAATATTAGAAAATAATATTTCATTATTTAGTATTTATTTTTTCTCTATCGGTATTCTGTTCAATTATCAGAAATAAAAGTATAAATATTCGGAGGATATTCAGCAATACGATGAACTAAATATAAATACCACTCACTACCATATGTAACATAAACCTTAGTCTCGATATTATCCTCCTTTAAAAATCTTAATAGGTCAGGTCGAACCCCATCTAACATCTCAGCCTTTTGCTTTTAAGTCCATCAATATATTTTCATCATGTGTAGCAACAGACAATGGAAGATTACTATCTATACACTTAGATACAAATTCTATATACCGTTTATTTAACTCTTCGGATCTTGGAATATATTTACCTTCAGACTCTTGATAAGCACCCTTTACGAATCGTATTCTACCCGATGTTTCCAATAGGTCACTTAGGTCAATAGATGAACGCTTCAAATGAACTTGTAATGTTATTCCAACATTTGAGAATGAATTTGATATTCTTTTATATAGTGATAAACTTTTATCTGTTTTTTGTGATTCCTTCTATCTTAAGGTTTGTACCACTTATGATTTAATTAAATAAAGAATGTACCTTCTCAAGCAACTTGGCGCGAATGGAGCGGGCTCATCGTATTAATGTTTCCACTGTTTATTGGCTATTGCCCTCTACATCAGTACTTTTTCGGCCGGTTCTGCACTTGGCCCACCTTTAGGAGGGTTTTTAGTAGAGTATTTCTGGTGGGGAGCTGCTTTTCTCGCTAATATTCCTTTTGCAGCATTGTTCCTTATATTTAGTTGGTTGTTGCCAACATACCGGGATCCACAAGCTAAAAATCCTGATAAGTTAAGTGTAGCACTTTCACTGGTTGCCATCTTAGGCGTAATTTACGGCTTCCAAAAAATTGCTGAAACTGGCTTTGCTATCACTTATATCGTGTCTATAGCTGTAGGGCTGTTTTTTGCTAGGCTGTTTATCAAAAGACAACAACTGCTCACAGATCCATTGCTCGATCTAAATTTATTTAAATTAAAAACCTTGACTATCGCACTCCTTGCTATGTTGCTTATGGTACTTGCTTTTACCGCGCCAGATATGCTCTTTGCCCAATACTTGCAGGGAGTATCCGGGTTTTCAACAGCAATAGCAGGACTTCTTTTAATTTTTCCTGCTCTCACATCCGTCATAGGAACTATGCTTGCTCCTGTACTGACAAGGTTTTTCCAAGTGTCTACAGCAATGGCTCTCGGTGTCTTCGTTACAATTGGAGGGGCATTCATCGTAATCATTGGCACTTTGATTTCTAATGTTCCTCTGCTTTTAACCGGCGTTTCACTTATAGGATTAGGTGGAGGCCCGATTATGACCTTAGGCAGCGAACTGATTGTTTCTTCAGCTCCAATGGAACGAACTAGTTCTGCCTCCGCTTTAACCGATGTTGCAACTGGGTTTGGCAGTGGCATTAGCATCGCTTTTCTAGGAAGTATTGCCACCATCATATACCGATTCTCACTAAACAGAGCAGAGACGGGAGAAATCCCAACTGAAACAATGAGTATTGCCTCAGAAAATATCGGTTCAGCAATGGGGATTGTAGAAAGCCTTCCAAATGAAACAGGGATGCATTTACTTCAATCGGCACAAAATGCTTTTACGCTAGGAATGCAGGTGGTCTATGCAATTACGATAGTTCTGATGATCGTGACAGCTTTCTTTATCATACGTCCATTAAGAAATAGTGCTTGAAACTATCTTTTACCTGTGTGGAGGCATCAATTAGCCTCCACACTGCCATTAACCCGCAATCAGTTCAAAAACCCTTTCATATGCATCGTAAATCTTATCCGCTTCTTCCTGATTGTGAAACTCATCCTCATATTTGATGACAAGCAAATCCATTTCATAAAGAGCTATAAGAACCCGGACAAGCGGCTTTGGCATTGTATCCCAAGAAGTTATTTCGTCATGGATCTTGACTAGTTCTCGAAAAATCCCTTCGAATTGCTGCTCGTCCAACCCCTTTCCTTGTTCAAGTTTTTTAAAAAAATTACCATCCGTATTGATCTGTTCAACAAGACCTGAAATAACATTCTCCTGTGTTTGGTCTGGTATATAATCACCAGCAAGTCCTTTCTGTCTCCAAGTACTGATATAATCTGTCGCCTTCCGTATTCTCTCTGACTCTTCGCCTGAGTAATTCATAGAAGAGTTATACAGTTCAGTACAGATTTCCATAATCGGCTGGACGGCTTTTTGTGGAACGGAATCTTTATCGTTCCATTGCTCCATTAATTGAGAAAACGTCCGTTTCATATTTTTATATTCTTGCTCATCCATGCCATTACCCATTCGCAATTCAACAAGTAAATTTATTTCTGATTCGATAAATTGACCCAATAATGTTGATTGGTCCACGTTGAAAACACTCCTCTTATATTATTTCATGAACTCGGAAGGACGGCCAATTAGCGTGATTGCATTTGCTGGAATGGACTTTTCGACAAGCAATTCCTGAGATTTGTTGGCGTATCTCCGTACCTTTTCCCATGGTTCTCCTTTAGAGTTGACTAAATATTTATCCTGTATTGCTGGATCTGTTAAATCATAATACTTCTCTGTAACCTTATTCAAATCAATCTGCACAATTCGGAGATCCTGGGACTTTCCGTCATCCATTATATCTTTTGTGGCGTTCTCTAGGGCTACATCAAAACTTTTGGTTGTCGATATATATTTGGACCCTTTAAATGTCCGTTTTCCACCATTATTG